>NZ_CP067126.1:0-300000 GCF_028553725.1 Paracoccus alcaliphilus
ATGTACACGCATGAAGACCTATCGAGGTTGCAGGCCCAGTCGCTGAAGATGCAGGGCTGGATCCGCCGCCAGACCTTCAGCCCCTCGAATGAAAAGACGCTGCGCCGCTTTTCCAGTTGGGAGGTGGCCGAACTGATCTTTCGCATCAACCAGTCCACCTTTCGCGGCAAGCTGGCCGCCGATCCGAACCTTCCCCTCGGGGAAGTCGAAGAGGATGGGCGCCAGCGCTGGTTCTCGCTGGACGAGATCAACGAGTTGCGCCGCAGGATCAGGATCAGCCGCAAGTCGCTGATGCCGCCGCGCCCCGAAGGCAAACGCGCCTTCCGCGCCGCCATCGCCAATTTCAAGGGCGGCGCGGGCAAGTCCACGGTGGCGCTGCATTTCGCCCATGCCGCCGCACTGGACGGATACCGGGTTCTGGTCGTCGATTTCGACCCGCAGGCGACGCTGTCCCATTCGATGGGGCTGAACGATGTGGGCGAGGACCATACCGTCTGGGGCATCATGGCCCGCGATCTGGAACGTGAGACCGACCGCATGAACAGTGCCGCCAGTGGCGCCGAGAGCGGAACCGCCCTGCCCCGCCGCAAGCTGCCGGCCTCGATCCGCGACATGGGTCTGGGTACGCTGCGCCCGTCGGATTTCATCAAGCCGACCGCCTGGCCGACCATCGACATCGTGCCCAGCTGCGCCAATGCGGCCTTTGTGGAGTTCGCCAGCGCGCAGTATCGCCACCTGAACCCGGAATGGACCTTCTTCGGTGCCGTGTCGCGGTTTCTGGACGGGCTGGCCGATGATGCCTATGACCTGATCCTGTTCGATTGCCCGCCTGCCATCGGCTATCAGTCGATGAATGCGGTCTTTGCTGCCGACATGCTTTATATCCCCTCGGGGCCGGGATACTGGGAATATGACTCGACCACCAGTTTCATCGGCCAGCTGGCCGAGGCGCTGGAGGATTTGTCGCATGGCTTTGAAAACTTCCCCACGGGGAAGATCGCGCTGCCGAAGGTCTTTTCCGATATCCGCTTCCTGATGACCCGCTATGAGCCGTCAAACGAATTGCATCAGGCGATGTTCAACGCCTTCAAGCAGGTGTTCGGCGACCGTATGGCGGATCACCCGATCGAGCTGACCCGCGCGGTCGAGCAGTCGGGGCGTTTCCTGTCGTCGATCTATGAAATCGACTATCGCGAGATGACGCGGGGCACTTGGCGGCGCGCGCGGGCGACCTTCGATCAGGCCTATGACGAGTTTCGCGGCCATGTGATGGAGGCCTGGGCGCGGCTGGATGAGGCCGAACTGGAGGCGACGGCATGAGCAGGAAACGCCGCATGTTTGATATCGAGGTGCCGGATGACGGGCCGGAAGACTTCCCCGCGGGGAAGGTTGGGCCCGCGCCGGAAACCAAGTCGATGCGTCGGGGGCCGATGGCATCGGCCATTGCCGAGACGGCGGAATCGACCCGAGACCGCGCCGCGCTCGAGGCGCGGATCCGGGCCGAAAACGACGCGCTGGCGCAAGAGCATGTGCGCCTGAAGCGTGCCGGGCTGATTACCGATCTGATCGCGCTGGACGCCATCGACACCACCAAACTGATCCGCGACCGCGCGGCGGGGCCGGATTACGAACTGGCGGAACTGGTCGAGTCGATCCGCGAAATCGGGCTGTCGAACCCGATCCGGGTCGAGCCTGCCGGGGACGGGCGGTTTGAGTTGATTCAGGGCTGGCGCCGCCTGTCTGCCTATCGGCAGTTGCTGGAAGAGACCGGCGACGTTGAAAGCTGGGGCCGGATCCCGGCGGGGATTTCCGCCCGTGGCGACGATCTGGAGCGTCTGTATCAGCGCATGGTGGATGAGAACATGGTCCGCAAGGACATTTCGTTTGCCGAGATGGCGCAGCTGGCGGTTCACTATGCGATGGACCCGCTGACCGCCGAGAATGATCCCGAAAAGGCGGTGGCGATCCTGTTCCGCTCGGCCGGGTATCAGAAGCGCAGCTATATCCGCAACTTCATCACGCTGGTCGAAGCCCTGGGCGAGACGCTGCTGTATCCGCAAGAGATCCCGCGGGCGCTGGGGCTGGCGCTGTCGCAGCGGCTGGCCGAGGTGTCGGGAACGGCAGCGGCGATCAGGGCCGAGTTCAAGGACTGGGACACGCGCTCGATCAAGGAGGAACTGGACGTGCTGCGGCGCTTTGCGGGGCAGGGGGGTGGTGCCGATGCCGCGCCCCAGCGCAGCGCCCCCGCCGCGCCACCGGGACAGACGGCGGGGCAGGCGGCCAAGGCCAAGACCACCTTCCAGATTGCCCGTCCGCAGGGCAGCGCCAAATGCACCGCCGCCAATGGACGGCTGGAGATCCGGCTGGCGCGCGACTTTTCCGCCATCGACCGGCGGCGGCTGGAGGCGGCTGTGGCCTCGCTGCTGGAGCAACTGGAGTGACCTTCCCCACGGGGAAGGTTATCCCTTTCCCTGTCATTGTCAGGGTAATCCGCATTATTGTCTATTACTGCGGATATAAATAACGATCATCAATGGCGGCAAGTGCGCCGGAACTGGCGCGGAAGAACGCGAATGACGTATTCGGGGCGATGTTCATGCCCTTCATGTCGGTGACGCTGCTGTGGATCCTGAACACCAACCGGGTGCCGCCCGCCATTCGCCTGCTGCATGGCGGCCATGAGCTTATGCTGCGTTGCAGAAACGGCGGCGAAGGCCCATCTTTGTATCACCACCAATGATACTTCAGAGACAGGTTTCGCCATGCACCGCATTTTCGCCAGGATCGTCGAATTTTTCGCCATTTTCCGTGCCGCCGCCTCGGTCGCGGCTGCCGCCCGCAACCGTCAGCAGCCCGACCGGCTGGACCTGAACGTGCTGGGCATCGCCGAGGCCAATTTCCGCTCTATCCGGATGTGACCCTTCGCGCCGTTACAGCGTGAAGAAGGCCGCCGCCATGGCCAGCCCGACAAGGGTGATGAACACGCGCAGCGCCGCCATATTGGTGATGCGCCGCGCGGCATGGGCGCCAAGATAGCCGCCCACGGTACAGGCCAGCGCCAGGATCGCCGCCGATTCCCAGGCGATCAGTCCCGCCGCGATATAGGTCGCCACCGACACCGTTGACAGAATGGCCGAGATCACGTTCTTCAGCCCGTTCATCTGATGCAGGTCGGTGAAACCGGTAAAGCCGAAGGCGGCCAGCAGCATGATGCCCAGCCCGCCGTTGAAATACCCCCCGTAAATCGACACCGCCAGCAACAGCGCCAGCGCCGCCCCTCCGGCCAGCCCGCCGCCCGAGCGGGTGAAGCGGCGCAGCAGCGACGGCCCTGTGGCAAACGCCGCCGTCGCGAACAGCAGCAGCCAGGGCACGACGCTGACGAAGATCTCGGGCGGGGTGATCAGCAGCAGCAAGGCGCCCAGAAACCCGCCCAGCACCGCCATTGCGATAATGGCGCGCATCGGGATCGGGCCACGCGATCCGATCTCTTGCCGGTAGGCCCATGCGCTGCCGATATAGCCGGGCAGGGCGGCCAGTGTCGCCGTCGCATTGGCCATCACCGGCGGTACGCCGATCCAGACCAGCGCCGGGAATGACAGGAAGGTGCCGCCCCCCGCGACGGCATTCAGCGCGCCCGCCGCAAGGCCCGCGACGACAAGAACGATAATCGAAAACATGGGACCCTCTTTCTTCGTCGCCAGATTGCCGGTTTATGCAGAAAGTGCAAATGGTGGTACGAGCCGGATTGCACAATTTCCGGCTGAGCCTGTCACAATGCTTTCAAGCATTATGCTTATAGGCTAAGCACGGGCGCGGAGCCGATGGGTTCGAGTATTTCAACGTTGGTTAGCAGAAATGAACATTGTCGGGATCTGCCGCTTTTCACTGGTTGGCCGAGGGGATTGGAAGGCCTATCGCGGCAAAAGCGATGCCGAGGTCGCGGCGATCGCGATGCAGCAGGCGGAACATCTGTTCACCCCCGAACGGATGGAGGCGCGGCTGAAATCCTTCGAACATCTGACGCTGGCCTCGCTGCGGGCGCAGACGGATCAGGATTTCCGTTTCCTTGTGCTGGCGTCAGAGATGATGCCGCAGCACTATCGCGACCGGCTGGAGGATATCTGCGCGCGGATCCCGCAGGTGGTTCTGCGGTTTTTCGGACTGTCCTCTGTCGGCGAGGCCCAGATGCGGGTCTATCGCGAATTGCGCCTGAAGCTGGCCGATACGATCCAGTTCCGGTTGGATGACGACGATTGCCTCTGCGCCGATTACATCGAGCAGCTGAAGGCCCATGCGCAGCCGATGCTGGATTCGCCCGAGCCTTTTGCGATCTCGCTTGGCGGGGTTCTGTATTGCGCCACGGTGGGTAATACGCCCGCGACCTATCACTGGCCGGTCAGGTTTCTGGCGGTGGGGTTGGCGCTGAAACATGATACGAAAAGCATCTTCGGCTTCGGTCATTTCGCGCTGGAGCAGCGGTTCAGGTCCTGCATCATTCCCGACCGTCTGGCGCTGGTGTCCCACAGCGGCATCAACGATACGACCTTCACGCCAGAGATGGCAAAAAAGCGCGGCTTTGTCCTGCTGGATGAGGGCCAGATCGCCGAACGGCTGGCGCAGAACTTTCCGTTTCTGACGGCCCGTGCCAAGGTGCTGGTCGGGCTGCCACGCGCCTTGCAGACCGACGTGCCGATGGCGCAGTCGCATCCGCATCACCCCCCCGTGCCGTTCTGGCTGCATGCGATGGCCACGTCGCGATATCGCAGGGGCTTCTTCATTGCCGAGGACAGCTTTGCGTTGCAGCATACGCGGCGCAAGCGCGATGTCCTTTATGTCGGCTTCGATGATCTGTCCCGCGCGCGTGACAAGAACAGGCTGCGCGACCCCTGGGGTTATGGGCTGGCCGAGCAGCGGCGCTGGTCCAGTCTGGGGGTCATGGCCTTTCGCCCGGACTGGTTCCGCTCGCCCGACTTGTTCGCCCATCTGTTGCGGCTGCGCGACGGGGGTTTTTTCGAGGGCTATCGCAAGGTCGTCTTTTCGGGCGTCTCGATGGGGGCCTATGCGGCCTGCGCGTTTTCTTCGCTGGCGCCGGGCAGCACGGTCATCGCCTTTTCGCCGCAATCCACGCTGGACCCGAAGCTGGCGGATTGGGACCGGCGCTATCCCAGCGGCTCGCGCGCCGACTGGTCCGGTCCCTTCGCCGATGGCGCGGTCGGGCTGCGCGATACCCGCAAGGCCTGGATCGTTTACGACCCCGAGGTTGCCGAAGACCGCAGGCATGCCGAGCGGCTGGCGGGGCGGCATGTCGAGCTGCTGCGCGCGCGCCATGCCGCGCATTTCACGGCGCAGTTTCTGGGTCAGATCGGCGTCTTGTCCCGTTTCGTCGATGAATGTGTCGAAGGCGGGATGACCCCGGCGCGTTTCTATCAGCTGTACCGGCAGGCGCGCAGCTTTCGCCGGTTCCTTGGCGGGGTGACGAAAAAGGCTGTGGCGCGCGACGATCCCCGGCTGGCATCGCGTTTGCAGGTGGCGCTTGCGGCGATGAACCGTCCGGCGATGGCGGCGGAACTGCGCCGCCATCTGGCGGGCAGGGCTGATGGCACGGCCCAGCCTAAGACCGCGGTCGGATAGATGCGATGCGGCCCTTGCCCTGATCGCGCCACGATGTAATAACATCTCATAACCGAATCCGCCAAAGGCCGGACAGACCCGAGATGAACATTCAGACGCCCCAGACCTGCATCAGATTCACCGATCTGACCGTGGGCTATAACAGCCATGCCGCCGTCCATCACCTGTCGGGGCAGATCGGGCGCGGGACGCTGATGGCGATTGTCGGGCCGAACGGGTCGGGCAAATCGACGCTGATCAAGACCATCGTCGGCCTGCTGCCCGCCATGAGCGGTTCCTGCCGGATCACGCCGGGCACCAGCGTCGGCTATTTGCCGCAGCAATCCGAACTGGATCGCAGCTTTCCGGCGCGGGTGGTCGATCTGGTCTCGATGGGGCTGTGGCAGAAGCGCGGGCTGCTGGGCCGCCACCGTGCCTGCGATCGCAGGGCGGTGCGCGATGCGCTGGAGGCCGTGGGTCTGGGCGGTTTCGGCGACCGGTCCATTGACAGCCTGTCGGGCGGGCAGTTGCAGCGGGCGCTGTTCGCCCGCGTGCTGGTGCAGGATGCCGATCTGATCCTGCTGGACGAACCGTTCAACGCCGTTGACGAAAAGACCATCCGCGACCTGATCGTGCTGATCCGCCGCTGGCACGAGGAAGGCCGCACCGTGATCGTCGTCGCCCATGACATGGATCTGGTCCGCGCGCATTTCCCGCAAACCCTGCTGCTGGCGCGCCGCCCCATCGCCTGGGGCGATACGCGAACGGTGGTGACGCCCGAAAACCTGCGCCGCGCCCGCCAGTTTCAGGAACCGTGGGATGACAGCGCGCCCTGGTGCGACCCCGAGGAACATGCCGGTCACAGCCACGCCGCCCATGCTCATGTGCTGGGGCAGGGGGCGGCCTGATGCAGGAACTGCTTATCGCGCCCTTCACCGAATTCGGCTTCATGCAGCGGGCACTGCTGGGGGCGTTGCTGCTGTCGCTGTCGGCCTGTCCCGTCGGCGTCTTTCTGATGCTGCGCCGGATGAGCCTGACCGGTGATGCCATGTCGCATGCCATCCTGCCCGGCGCGGCGGCGGGCTTCATGCTGTATGGGTTGGAGATCGTGCCGATGACCATCGGCGGATTGCTGGCCGGTGCGGCGGTGGCGCTTGGCGCCGGGGCGGTGGCAAGGCTGACGGTGCAGAAAGAGGATGCCTCGCTGGCCGCCTTCTATCTGATTTCGCTGTCCATCGGGGTGGTGATGGTCAGCCTGCGCGGCTCCAGCGTCGATCTGATGCATGTGCTGTTCGGCACCGTTCTGGCGCTGAACGACGCGGCGCTGTGGCTGATCGTTCTGGTGGCGGGGGTGACGGGGCTGACGCTGGCCACGCTGTGGCGGGCGCTGGTGGCGGAATGTCTTGATCCGCTGTTTCTGCGCTCGGTCTCTCGCCTTGGCGGGCTGACCCATTTCGCCTTTCTGGGGCTGGTGGTGCTGAACCTCGTCGCCGGATTTCAGGCACTGGGGACGCTGCTGTCGGTCGGGCTGATGGTTGTGCCTGCCGCCGCCGCGCGCTTCTGGACGCAAAGCGTGCTGCCGATGGCGCTGCTGGCGGTGGCGATCGGAATGCTGTCCTCTTTTGGCGGGCTTTTGCTGTCCTATCACGTCTCGTTGCCGTCCGGCCCGGCGATCATTCTGTGCGCCGGGGCGATCTATGCGCTGTCGGTGCTGTTCGCGCCGCGCGGATTGCTGGTGCCGCTGCTGCCGCGTCGGTCCCACCGGACCGCCTGACCCCATGAAATCAAGGAGATGACCATGAAAAACAGGCTTCTTCCCGGTATAATTTGCTATGTTATAACATCGTTATTTTCCGTCGCCGCGCAGGCCGAGCGGTTGAATGTCGTGGCCAGTTTCTCGATCATCGGCGATTTCGCGCAACAGGTGGGCGGCGAGCATATCGACCTGAAGGTGCTGGTCGGGCCGGGATCGGACGCCCATGTCTATGAGCCGCGGCCGGCGGATGCGATGGCGCTGGCCGGTGCCGATGTGGTGCTGACCAACGGGCTGTCTTTCGAGGGGTTCCTGTCGCGGCTGATCGCGGCCAGCGGCACCGACGCGCCGATCATCGCGCTGACCGAGGGGGCGCATGTGCTGGATGATCCGGCGGGCGGGCATTACCACATGAACGGCGACGAGGCCGTGTTTCACGCTGCCGCACAGGACCCCCATGCCTGGCAATCGGTTGCGAATGCGCAGGTCTATGTCGAAAATATTGCCGAGGCCTTTTGCGCCGCCGATGCCGGGGGATGCGAGGAATACCGGGCGAATGCGGCGCGTTACAATGACGAACTGGCGGCGTTGGACCAGCATATCCGCGACGCGGTGGCGGATTTGCCGCCCGAACGCCGCAGCGTGGTCGTGGCCCATAACGCCTTTCGTTATTTCGAGGACGCCTATGGCATCACCTTCCTGTCGCCGCAGGGGGTCTCGACCGAGGCCGAGGCTTCGGCCGCCGATGTCGCCGGCCTGATCCGGGAAATCCGCCAGCACGATGCCGGGGCGATCTTTGCCGAAAGCATCTCGGATACGCGGCTGTTGGACCGGATCGCCGCCGAGACGGATCTGGAAATCGCGGGCACGCTCTATTCCGACGCGCTGTCGGCAGAGGACGGCCCGGCGCCCGGCTATCTGGCGATGATGCGCCACAACGCCGACTCGATCCTGTCCGCGCTGGCACCGCGCTGACCACTGACGACATGAACAGGAGAACCAGCATGTTCCGCAAATTCGCCACCTCGACCGCCATCGCGATGATCCTTGCGCCCGTCGCCTTTGCGCATGAGGGCCATGACCATGACGACGATCTGACCCATTACCGTGTTTTTGTCGGCGATCACGACAAGCCGCTGGTCACCGCCTTCGATCTGACCGAGCCCGAGCATCGCTGGAGCTTTGATCTTGCCGGTCAGGCAAAGCTGTTTGCGGTCGCCGGTGGCGCGGTCGTGGCGGCGGTGCAGTCGGATGACGATCATGTGCATTTCATCTCCAGCGGGATCGAGTTGCATGACCACGGCGACCATACCGATCTGGAGGTCAGCGATCCGGCCATGCTGGGCGCGCCGCTGACCGGCCCGCGCCCGTTCCATCTGGTCGATCACGGCGGCAAGGTGGTGATCAATTACGACAAGGGCGGTTATGCCGGGATCATCGAGGCCAGCGCGCTGGCAGGCGGCACCATCGGCGAGGCGAATTTCCCGCAATCTTATCCGCATCACGGCTTTGTCGCCCCGCTGGGTCCGGTCTGGCTGGGCACGGTGGCGGCGGATGGAGAGGGCGCGCGGCTGGGTCTGCAACAGTTTCAGGCCGATGGCAGCGCAGTGGGCGATCTGGCCCCATGCACCGGCATTCATGGCGAGGCGTTTTCCGGCGCCTTTCTGGCGGCGGGCTGCGAAGAGGGCGTGCTGACCGCCACCATCGCCGGGGGTGCGCCGGTCTTCGAGATGCTGCCCTATCCCGAGGATTTCCCGCAGGATGTGACAACCGGTACCCTGCTGGGCTCGACCGCGATTCAGGTGTTTCTGGGCAATCACGGCGCTGACGGGCTGGTGGTGATCGACCCGGTGGATCAGCCGCATTTCCGCCGGATCGAGCTGCCCTTCCGTCGCATTGATTTCGCGCTGGACCCGGTGCGGCCCGCGCATGGCTATGTGCTGACCGAGGACGGGACCCTGCACCGCATCGACCTGCTGAATGCCGAAATCGCCGCCAGCGAAAGCGTGACCGAGCCCTATTCGATGGATGGTCACTGGAACGACCCGCGCCCGCGCATTGCCATGGCGGGCGATGAGATCGTGGTCAGCGACCCGCGCGCGGGGCTGGTGCGCCGGATATCGACCGAAGATCTGAGCGAGATCGGCACCATCGAGGTCGAGGGCCAGCCCTATAACCTGACCGTGGTCGGCGGCAGCGGGCTGAGCCACTGACGGCGGTCAGAACCAGCCGCCCCTGAAGGCCGCAAGACCGGCCAGCCCGATCAGCAGGCCCAGCCCGATTTCCAACCCGGCAAAGACCACCGGCGCCCGGCCAAGGCTGGGCGCCGACATCATCACGCCGCGCCGCATCCCCACGGCCATCGCCGCCGCCAGCGCAGTCACCATCGCCGTGCCCACGCCCATGACATAGGCCCCGGCGATGCCCATCCCGGTCAGTTGCAGCCGCCATGTCATCAGCAGCAGGAACAGCGCCCCGGTGCAGGGCCGCATCGCGATGCCCAGCACCAGCGCCAGCATTTCCCGCCAGTTGCGCGCCTGCCGGACCTGATCGGCATCCGGCGCATGGGCATGGCCGCAGCCGCAATGCGCGTCGTGGTGATGATGGTGGTGCGGGCGATTGTCCCGCAGCCGCCGGACGCCGCGCCACAACAACAGCAGCCCCAGCGCGCCGATGGCCAGCGCCGAGAGGGGTTCGATCTGCGTGGCCAGCCCCTCGATCCGGTCGCGCGCCCCGCCCAGCAGCAAGATCGCGCCATGCACCAGCAGCACCGCGACGGTGGCCTGCGCCAGACTGGCGGTGACGGCCAGCCAGACCATCCGCCGCAAGGTGCCGTCATTGGCCATCGCATAGGCGCCCATCACCGCCTTGCCATGCCCCGGCCCCAGCGCATGCAGGAAGCCATAGGCAAAGCAGATCGACATGAAGCCCGTAACCGCCCCCGGCGCGCCCGCGCGCAGACCGCGCAGGGCCCCGGCCAGCGCATTCTGGTAATCGCGCTGCGTCGAGGTGATCCATTGCGACAGACCGGCATCCAGCCCGGCGGCGAAGAACAGCCCCACCAGCGCGGCCAGCGCCAGCAAAGTCAGGATCAGGGCGCGCATTGCAGGCTGACCTCATCGGCGAAAGCATGGCCCAGTTCGGGCATCGGAACCTCGCCGCTGGCGCTGATGGCGTCCAGAGTGGCCAGTTCGTCGGCATAGAGCTTTTGCGCGGCGGACAGATCGGCCTCATCCACGGTGACCCGGCAATCCTCGCGCCCGACGATGCGGGGCGCGGCGGTCAGCGAATAGGCGGTGTAATAGACCGGGTCATAGATCCTGACCGAGACAGGCGCCTCTGCCGGGTCGGGGCGGGCGATCACGGCGCGCAGATGGGTCTCGATCAGGCGGCCGTCGCGATAATGGATCCGCGCCTCCAGCGGCCCGGACAGTTCCAGCGGCGCGCCGTCCTGGGTCAGATACAGATCGCCCTCGAAATCCTGCGGCCAGTCGCGGGCGGCCTCTGTCAGCACGGTCAGCTCGTCCTCGGACAGGTTGCCGTCGGCATCGCCGGCTAACCCCAGATCGCCAAGGATCAGCATCGAGCTGAAATCGTCATAGACCCAGACCACGCCCACCGCGCCCAGACGGCCCTGATCGTCGAAACGCAGCGTCATCCCGGCATCCACGAACATGTGCGGATGCGCGAGGGCGGCCACCGGGGCCAGCGCCACAAGGGCGAAAAGGGGAACGATGCGTAACACGCGCCCACTTAGCGCATGCGGCCGGGGCAAGGCAATTCAAGCCTTGGTGGGTGGGCGGAACGGCGCGAATCGCCCGCAGCGGACCAGAAAAAAACGTGTCGCAGTTGGTTAAATTTGTCACGGTTAACGAATTATTAATATTTTAACGATACGATCTGCGCCTTTTTCTTCGGGACGACACGCTGCCAGATATGCGCCGTCATCTGGATTTGCTGATTGTTAACTTTTGCCGTCGCCAAATCCGGTCATGGCCTGCGCGCACACACATCTTCGGCAAGGCGAGTGACCGGCATTATCGCGCAAATTCATGGCGTTATAGAACACCCTATGCGTGTGTTTGTCGCGATATCGGTCGCTATGAGTGTGCATCCTGTGCAACTATTTGCACGCTATCGGCGAGTTTTTGCTTGAAAGAGAGGAGCGGTTCGGTAAGAAGCCGCTTAGATAGCACATAGATCAATACGGTTCGAAGTAAGCGGTAAACGGTTGTTCCAAGTGATTTTTGCACCCTGCAACGAGTTTTTGCAGGCTCTCTTGGTCTGTTCATCGCCGACGTCGGGCCCCGCCCCGGAGACGGAACGATGAAGAAAATCAGCCTTCCCCTGTTCAACGCATTGGCGGGTCTGGTTCTTGTCATCCTGCTGATGGCGGGGACTGCTCAGGCGCAAGGCCTGACGATGAATATCACCGATACCGATTATGATCCGATCCCTGCGGGCGGGGAAATCAATTACGCGGTTCGTATTCAGAACGGCGGGAATATCCGGACGGATGCGCGGGATATAACTTTAACTATTCCGGCGAATACCACCTATACCGGGATCAGTGGCGGATTGCTGAATTGCGAACCCGCGCCAGCGATCACCGGACCCGCCGACATCACCTGCCAGATCCCCAGCCTCGCCCCGCGCGAGGAGGTGCAGGCGACGGTTCTGGTCGTGCCGAGCCTGGCCGGAACCATCGGTTTCAGCGGGCAGGTCGACGGTCAGGACATCCTGACGCAAAACACCACCGTCACGGTCGGCGCCGATCTGGAACTGGGATTCGTGGCGCCCGCCAGCATTCAGGCCGGGGAGTTCCTGTCCTTTCAGGCGGTGATCACCAATCACGGGCCATATGACGGGGGCAGTACCAGATTCACCATGCTGCTGCCCGCCGCCCTGTCGCATGACATCACCATGCCCGCAGGCTGCTCGATCGCCGGAAATACGGTGACCTGCGACGTTACCGGCCCGATCCCGGCGGATGGGGTGATCACGCTGGATTTCGTAACCCAGGTCCTGACCGGCGACATATGACTCAAGTAAGCGAAAACAATCACTTGCATTGTCTAACCGCCCGGATTCGTTCCGCTGTTTTTCATAGGGTTTCTATAGATTCGTCAAACCGCTTGCGGGGCCTCAACGGAGGACTCGCACATGGATATGCGACATCACGACGATTTCAGCGACCTGCTGGGGGGCACCCCTGAAATAGAGAGAGCCGCAGCGGCTGGTCCCCGCAACGGCTCTAAAATAAGACAGGAAGTCATCCCTGCCAAAGACAATACAGCAATCGCGCCGGCCTCGCAACAGGGTGGTGATCATGATGACCTGCTGGGCGGCGAGACTTTCCCTGCTGATTCGCGCATCTGGACCGCATGGCGCGAAGAGGAAGTAAAAGGGCGCGTCACGAAAGTGCCGTATCGCTCGACCGGCAGCAAATCAGCGTCTGACGATCCGTCAACGTGGATCAATCGCGCCGATGCCCGCAACGTTGCCGCGCGGCTCAAAACTGAGGGGCGCAAGGGCGTGGGCGTCTTTCTTGGCGGTGAAGCCGCCTTGCGGATGGGCGGCGTTGACCTCGACTCCTGCTATGATCCCGTCAGCAAAACGCTTGAACCGTGGGCGCAAGAGGTTGTCGACCGCTTCGCATCCTATGCCGAGATCAGCCCGAGCGGTAAGGGCGTGAAGGTGTTCTTCCACTATGCGCCTGATGATCTGGAACCGCTGAAGGCGGTGATGGGGACCAAGTGGAGCAAGGTATTCTCACGCGGCACCCATCTGGAAATCGCGCTACATCTGGGCGGCGTTGATGGTGTAACCGCCCCCCGACGGCATCTGTGTGCCAGGGTGGGTTTGCGATGATCCACATAGGAGAGCGGTCATGTCGGAGGTTATCACTGTCGGGCTCGATCTGGCGAAGAATGTGTTCCAGGCTCACGGGGCTGATGCCTTGGGGCGTGTTCTTTTTCGCAAGAAACTGAGGCGGGATCAGGTTCTGCCGTTTTTCAGCCAGCAGCCGAGCTGCGTTGTCGCGATGGAAGCTTGCGGTGGCGCGCACTTCTGGGGCCGCGAGCTTGGCAAGCTCGGGCACGAGGTGCGGCTGATCCCGCCTGCCTATGTCAAACCCTTCGTCAAGCGCCAGAAGAACGACATGGCCGATGCCGAGGCCATCTGCGAAGCGGCGACACGCCCGACGATGCGTTTTGTGCCCGTAAAGAGTGAGGAGACCCAGGGGGCGGCAATGGTCTTCCGCATCCGGGAACTTCTGATCCGGCAGCGCACACAGGCAATCAACGCCCTGCGTGGGCATTTGGGCGAGTTCGGTCAGATCGTGCCGCAGGGTGCTGGCAACGCGGCTCGGCTGATTGCGATCATCGAGGACCCCGACAGCGGTCTGCCCGCCGATGCCATCGCCACACTTGATGTGCTGGTCGCGGCGCTCCGACACCTCGAAGCGGAGATCGGGAAGCTGGACGCCGAGATCAGCCGGCGGGCCAAGGATAACGAAGTCGCGCGGCGCTTGATGACAATCCCGGGCATCGGCCCCCTGATCGCAACGGCCATCGCCACACTTGCTCCCCCGCCTGAACTCTTCCGGAAGGGGCGGGACTTTGCAGCATGGCTCGGGCTCACGCCCCGCCAGCACTCGACGGGCGGCAAACAGCGGCTTGGCGCCACGACGAAGATGGGGGAACGGTCCCTGCGGCGCTTGATGATCATCGGCGCCAACAGCGTGGTCATCAAGCGGCACGTTCATGCCTCGGCTCGGCCAGGCACCTGGTTGGGCGGAATGCTGACGCGCAAGCCACCCATGCTGGTGCGGGTAGCGCTGGCGAACAAGATGGCGCGCATCGTCTGGGCTTTGATGGCCCACGGTGACGTCTACAAAGCTCCGGCCGCAGCGGCATAAGCCGTCAAGGTCGCGAGGACGTCGGAGCAAAAGAGGGCAAGGAGACGTTTGGCGCAACGGTCGTGAGACGGGATCAGAGGAACCAGCCTGCAACAAAGTGCCTTCGAGCACGCGGCGTTGATTTGGGACCTGATCCGCGAACACCATACGGGCCGGCGGCATGACGATGGCCGCAACAGAGGCCGGATACATGTCAGCACCCGACAGCGCGCGAAACTGATCCACAAACCCTCTTGCGCAAGGGGCGGTTATACATGTTGCAGAACTCCGTTTTCTGAGGGATTCACACTGCGAATCCAGTGGGCTAAGGGGCGAGTATGAGCAAGCCTGAGCCCACCCGCTACCGCACGATGAACTGGAAGTCCTACAACGATGCCTTGAAGCGGCGCGGGTCCCTTCTGATCTGGCTGGACAAGGACATGGTTTGGCGCGCACCCAAATCCGGATGCAATGGTCGGCCGCCGGTCTTCTCTGATGCCGCGATCCAGTTCTGCTTGATGGTGAAGGTTCTGTTCGGCCTGCCTCTCCGGCAAACGACAGGGATGGTGGCGAGCATCCTTTCGATGGCCGGGCTCGACTGGCGGGTGCCCGATTTCTCGACCCTGAGCCGCAGGCAGAAGCGCATCACGGTTCAGATCACGAGCCGCCGTGCGCCGGGGCCGCTGAACCTGCTGGTGGACAGCACCGGGATCAAGTTTCTTGGTGATGGGGAATGGCTTGCCCGCAAGCATGGCCCGCATCGCCGACGCCAATATCGTAAGGTTCATCTGGCGATGGACACGGCTACAGGTGACATCCGCGCCGTCGAATTCACCTCAAGCCGTGAAGGCGACAGCCCTGTTCTGCCCGACCTGCTCAACCAGATCCCAGAGGATGAACAGATCGGCACCGTCACCGGCGACGGTGCCTTTGACACCCGACGCTGCCACACCGCGATCCTGGATCGAGGCGGCACCGCTATCATCCCGATCCGGAGGAATGGCCGTCTCTGGAAGGAGGATTGCCCCGCAGCCAGGGCGCGCAACGAGATCCTCCGGGCAACCCAGCGCTTGGGCAGGGCCATATGGAAGCGCTGGTCAGGTTATCACGTCCGAAGCAGGATCGAGGCAAGGATGCGCTGCCTCAAGGCCTTCGGTGAACGCATCTCATCACGAGACCCGGACCGCCAGACCGCCGAAATCCATATCCGCATCGCCCTCATGAACCGCTTCAATGCCCTCGGATCCGCCGAGATCAAACGCGTGGCATGAACTCAACGCGGAAAGGGAAAACTGCGCTCACACACTGACTTCTGCAACAACGCCGCCGATATCGCCACCGAGGCGACGGCGACGGTGCGGGTGCTGGCCGATGCGGTCATGCAATGCGCGACCGTGCTGGGCCGGGTCTTCGACGATGCCGACCAGAACGGCCATATGAGCCAGTCGGCCGAGGAACGCGGTCTGCCCAATGTGCGGCTGGTTGCGCCCAACGGGCTGGCGATCAACACCGATGCGCATGGCCGCTTCAACGTGCCCTGCGCGGCGCTGCCGCAGGCGATCGGCTCGAACTTCATGCTGAAACTGGACGAGCGGACCCTGCCTGCAGGCTATCGCCTGACGACCGAGAACCCGCGCGTCGTGCGCCTGACCCCCGGCATGATCACCCGGCTTGATTTCGGGGCGACCATGGCGCGGCTGGTGCGGGTCGATCTGGCGGCCAATGCCTTTGACGGCGCCGATATGGGCGCACCGTTGCAGGCCGGTCTGCGTCAGCTGGTGGCCGAGATCCGCGACACGACCAGCATGTTGCGCATCACCTATCTGCTGTCGCCGGGCGAAGCCGAGCAGACCGCACGTCAACGCTTGCGGCAGGTTGACCGCAGCTTGCGCGATCTGTGGCGCGGCAACGGTCAATACAAGCTGAACATCGAAACCCTCATTCAACGCGTGGGAGAGGCACAATGAAGCGGATAAGTTTTTCGCCTTCCGCTTTGCGGGTCGTTCTTGCCGGTGGTGTGGCGGTGTCGGCGCTGATGGGCGCGACCGGATCGCAGGCCGATGGTTGTCGCGCCGATGGCGTGGATTACGCGGGCGATTGCAGCCATTACAATGCGGGAACCGTGGTCAGCCGCCCGGTGCAGCCGAATGTCTCGGAAGGTCCGGCGCCGGCACTGGGGGATATCGGCTTCTCGATTTCCATCGACGCGGTCGAGGCCGGACCCGACGCCCCGCGCCGGACCATCGCCGGGGCGCCCGCGCGCCCCGAGCGGATGCGCGAGATCGACCGGCTGCTGGATCTGGCCGGGGTTGATCTGACCTATGACGGGCTGGGCGGCAGGCCGCGACTGGCCGTCGCCACCGCCGATCTGCGCGAAAGCTTCGTGGCGGGCGAGACGGTGACGTTCCGGGCCTCGGCGAACTATCCCGCATGGATCAGCCGGGCCGAGGTGGTCGTGACCGATATTCGCGGCCGCACACTGGCCGCCGTGCCGATCCGCCCCAATGGCGTGGCGGATTGGACCATGCCCGCCGAGGGACCTGACGAGTTCCTGTATTTCCTGCGCGTCTCGGACAGCGGCGGCAGGCGGGACGAGACCCGCAGCCTTGCGCTGTCGCGTGCCGCCAGCGTGATCGCGCCGGACCTGACCGGCCCGGTGACGGCTGCGGCCGAAGGCGACGACATGACCGCGCGGCGCGGCATCCCGGTGCAGGGCGGTGCGATCACCGTGTCCGGCCACGCCCCCGCCGGGCAGATGGTGCAGGTGTTGGGAGAGGCCGTGCCGGTTGATCCCTCGGGTCGCTTCGTGGTCCAGCGCATCCTGCCGCCCGGCACGCATGGGGTGGCGATCGCGATCGACGGACGGCGGATGGACCGCTCGGTCACCATCGAGAAATCGGAATGGTTCGCGACCGGCATCGTGGATGTGACCGTTGGTCGCCATGACGGCGATACCTGGCGCATGGGCCGCCTTGCCGGTTTCGCGCAGGGTACGCTGGCCAATGGCACGCGGATCACCGCCTCGGTCGATACGCGAGAGGCCGAACTGCGCGATCTGTTCCGCAATTTCGGCCGCAAGTTTCCCGACCAGACCCTGCGGTCGATGAAATCCGAGGATGTGTTCAACACCTTCGGCGACGATTCGCAGATGACGGAACTGGCGCCATCCTCGGGGCGGTTCTTCCTGCGTGCCGAACGCGATGGCAGCCACCTGCAATGGGGTGATTTCAAGCCGCAGGATTCGGGCGATCTGACAGTGCGTTCGGACCGGGCGCTTTACGGTGCCTCGGGCGAATACCGCTCGCTTGACGTGACCGCGCAGGGGGACAGCCGGCTGCGGGTTTCGGGCTATGGGGCGCAGGCCGACAGTCTGATGCAGCGCGACGTTCTGCGTGCGACGGGGGGCAGCGCCTATTTCCTGTCGCGTCAGGATCTGCTGGTGGACAGCGAAACCATCACGGTCGAGGTGCGGTCGCGCACCACCGGCCTTGTGGTCGAAACCCGCCGCCTGACCGAGGGTGCGGATTACCGCATCAACGCGGTGCAGGGCGTGGTGATCCTGAATGCCCCGCTGTCATCTTCGGTTGGTGGCGAGGGGCTGGTGTCGAACAATCCGCTGGGGGATTACGACGTCAATCTGGTGGCGCAATATGAATATGTGCCGACCACGGGCGAGGTCGATGGCTACAGCGCCGGGCTGCGTGGTGAATACTGGGTGGGCGATCATGTTCGCGTCGGCGCCTCGGCGCTGCGCGAGACGACCGGGCTGGCCGATCAGGAACTGATCGGGGCCGATATCCTGCTGCGCGACGGTGAAAGCCGGGAATTGCTGCTGGAATATGCCACCAGCGAAGGGCCGGGCTTTGGTTCCAGCTTTTCGCTGAATGGCGGGCTGGATCTGGAAAGTGGCGACGGGCTGAACCCGTCCGATCCCAGCTATGGCCTGCCGGGCCTGCGCGCGGATTCGTGGCGTATCGCCGGGCGCACGGATCTGGCCTTTGCAGGATTGCGCGGAGAAATTGCGGGTTATTATGACCGCAAGGATGCGGGTTTTTCCTCGCCCGATCACGATATCCAATACGATCAGAAGGCCTGGGGCCTGTCGGGCCATGTGGCGCTGACGGCGCGGACCGACCTGACCTTCGGGGGCGAGGCGCTGCGGCGCGATGACGGCAAGCGCGAGGAAAAGGCGCGGCTCGGCTTTGCCCATCAAATCAGCGAAACATGGGGGCTGGAGGGCGAAATCGCCCGCGATCACCGCGACGAGGCCGGATCGCCCGATGATTTCGGCAACCGCACCGATGCCGCGCTGCGCCTGACATGGGCGCGCGACGAGGATCTGTCGGTCTGGGTCTTCGGGCAGGCGACGCTGTCGCATGACCCGACGCGGCACAGCAATGATCGCGGCGGTATCGGGGCCAGCGCGCGGCTGACCGACCGGGTCGAGGTGCTGGCCGAGGTTTCGGACGGCTCTCTGGGTACGGCGGGGCGGGTCGAGCTGGGCTATCGCCCGAATGCCGACAGCGTCACCACCATCGGTTACCGGCTGGACCCGCTGCGGCGTTTCGATGCAACGGATTTCAGCGGGCGGGATCGCGGCAGTCTGGTCTTTGGCAGCAGCTCGAAGGTGAACGACCGCTGGTCCTATACCTCGGAAAGCACCTACAGCGCCTTCGGCACGCGGCCTTCGCTGACCTCGGGCTACGGCGTCACCTATACGCCGGATCAGCGCTGGCGTTTCGACGCGATGGTGCAACATGGCGAAAGCACCGAATCCGATGGCACAAGCCTGAAGCGGCGCGGGCTGTCTTTGGGCACGCGCTATAGCGAGGGCGACGTCATGGGCGCCGGGCTGCGCGGCGAATGGCGTCACGAGGAATCCAACCGCCCCGATAATGAGCTGGACCGCGATACCTGGCTGGTCTCGGGCTTTTACGAGAACAAGGTCAGCGAGGACTGGCGCTTCGTTTCCTCATTGGACAGCGTGATCTCGGACAGCGACCAAAGCTCTTTCCGCAATGGCCGCTATGTCGAGGCACGGCTGGGCTATGCCTGGCGGCCGGTATCGAATGACCGGGTGAACGGGCTGTTCAGCTATACCTATCTTTACGACATGCCGGGTGCCGATCAGGTCAATATCGACGGCGATATCGAGGGGCCGCGCCAGAAAAGCCATATCCTGAACGCGGCGGTCAACTGGCAGGCCAGCCCGGTCTGGACGCTGGGGGCGAAATACGGCTATCGCATGCGCCGGGCGGCGGAACGCGGCAGCGACACGTTCGTCCGCAGCGAGGCGCATCTGGGCGTGCTGCGCGCCGATTATCACGTCGTCCACAACTGGGATGTCATGGCCGAGATCCGCGCGCTGCATACGCCCGGCTCGAACACGACGGAAAAGGCGGCGCTGGCGGGGGTTTACCGGCTGTTCGGCGATCACCTGCGGGTCGGGGGCGGTTATCTGTGGGGCAAGGTCTCGGACGATCTGCGCACCATCGACCTGCCGGATCGCGGGGTGTTCCTGAACATCACGTCGCAGTTCTAGGGAGGCTGGCCGGTTCTATCCGGCCAGTTCGATATCCTGCGTGGCCGCGGCGACCTCGCCGCTGTCATCGGTCCAGATCATGCGCAACTGCCCGCTGCGCAGGGCGGCGAAGGTGAACTCGATATAGGGGTTTTGCGAGATCGCGGTTTCGGGCTGCCATTCCAGCAGCAGATCATCGTCCAACAAGGCCTGAAACCGGGTCACGATATTCATCGGCAACGGCTCTCCATCGGGGCCAAAGCGAAAGCCGGTCTCCATCGGGTGAACGATCTGCGCGCGGACCCGCAGGATTTCACCCTTTTCCGGGGTCTCGTTGCTGATCCAGATACGCGGGGGTCTGCTCATGCCTTCGGCCCCTTACATGCCACAGCCGCCGGCGGCGACGGTGATATCGGCGCGCGCCTCAAGGAAACGGCCGTCATTCATTCGCGCGATCGCCCGCAGCCCCATGCTTTCCATCAGCCGCACGCGCAGCGCGACATCGACCGAGCCGGTCAGCGGCGTGAACCGGAACCGGCAGGCCAGCGGGCGGGGATTGCGTTGGGCCAGCACGATCAGCTCCTCGCAGTAATTCGTTTCACTGACGGCTTCGGTCAGATGCACCCGGACCGGCACGGCGGCCGGATTGTCGCCAAGCGCGGGCAGATCCAGCGCCAGCCCTTCGGCCAGCGGCACCGCCCCGCCCAGAAATTCGGCGGCGATGCGATCGGCTTCGGCATCGTCGGGTTGCGGCGTGGCCTCGCTGACGATCTGCGCGGCGGCACCAAGCGGCACCATGCCGCATACGAGGCCCGCGCCAAGCGCGGTTCCCGTCAGCAGCAGCCCCCGGCGGTCGATGTCAGCGCAGGAAGTCATCGAACATCCCGTTCACCCAGACGAAATCCTCTTCCAGCAGGTCGGGCGTGCGTACGTCGATGTCGATCTGGTTCTGATGCACCAGCCCGTCGGCGCCGACCTCATAGGTGAACTCGACCGAGATCGCCTCGCGCGGGTCGCCATTGACCAGCATATAGCACAGGTTGTCGGGCAGTTCGGCCACGACCTCTTCGTCGCGCACCCGCTGGCCGATATTGCGCGCCACGATCTTGGCGATGTAATTCGCGACATGGGCGCTTTTCGGGTAATGCCCGAAATGCGGCGAGATCGCCCCCATGCTGTCGCCGACGATATAGACGCTGTCGTCGGCATTGGCGTGGAACAGGCGCTGATCCATATCGGCCCAGCCGGTCGGATTGCCGTTTTCATCCTTGCCGATCAGATCGGCGTGGAACAGCATCTCCGACGCCTGATGCGGCGGCATGATCACGGCCTCGTCGAAATCGAAATCGCCCGCCTCGGTCATGATCCGCTTGTTCCAGGGATCAAGCTCGCGCACCCGCGCATTCGGCACATGGGTGATGATGTCGGGATACAGTTCCTCGAAGGCGGCGCGGTAACCGGCGCTGATCGGCGCGATCCCCGGCTTGGGGTCAAGGATCAGGATCTTCGCCGGGATGTTGTTCACCTTGAAATGCCACGCCATGACGCAGGCGCGTTCATAGGGCGAGGGCGGGCAGCGATGCGGCGGCGGCGGCAGGGTCATCACGATGGTGCCGCCCTTGAAGTCGCGCAGCATGTTCTTCAGCTTCAAATGCTCGGCATTGGCGATATAGGCCGAGGGGAAATGCGTCCGGGTATATTCCGCCGCCTCATGGTCGTCGCCGAACCACGCGTCATAGGCGTTGCGGATGCCCCCGGCCAGGATCAGGAAATCGTAATCCACATTTCCCTTCGAGGTGCGCACGATCTTCTTGTCACGCTCGAACCCGGTCACTTCGCATTGCACAAGGCGATAACCGTGGTTGTTCGCCGGGGCCAGCATGTCATGGGTCAGGAAGGCGGTGTCCACCACGTCGATCAGCCATTTGTTCGACATCGGGCAGGACCAGAAGATCGGGTTGCGCTCCAGCACGATCACCTCGGCGTCGGGCAACTGGTCGCGCAGATGTCGGGCCGAAGACAGCCCGCCCCAGCCGCCGCCGCAGATCACGATCCGCGGCCCCTTGCCGGTTCGCGGCATCAGCGTGGTGTCGGATGTCAGCGCAGCCGGTGCGGCAAGGGCGCCCCGGCCCAGCAATCCCATCCCAAGGGCCAGCGATGGGGCGGCTGTAAGAAGTGTGCGGCGACGGATCATCGGGTCAATTCCTTGCAACATTCAGCTACGAACAACGACCAGACCAACCGCTATTCCGGCAAGGATACCCGAAAACGCGACCAGACTGGCCAGCGACAGTGTTGACACACCACTCAGACCTTGCCCGATCGAGCACCCCAAGGCAAGCACGCCGCCAAAACCCATCAGGACGCCGCCCGCCATCGCCCGCTGCATCTGGGTGGCGGAAGCAAAGCTTTCGGGGCGGAAGTCGCGCGACAGAAGCGCCACGGCCAGCGCCCCCAGCGCCGTGCCCGCCACCACCGCGACGCCGAAATTCAGCGCCCGCCCGGTGGACAGCATCAGCCACAGCATGCCGTCGCCCATCGGCCCGATGAAGCTGATCGAGGTCAGCACTCTGGGATCGAAGGGATCGTCGGTGACATGGGTGATCCACCAGCCACCCGCCACCGCCAGCCCGATGATCGCCGCGCAGGCGGCCTGCAATGGATGGCGTCGGCATAGCGGCAAGGCAAACCAGACCAGCACCAGAGCCAGCGGCCCCGCCACCAGCGCCACGGCGAGTTGCGGCTCTATCGTCGGGAACAGTTGCGGCAGCGATGCTGCGGCGGGCCGGATCTGCCCCATAGACGCCACCCAGCCACGCAGCGGCGCCAGCACCCCGGTCAGGCTGGCCTGCGCCGCCAGACCCAGACACAGCAGCACCAGAACCGAGCGCATATTGCCGCCCGCCGCCAGCACCAGCGACCGCGCGCCACAGGCATTGGCCAGCACCATGCCGATGCCGAAGATCGCGCCCCCGGCCAGCATCCCCACCCATGAGAACCGGTCCCGCATGGGCAGCGCCGCCGCCAGATCGGTGCCACCCCACAGGTTCAGCGCCTGCGTGGCGCAGACCGCCACCGCCAGCGCCAGCGCAAAGGCGCGGATCGCGGACAGATCGCCCCCGGCCATCACGCCCTTCATGCCCCTCAGCAGGCAGAACTGCCCCGCCCGTGCGGCCGCCCCGAAAATCCCGCCAAGCACCAGCCCCAGCAGGACCGCATTCATGCCGTCCCCCAGATATCGGCCGAAATCGCCGCATACCAGCCGGCGCCATAGACGGCCTCGGCCTTGCGGAATGCGGCATCGGCGTCGATCGGGCTGACCCCGCCTGATTCCGCGATCTCGACGATGGCGTCATCTTCGGCGCGATAGACCCCCGCAACCGAGATCCCCCAATCCGGCCCCACAAGGCTGTAACAGGTATTGATGAAACTGGCGGCGGGCGGCTCGTGCCCGGCCAGATCGGCGCTGATCGCGGCGGCGGCGACCTTGGCCTGCGCATTGGCGCAGAACCCCGATTTCGGCATCGGCGCGGCGATGGTGGCGTCGCCCACGACATGGATATGCGCGACCTGCGTCGACTCGAAGCTGTTGCCCCGGACCGGCACCCAGCCGCTGGCATCCGTCACCCCGGCACGTTCCGCGATCCATCCGGCCTTTTGCGGCGGCACCACATTCAGCACATCGGCCTTGTGGATCTGGCCGAAGGCGGTTTCCACCTCGCGCGCCTGCGCATCGACGCGAATGACCTGCCCGTCATCCACCTGCCCGACCCATTCGATCATCTCGCCATAAAGCGCCGCCCAGCCCTGCTGGAACAACCCCTGTTTCGAGAAGCTTTCCTTGCTGTCCAGCAGCAGGATCTTCGAGGCCGGCTTATGCGTCTTCAGGTAATGCGCCACCATCGAGGCGCGCTCATAGGGTCCCGGCGGACAACGGAAGGCGCCATCGGTGATCGACATGACAAAGCGTCCGCCATCCTCCATCGCCTCCAGCTGCGCCTTCAAGGCCTGCGTCTGCGGCCCGGCCTTCCAGGCATGCAGCGCCAGTTCCGCCGCCGCCTCGTCATAGCCTTCCAGCGCATCCCAGCGGAAATCGATCCCCGGCGACAGCACCAGCCGGTCATAAGACAGCGCGGTTCCATCCTCCAGCACCACCCGCCGCGCCGCGCCATCGACATCCTGCGCCACGGCATGAACGATCTCGATCCCCGCCGCGCGCAGATCGCCGTAACCATGCGTGATGCTGTCCCAGTCCCGCAATCCGCCCAGATAGAGGTTCGAGAACGGGCAGGTCACGAAACGCTCGGCCGGCTCGATCAGGGTGATCCGCATGCCCTCGTTCCACCGCCGCAGACAGCGCGCCGCGGTCGCCCCGCCGAAACCGCCACCGATCACGACGACATGCGCCGCCCCGGTATCGGCCCGCACCAGCCCGGGCAGCGCCAGCGCCCCCAGCCCGGCCATCCCGCCCAGAATATCGCGTCGGGTCATGCTCATTGTTCGATCTCCGAAAACCAGCGGGCCAAAGCCGCGATCTGTGCATCGTCATAGCCGCGCATCAAGCGCCCCATGACCGTGGCGTCATCGGCGGATCCGTCCCTGAACGCGGTCAACCGCTGCTGCAACCCGGCTTCGGGCAATCCGGCGATCGAGGGAATGGCCCCCGGAGAACGCCCGTCCGGCCCGTGGCAACTGGCACAGGGCCCGGCAAGAACGCGGGCATCGGCCTGCCCATCCCCGGCCCAGACGACCGAAGCAAGGCTGGCAAAAACCACCGACACGACGCAACGCGTCAGAACGGGATGGCTGGCGGGCATGAAAACCCCCTTTTCTGGCTATGATGACGTAACAGACAGGCGCTCGCCCACGATCCTGCCCCCTTGCCTCGCCCCAAGCCACCAAAAAAGCGACAAGCACCCAAAACCGGCCGCCCGATCTTTGGTGTGCAAATATCCTCGGGGGTCCGGGGGTGTAAAACCCCCGGCGCTCGCGGGACACAGCCACCCTGCCTCTGGCACTTTCCCGGCCTTTGGTTCATGACCCTCACGCAACCGTTATCCGAGGGACCTGATGGGCTATTTCCCGAAATGGCGTCCGGCCAGTGGCGCCACCGTTCTGCCTGATGAAAAGCTGCCAACCGCCGCCGCCCTGCCGATGAGCGTGCAGCACCTGCTGGCCATGTCCGGCTCGACCATCCTCGCGCCGCTGATCATGGGCTTCGATCCCAATGTCGCGGTGTTCTTTTCCGGCATCGGCACATTGCTGTTCTTCATCGTGACCGGAGGCAGGGTGCCCAGCTATCTGGGCTCTTCCTTCGCCTTCATCGCGGTGATCATGGCGGCGACCGGCTTCGCCGGGGGCGGGGCCAATCCCAATATCGCCGTCGCTTTGGGCGGGATCGTCGTGGCGGGGCTGATCTACGCGCTGATCGGACTGGTGGTGATGGCCATCGGCTCGGGCTGGGTCGAGCGGTTGATGCCGCCTGCGGTGACCGGCGCCATCGGCGTGGCGATCGGGCTGAACCTTGCCCCGGTCGCGGTGGGCCAGCTGGCCGGCAGCCATGCCCATCTGAGCATCGCGCTGACGACGGTGCTGGCGATGGCGGCGATCTCGGTCTATGGCACGCAGGCCACGCGACGGGTGGCGGTGCTGCTGGCGCTGATCTTCGGCTATCTTCTGGTGCTGGTCTTCGGCAACGGGCTGGGACTGGTGCCGGGCATTGATTTCAGCGCCATCGCCGCCGCGCCGTGGTTCGGGTTGCCGCAATTCACCGCGCCGGTTTTCGAATGGCAGGCGATCAGCCTGATCGCCCCGGTCGCCATCGTTCTGGTGGCCGAGAACCTTGGCCATATCAAGGCTTTGGGTGCGATCACCGGGCAGAACATGGACCGCTATATCGGGCGCGGCTTTCTGGGCGACGGGCTGGCCACCATGCTGGCGGGCAGTGGCGGCGGCACCGGGGTGACCACCTATGCCGAGAATATCGGCGTCATGGCGATGACGAAGGTCTATTCGACGTTGATCTTTCCGATGGCTGCGGTGATCGCCATTCTGCTGGGCCTGTCACCCAAATTCGGCGCCATCCTGCAAACCATCCCGGCGCCGGTTCTGGCCGGGCTTGCGGTATCGGTCTTTGGCCTGATCGCCTCGGCCATGGCGCGGATCTGGGTGGACAACAAGGTCGATTTCTCGGACCCGCGCAACCTGTTCACGGTGGGTGTGGCGCTGATTTTCGGCGGCGGCGATTTCACCGTGGAGATTGCTGGTTTTGCCCTGGGCGGTATCGGCACCTCGACCTTCGCGGCGCTGTTTCTCTATCAGGTGCTGGGCATCCGCAGGCGCGACCCGCGCCCGGTTCCGGCAAGGAACGGCTGACAGCGCGGCTCAATCACCCTGCGCGGTTGCGCGCAGGATGATGCGCGCCTCGGTCGCCCGGTCGATCGCCGCGCTGGAATAGAGCAGCGGGCGATATTCCCCCCCGGCCCAGGCCGCCAGCAGATCGGTGTAATGGGCCGAGCCGGGAATGCCCGACTGGCCGGGCGAATTGATGAACAGGCTGTTGTCCCATTCACCGACATCAATCAGCATCCGCACCGACGGCCCCATCTCGACCCCAAGATCACCGGGGCGATAACCCGCGTAATTCGGCGATGAGGACGACCCGCCGCGCGGAATATCGGCCATGGACCACGCCTCGGGCGCCAGCCGGTGCAGCGGATGGCACAGGCGCAGCCGGTGGACCGCGCCCCATGACCACCGCGCCGGATCATCGCCCATCAGCCGCTGGCAATCCGCCCATGCGGCCCGCAGCGATGTCAGGATGGCAGGGCAAAGCGACGTTTGCGCCTCGACCCACGCCGCCAGCGCGGCGTGGTCAAAGGGTTCCAGCAGCGCCAGCGCGGCGTCGCTGGCCCCCTCCAGCCGGGCGATGGCAGGGCCAAGGTGGCGCGACAGCCAGATCTCGATCAAGGCCGCGGCATTGCCGTCCGGCCCCAGATCGCCGCTGAAATCCGCCAGCAGGTCCTGCATCGCCTGCGGGATCGGCATGGATCGCAGCCAGTCGGCCAGCCGCATCGCGATATCGGAATGGCAGCTTGTCTGCATCGCCGCGCAATCCTGCAAGGTCACGGCCCCGTTTCCGGCCAGAGTCCGGTTCAGCCAGTCATGCCTGCTGCGATCCAGCCATTCATGGCCGGGGATGCGTCCCTGCCAGTCCTCGGGCAGGTTCATTGCATTGGCGGTGGCGATGAAGCCGCGCGTCGGGTTCACCTCGATGGGCGTGTCCTCGGGCGCGGCCATGCCCTGCCATTCGTAACGCCCGTCGCCCGGCACCGGCAACAGCCCGTCATGCCCCTGACGCAAAGGCTCGGCACCCGAAGGTTTCCAGACGATATCGCCGGCGGTATCGCCATAGATGTGATTGACCGACGGGCAGCCCCAGCCCCTCAGCGCCGCCAGATATGCGCCCCGGTCCCTTGCCCGCATGACCGAGAGGCTGGCCATATAGGGCGCGGTTCCGGGCCGGGTCCAGACCGTCTGCACCGCGAATGCGTGGCCCCCCTGCTGATGGACGACCGGGCCGTGACAGGTGAAACGCAGCGTGACCTGCCGGTCGGGATGGCCGCGCAGGGGGATGGTTTCGCGGACCGTATCCATCCGCCGCCAGCCGCCGTCATGGCGGTACAGATCGGGATCGTCGGGATGGATGTCATAGACGCGGATATCCTCTTGATCCGCGCCATAGATGGTCAGCCCGAAGGCGGCGGTGCCGTTGTGACCCATCGAGATGCCGGGCACCATCGCCTCGCCCGCGCCGATGGCGTCGAAGCCGGGCATGGTCAGATGAACGAGGTAACGCACCGAGGGCAGGGCATGGGTGCGATGCGGGTCAAGGCACAGGATCGGCCGCCCCGAGGCGGTGCGCGCGCCCGACACCACCCAGTTGTTCGAGCCCTCGGTGGTGGCGATGCGGTCGATCTCGCCCAGGGCGGTGGGTTGCGTCCACAGATGCGCCTCGTCCGGCCCGGCGTCCAGACGTTCGCGGCTAAAGCTGACCGGGCTGACCGCCAGCAGGAAATCCCGCAGCACGCGGTCGCTCAGGATCGCCGGATCAAGGCCATCGGCGAAGGTGGGCGTGACCGGCGGTTCCAGATTGCGGCGCAGCAGGTCCAGTCGCGCCCCCCTGTCCGCGCCCGCCAGCGCCATGACCCGCGCCCGCAGCAGTTCCGAAGTGGCGTTGCGGGTCAGCGAATGGCTGCGGATGCGCACCACGTCCTCGGGCTGCCACAGCGAGGGGCGGTTGCCCAGCAGCGCAAACTCGGGCGGCAGCGGCAGATCGCCCGCCAGCACGTCGCGGACATGGGCATTGATCCCCGCCGCGAAGGCCGTGCAGATCGCCTGCGCATCGGGGGCATAGGCCGCCCATTCCGGCCCCATCGCGCCGCGATACAGAAACAGTCGCGACGCCCGGTCCTGCTCCAGATAGCCGGGGCCGAAATCCCCCGCCAGAAGGCCAAGGCCGCGCTTGCGGGCAAGGTCGATCTGCCACAGCCGGTCGCGGGCGGCGTTCCAGCCCTGGGCAAAGAACAGGTCGTCACGGGTTTCGGCCCGGATATGGGCAATGCCGCAGCGGTCGATGCGGATCGTCACATCCGCATCAAGGCCCGCCACACGGTAGCTGGTCTGCGTCACGCCTGTTCAGGCCAGTTCAAGGAACAGACCCGCGTGGAACCGGGCGCGCTCGACCAGACTGTCCTCAAGGACATGCTCGGTCAGGGTATGCAGGCCCGCGCCGCGCAGGCCGGTGGAATCGATCGTCGGAATCCCCAGCGCGCCGGTGAAATTGCCGTCCGAGCCGCCGCCCGAGGGCTGATGCGTCAGATCGAACCCGACCTGTTTCGCAATCGCGGCGGCGGTGTCGAACAGCGCCAGATCCTGCGGCTGGCCGGGTTTCCAGACCGGGCGGGTCACGCCGCGGGTCACGATCAGCTCGATCCCGTTTTCGGTGCCCGCAAGCGCCAGCATCGCGGCGATCCCGCGTTCCAGATCCTCGTCGGTCTTGGCCATCGACAGCACTTCCGCATGGCAAGAGGACGACACGCAGTTCACCCATTGCCCGGCATGGATCACGCCGACCGAGAAGGTGCAGTCGTCGGTCGTCATCGCTTCGATTTCGGGGATCTTGCGGGCCATCATGGCAATGGCCGAGCGGCCTTCCTTCAACGCCCATCCGGCATGGGACGGCACGCCGCGCGTTTCCAGATTGAACCGCGCGATGGCATAGCGCCCGATCACGCAGCCATGCCCGTCGGTGGCGGGTTCGGGCAGGATGACGCATTTGTTCATCCGCGCCTCCTGCTCGATCAGGTCGCGGGTGGCGGGGGTGCCGATTTCTTCGTCCGGGGTCAGCAGGAAGGTGACGGGCAGGCGGGTCTGCATCCCCTGCCGCAGGATCTGGCGCATCCCTTCCAGCGCGGCGAAGATGCCGCCCTTCATGTCTTGAATGCCGGGACCGAAGATCCTGCCGCCCTCGCGCCGCCACGGGTTCTGTTGCAGCGTGCCCACCGGATGCACCGTGTCCAGATGGCCCGACAACAGGATGCCCGGCTGGCCCTGATCGGGATGGGGGAATTTCGCCCGAAGCGAGGGGCCGAAACCCGGACGGCCCGGAATGACCTCGATACTGGCACCGGCGGCGGCACAGTCTATGGCCGCCAGATCGACCATGCGCGCAAGGGCGGCGGGGTCGAAGGTGGGGCTTTCGGTCTCGATCCACGGACGCAGGCGCCCGATCATGTCCTCGGGGTCGAAAGTCAGGTCGGTCAAGGACATCAGGCGCTCTCTTTCAGCAGGGGCATGCGGCGTTCGATGATGCGGGCATAGATGGATGATCCGATGGGCAACACCTCGGGTTCCAGCACGAAGGCGGGATTGTGCAGCGCCGCCGCACCGCCATGCATGACATTGATATAGGCGCCGGGAATGGCCGCCGACATATCGGCGAAATCCTCGGACCCCATGAATTGCGGGCATTCGGCGGATACGTTTTCCGCGCCCAGCACATCCGCCGCGGCCGCGACATAGGCGTCGGTCAGATCGGGATCATTCACCAGCACGTCAAAGACATTGCGCAGATCAAGGTCGATGCCGACACCATAGGCCGCCGCCATGCCGTTGCACAATTCGCGCATCCGCTGTTCGACCAGATCCATCACCTTCTGGTCGAAATAGCGCACGGTGCCGGTGATCGTGGCGGTTTCGGGCACGATGTTATAGGCCGATCCGGTATGGAACTGCGTGCAGGACAGCACGCAGGGATCGACCGGATCGACATTGCGCGACACGATGGTCTGCAACTGGCCGACCAGTTCGGCCCCGATGACCAGCGCGTCTTTCGAGCGGTGCGGCTGGGCGGCATGGCTGCCCTTGCCGTTGATGGTGATGTCGAAAAACGCCGCCCCCGCCATCATCGCGCCGGGCCGGATCGCCGCGCGGCCCAGACGCGACAGCGGCTGGTTGTGCATGCCGTAAACCTCGTCCACCGGGAAGTCGCGGAACAGCCCTTCGGCGATCATGCGGCGCGCGCCGCCCAGACCTTCTTCGGCGGGCTGGAAGATGAAAACCGCGGTGCCGTCGAAATCGCGCGTCGCGGCCAGATATTGCGCGGCACCCAGCAGCATCGTGGTGTGACCGTCATGGCCGCAGGCATGCATCCGGCCCGCATTCTGCGAGGCATAATCCAGCCCCGAGATTTCCTGAATCGGCAGCGCATCCATATCGGCGCGCAGCCCGATGCGGCGGTTGCCGCTGCCCTTGCCGCGCAGGATGCCGACGACGCCGGTTTCGGCGATGCCGCTATGGACTTCGTCGAAACCCCATTCGCGCAGATGTTTTTCCACGATGGCCGAGGTGCGTTTCTCTTCGAACCCGATTTCGGGATGGGTGTGCAGGTCTTCGAAGATGGCGCGCATGCGGGGCGCGTTTTCTTCGATGGATGGGATCAGTGCCATGGTCTCTCTCTCAGGCTGCAAGGGGTTTTCGCGCTGCGAAATCCCAGAAACGACCCGGCGCGGCGTCGATCAGCGCGCGGGTATAGGCATGTTGCGGATCATGCAGGACGCGGCCGGCGGGGCCTTGTTCGACCACCTGGCCGCGCTGCATCACCAGCACGTCGTCGCAGATCTGGGCGGCGACGCGCAGGTCGTGGGTGATGAAGATGATCGCGATGCCGGTCTGGCGCTGCAACTGGTCCAGCAGCTCCAGCACCTGCGCCTGAACCGACACGTCCAGCGCCGAGACGGCCTCGTCCGCGACCAGCACATCGGGTTTCAGCATCACCGCGCGGGCAATCGCGATCCGCTGCCGCTGCCCGCCGGAAAACTGGTGGGGATAGCGTTTCAGCGCATCCTCGGGCAGCGACACGATCTTCAGCAGCCGTTTCGCCTCGGCCAGCGCGTCGCGATAGGGGGTGCCATAGTTGATCGGCCCCTCGGTCATGGATCGCGCAATGGTCCAGCGCGGGTTGAGCGAGCGGAACGGATCCTGAAACACCACCTGCAACTTCTTGCGCTTGGGTTTCAGCTCGGCGCGGGACAGATGGGCGATGTCGTCGCCCTCCAGCAGGATCTGGCCCTCGGTCGGCTCGATCAGGCGCATGATCGAGCGCGCGACGGTGGTCTTGCCCGAGCCGCTTTCGCCAACGATGCCAAGCGTCCGGCCCGGAGACAGCGCGAAATTGACCCCGAAGGAGGCCCGCACATCGGGCTTTCTGAAAAACAGCGAACCGCTGCTGTAGGTCTTGCCCAGATCCCTGGTCACCAGAACCGGCGTGCGGTCCGGGTCGGGGCGGGCCTCTCGTGGCACCAGACTGGGCACGGCGGTCAGCAGCGCCTGCGTATAGCCGTGCTGCGGTTCCTGCAAAACCTGCCGGATCAGCCCGGTTTCAAGGATTTCGCCGTTGCGCATGACGCAGACACGGTCGGCGATCTCGGCCACCACGCCCATGTCATGGGTGATGAACAGAACCGCCGTGCCGTGCTTTTCCTGCAATTCGGCGATCAGCGACAGGATCTGTTTCTGCGTGGTCACGTCCAGCGCCGTCGTCGGCTCATCCGCGATCAGCAACGAGGGCTCCAGGATCAGCGCCATCGCGATCATGATCCGCTGGCGCTGGCCGCCCGACAACTGATGCGGATAGCTGTCGAAGATGCGCCGCACATCGGGCAGATGCACCTGTTCCATGATGTCGATGACGCGGGCGCGTTTCTGGCTGGTGGACATGGTGCTGTGCATGTCCAGAACCTCGGTGATCTGTGCGCCGACCTTCATCACCGGGTTCAGCGCCGTCATCGGTTCCTGAAAGATCATCGCCAGATCGCGGGCGCGTTTGCGCTTCATCTGGCCGGGCGACAGGTCCAGCAGGTTCTGCCCGTTCAGCAGGATCTGCCCCGAGCGGACCTGCAACGCGCCCTTGGGCAACAGCCCCATCGTCGCCAGCGAGGTCACCGATTTGCCCGAGCCGCTTTCGCCGACCAGACAGACGGTCTCTCCGCGCCTGATGTCAAAGCTGATGCCTTTCAGCACCGGCGACAGATTGGGCTTGCCCGACAGCTCGACCACCAGATCGCGGACATTCAGAACCTCGGGCGCGTCCGAAAAATCGCGGTTTCTCAGGTCCATCTCAGGCCTCCCGTTTCTTCATGCGCGGATCGAGGGCGTCGCGGGCCGCGTCGCCGATCAGGTTGATAGACAGCACGCAGATGGTCAGCAGCAGGCCCGGCCACAGGATGATGCCGGGATTGATGCGGAAATACTGCCTGCCCTCGGCCATGATATTGCCCCATGTCGGGATTTCGGTGCTGATGCCCGCGCCCAGAAAGGACAGCAGCGCCTCGGTCAGGATGGCGGATGCGACGATATAGGTGCCCTGCACGATCATCGGCGCCATGGTGTTGGGCAGCAGGTGCTGGAACAGGATCTTGGGCGTCGAGGACCCCAGCGCGGTCGCGGCCTCGACATAGGGTTCCTCGCGCACGCTGAGCACGACCGAGCGGACCAGCCGCACCACGCGCGGCACCTCGGGGATGGTGATGGCCGCGATGACCGAGCCGATGGACGGCCCGTTCAGCGCCACCAGCGCCACCGCGATCAGGATCGAGGGCATCGCCATCAGCGCATCCATCGCCCGCATGATCAGCGCATCGGCCAGCCGGAAATAACCCGCGATCAGCCCGATCACCACGCCCATCACCAGCGCCACCACCGCCGCGAAGATCCCGATCAGCAGCGATATCCGCCCGCCAAGGATCATCCGCGAAAACAGGTCGCGGCCATAGCCGTCGGTGCCCAGCAGGTAATCCTCGGATGGCGGTTTCAGCCGGTTCAGCGGGTCCATCGACAGCGGATCATGCGGCGCGATCCAGGGCGAGAAGATCGTGATCAGGATCACCGCCGCCAGCATCGCCACCGCGATCAGCGTGCCGATGCCGGTATGGGCGGGCGACAGGAAGGCCAGCAGCCGCAGCAGCTGGGGTTTGTCCGTATGAGGTTGATCGATGCTCATCAGTAGCGGATCCTCGGGTCGAACAGCGAATAGGACAGGTCGATCAGCAGGTTGACCGCGACATAAAGCGTGGCCGTCAGCAGGATCAGCGCCTGAATGACCGGATAGTCGCGGGCCAGGATCGCATCGACCGTCAGCCGCCCGATGCCCGGAATGTTGAAGATGGTTTCCGTCACCACCACGCCCGAGATCAGCAGCGCAAAGCCCGCGCCGACGATGGTGGCGATGGGCACGGCGGCGTTTTTCAGCGCATGGACGAACAGGATGCGCCTTTCGCCGACGCCCTTGGCGCGGGCGGTGCGGATGTAATCCTCGTTCAGCACATCCAGCATCGCGGCGCGGGTCATGCGGGCGATCAGCGCGATATAGATCGAGGCCAGCGTCAGCGCGGGCAGGATCGCGCGTTCCATAAATGGCCCCAGCCCCGAGGACAGCGGCGTATAGCCCTGCGGCGGCAGCCAGCCCAGCCCGACCGAGAAGATCAGCAGCAGGATATAGCCGACCAGAAAGACCGGCACCGAAAAGCCCAGCACCGAGAAGGACATGACCAGCAGATCGACCCAGCTTTTATGCCGCCACGCCGCGATCACCCCCATCGGGATCGCCACCAGAACCGACATGATGATCGTCAGCACCGCAAGCGAGATCGAGGGCGCCACCCTATGCGCCACCTGATCCAGCACCGGCACGCCCGAGATCAGCGAATTGCCGAAATCGCCTTGCAGGATGCCGGTGATCCATCTGACATATTGGGTCAGGATCGGCTCGTTCAGGCCCATCGCCTCGCGGATGCGGTTCAGCGTCTCGGGGGTGGCATTGTCGCCCGCGATGATCGCCGCCGGATCGCCGGGCGTCAGCCGCAGCATCAGAAAGACGAAGACCGAGACCAGAACCAGCACCGGGATCACCGACAGGACCCGCTTCAGAATATAACTCAGCATCGCGTATCCCCGCCAAGCCGTGTTGAAACCATACGCCGCGATGGCGCCGGACCGGACCGGCCCCACCCGAAGGCAGGGCCGGGCGCGATCATTCTGCCTTGGTCAGGTTCCAAAAGACCGGGCTGGCGGTGGGCAGCATCTCGTCCAGCGCGGTGCGGCGGGCCTGCGGAAAGTTGTATTCGCCAAGCGGGATATAGGTCACGAACTCCATCGCGTGGGCCTGAATCCGGTCGGTCACGGCCTTCTGTTCCTCGGGCGTGGTGGCGGCGATGAATTCCTGTTTCAGCGACTCGATCTCGGGATCCTCGGGCCAGCCGAACCAGCCCTGATCGCCGCGCCCGTTCAGCATCACGTTGCTGATCGGATTGGCGATTTCGGCGATCTGCCAGTTGGTGAAGAACACGTTCCAGCCGCCATTCGCGGGCGCATCCATCGAGGCGCGGCGCGTCACCAGCGTCTGCCAGTCCATCGGCTGCATATCGACGTTGAAGCCCGCCGCCCGCAATTGCTGGGCCGCCACCACCGGCTGCGCGCGCAGCGTCGGCCCGTCGGTCGGTTGCATCAGCACGACGGGGGTGCCGTCATAGCCCGCCTCTTCCAGCAGCTTCTTCGCCGTCTCGGGATCGCCGCCCGCCGTCAGCGTCTCGGTCCCGGTGGCGTCCTCATAGCGCGTGCCGCAGCCGAAGATCGCGCCGCAGAGGTCATAGAATTCCGGGCTGGCGGTCAGCGCGGCCAGGATCGGTTCCTGCGACATCGCCATCAGCGCGGCCTGCCGGATCTGCTGGTTGTCGAAGGGCGGATGCTTGAAGTTCAGCCGGCCCATGGTCTGGAAGCCGAACTCGGCGCGCTTTTCGACCACGACGGCATCGTCGCCTTCCAGCAGCGGGATCAGATCGACCGGCATCGATTCGATCAGGTCGATATCGCCCGATTGCAGCGCGTTCACCGCCGTCATGCTGTCGGACATGGTGATCCAGCGCACCTTGTCCACATTCACCACCTTGCCCCCGGCATAGTTCGAGGCAGGCTCGTCGCGCGGCACATAATCGTCGTTGCGCAGATAAGAGACGCCAACGCCGGGCTGGAACTCGTCAGGCACGAATTTGAACGGGCCAGAGCCGATATGTTCCTGGATCGCCTGATCGGCGGGGGTTTCGGCAATCCGCTGCGGCATGATGAAGGGCGGCACGCCCGATGGCTTGCCCACCGTCGCCAGCAGCGGCCCGAAGGGCTCATTCAGCGTCCAGACCACGGTGCGTTCGTCGGTGGCCTCGATCGAGGCGGTGACATCCATGATCGTCTGCCCGCCGGTGTCGCGCTGGCCCCAGCGTTCAAGCGACGCCACCACATCCGCGCCCGTGACCGGCGCGCCGTCATGGAATTGAAGGCCATCGCGCAGGGTGAAGGTATAGGTCAGCCCGTCATCCGAGACCTCGAACTCGGCCATCTGGGGCTGGATCTCGCCATCCGCATCCTCGGCGATCAGCACGTCATAGATCATATAGCCGTGGTCGCGGGTGATATGGGCGGTGGTAATCACCGGGTCCAGCACGCGCAGATCGGAATGCATCACGGCGCTGACGGTGGTCTCGGCCAGCGCGCCCGAGGCGATCAGCGTCAGCACGGATGCGAAAAGGCCGGATCTTGGCAGGAAGGGCAGGGGGTTTTGCATGTTCATCTCTCTGTTGGTCGGTTTTTTGTTCAGGCTGGTTCGTTGTCGAAGACAGGCCCCAGCGGCCTGATCCGCATGCCCGGCCTCAGTCTGGTCCAGGGCAGCGAGGATGGGAAAAGCGGCATCGCACCCGGCGCGGTGGCGATCAGGATCACCTCGGCGATGGGTTCGAAATCGGCGCGGAAATGGACCGAGCTTTTGTTGACGAGGATCTTCTGCGCCTCGGGTTCGATGCCGACCATGCGATAGAAATTGCGGTCGGCCATCTGCGCGACGTGGCTGGTCACGACGACCTGCACCCCGCCGATGCGCAGCGCCGCGGATGGCCCCATGTCGATATGCGTGCCGCCGTAATAGGGGCCGGTCGCATGCACCCGGCCATCCGACAGCGCGGCGACCTGCGCCCTGACGCGCAAGGGCGCATCCCCGGCGATGCCCGAGCGGCCGCCAAGGCTGAGTTCGATCTCGGCGCCCTGACCGGCCTCGTGCGCCAGCCGGGCGGCCTCGGGGTCGTGGAAGTTGCCCAAAGCCGCGTCCTGCGCATCACAGGCGATCAGCGCGCGCAGCATCCCGGTGGTGTCAGATGACCCGCCCGCGCCGGGATTGTCCTGCGTATCGGCGATGACCACCGGGCGCGACGCCGCTGCGGCCAGTCGCATCGCCTGACGGATGGCGGCTTCGGGTTCCAGCGCGGTGCTGGCGAAATCGGGCTCGGCTGCCGCCAGCGCGGCGGTGATGGCATCGGCATGACCCGCGACCGCCGCCGGATCGGGACCATAGGCAAAGACCGTCGGCCCGCAGCCTTCGAAATCCGAGGCCGGAAAGCCCATGAACAGCGATGCCGTCGCCACGCCGGGCGGCAGGTCGCGGGTCATCGCATAAAGGCTGCGGTTCGGTTCCATCCCGGTATATTGCCAGCTGATCGGGATCAGGAAATCCAGCTGGCGCATGGCCTTGGCCCATTTCCGGCCGGATTTGACCATCGCATCCAGTGCGTGGGCGGCGCGATGGCCGGTCTCGGCCATGTCCACATGCGGATAGGTGCGGAAACCCACCATGATGTCGGACAGGTCGAACATCTGGCGGGTGATGTTGCCATGCAGGTCCAGCGCACAGGCAATCGGCAGGTCGGGATGGATCTGCCGGATGCGGGCCAGCAATTCGCCTTCGCCGTCATCGACATGGCTGGCGACCATCGCGCCATGCAGGTCAAGGAAGATCGCATCCAGCGGACTGGCCTGCCGCAGCCCGTCCAGGATTTCGGCGCTGATCGCCTCATAGGCATCCTGCGTCACCGGGGCAGAGGGAATCGCCCCCGTCCACAGGATCGGCACCACATCCCAACCGGCGCTGTCGGCGAAATCCATCGCCCCCGCCATGCCCAGATTGACGCCGCGAATCGCCTGTTGCAGCGCCGGGCCACGGGTAAGGGGGATGTAACCGCCGCCCTGCCGGAAGGCCGCCATATCGGCGGGCCACGCGGCAAAGCTGTTGCTCTCATGCAGGAATCCGGCAAATGCGACGCGCATATTCATCCTGTTTTTGATAATTATGTATCGTCAGACGATACTTTTATATCGTAGAATGCTGTTAAATCACCTGTCAACGGATTTCAGCCCGATGGAAGAAAACCAGCCCATGTTCCGCGATCTGATCGGCGTTTCGACTTTCGATCGCGATGAGGCCGAAAATTCAGGCAAGGATCCGCTGTTCGTGCGGGCCATTGCGCGTTCGGTCATGCTGCTGTCGGCTTTCGAGACCGCCCGCCAGCCGCTGACCCTGAACGAATTGTCGGGGATGTCCGGCCTTGACCGCAGCGCCACGCAGCGGATCGTGCATACCCTTCAGGCGCTGGGGATGATCGAAAGGGACGATCAGGATCGCGGCTATGTCCCCGGCAAGCGGGTGCTGACGATGGCCTGCTCCAGCCTGCGGCTGAACTCGACCCTGCAAAAGGCCACGCCGATCCTGCTGGAACTGCGCCGCCGCACGCGGGAGCGGGTGGATATGTCGCTGTGGGACGATACGCGGCTGATCTATGCCATGCGGATGCCGTCCAAGCACGAGGTCTTCACCGCGACGCTGACCGGCAATACCGTGCCGGTCTATTGCACTGCCGGGGGGGTATCGGTGCTGGCCCGGCTGGGCGATGACGAGATCGCCGATATCGTCCACCGCTCGGACAGGACCCCCTTCACGCCCGACACCATCGCGACGCTGGATCAGGTGATGCAGATGGTGACGGCGGCGCGTCAGGCGGGCTATGCCGTCGCGGTCCGGCAGTTGCTGCGCCATGAGATCGCGCTGGGGGTGGCGGTGATGAACCGTGCGGGCCGCCCCGTCGGTGCGCTGCATCTGGCCGGATCGCTGGACGAACATTCGGCCGAGGAATTCGCGTCCCGCTTCGCCTCGCTGCTGCAACATGCGGGGCAGACGCTGTCCTCGATGCTGTAGTCCCCGCCGCTCAGGCGCTGGCGGGCTGCGGTTCGGCCAGATCCAGACTGCGCGGGCGGGGCCCTCCGGTGGCCCAGTCCAGCAGCTCGACCGTGTGGGCGACGGGGATGCCGGTGCCGGAACCGATCTGCATCATGCAGCCGATATTTCCGGCGCTGATGACCTGCGGGCGGGTGGCCTCCAGCGTGGCGACCTTGCGAGTTTTCAGCTCCGCCGAGATCGCAGGTTGCATCAGGTTGTAGGTCCCGGCAGAGCCGCAGCAGATATGGGCGTCGCGCGGCTCCAGCACCTCGAACCCCGCCGCCTTCAGCAGGTCCTTGGGCGCGGAACGGATCTGCTGGCCATGTTGCAGCGAACAGGCCGCGTGATAGGCCACGCGCAAGGGTTCGGCATGGGTGGCGGCCTCAAGGCCGATATCGCTCATCACTTCGGTGATGTCGCGGGCCAGCGCGGCCACCCGTGCCGCGTCCTGCGCCAGGGGATCGCCCGCGAACATATGGCCGTAATCCTTGACCGTGGTGCCGCAGCCCGAGGTGTTGATGACCACCGCGTCCAGCCCTTCGCCATCCAGTTCCGCGACCAACGCGCGGATATTGGCCGCCGCCGCCGCGTGGCTTTCGGCCGCCTTGCCCATGTGATGGGTCAGCGCGCCGCAGCAGCCGATGCCCTTCGGGATCACCACCTCGCAGCCGTGGCGACGCAGCAGGCGGATGGTGGCGTCATTGATATCGGTGTTCAGCGCCCGTTGCGCGCAGCCGGTCAGCAGCGCCACGCGCCTGCGGCGCGGGCTTTGGGCCGCGAAAGTCTGGGGCCGGTCATTGGGGCTGCGCCGGGGCAACTGCGGCGGCGCCATTTCCAGCATCGCGCGCAGCCGCGCATCGGGCATCAGCTTGCGGAAGGGCCGCGCCAGTTTCGCCCCGATCAGCGCCAGCCGGAACCGCCCCGGATAGGGCAGGATGCGCGCCAGCAGCCAGCGCAGGGCGCGGTCGTCCCAGCGGCGCTTGTGGTGACGCTCGATATATTCCCGGGCGTGATCGACCAGATGCATGTAATGCACGCCTGACGGACAGGTGGTCATGCAGGACAGGCAGGACAGGCAGCGGTCGATATGCTGCACCGTCTTTGCATCCGGCACCTTGCTGTTTTCCAGCATGTCCTTGATCAGATAGATGCGACCGCGCGGGCTGTCCAACTCGTCCCCCAACACCATATAGGTGGGGCAGGTGGCGGTGCAGAAACCGCAATGGACGCAGGATCGCAGGATCTCGTTGCTGTGGGCGGTGGCGGGGTCGGTCAGCTGTTCGGGGGTGAAATTCGTCTGCATGTTCAGCTGTCCATCAGGCCGGGATTGAGGATGCCCGCCGGATCGAACGTCCGGCGCAGGGCGGCGGACAGGCGCGCGACGCCAGCCGCTTCGGGCGCAAAGCGGGGGCCGTCGGGCGATGGTCCGCCCCGCAGCAGCGTGGCCACGCCGCCCATTGCGGCCTTGCGGATCGCGGATGCCCCGGCATTGCCGCAATACCAGATCAGCCCGCCGCCCCAGTCCAGCGAGGTCCGGCCCCCCAGCGCCTCCAGCGCGGCGACGATGGCGGGGGCGTCGGTCGGCTTGACAAGGACGCGCCACAGCGCCTCGTTGCTGCCCGCGAAATGCCGGACATCGCGCAGGTCGCGCCACAGCGCCCGGCTGCCCTGATCATCGGTGATGTCGATGCGGTGTTCGCTGAACTGCGCGGTCAGGCGTTCGCGGCGATAGGCGACCTGACTGGCCAGCCCCTCGATCCGCAGCCATGCGGTGCCGGCGTGGAAAGCCGCGCCCGAGACCTCGAACGGGGTGGCCAGCGAGGCCGAGAAGATCCGCACCGCCTGTGCCGCCGTGACATCCGCGAAACCCAGCGTCTGCTGGGCTTCGGCCACGGGCAGCGTTTTCATCGCCACCTCGGTCAGCACCCCCAGCGTGCCATATGATCCGCACAGCAGCTTGCCCAGATCCATGCCGGTGACGTTCTTCATCACCCGCCCGCCATTCTTCAGCACGCGGCCCCGGCCATCGACGAAGCGCACGCCCAGCAGGTGATCGCGGCAGGCCCCCGCCTGCACCCGGCGCGGCCCCGAGACATTGGCCGCGACCATCCCGCCGATGGTGGGGGTGCCGTTGGTGCCCAGAAGGACGCGGTGATCCATCGGCTCGAAGGCCAGCGCCTGACCTTCGGCCGCCAGCGCCTGCTCGATCTCGGCCAGGGGGGTGCCCGCGCGGGCGATCAAGGTCAGCTCTCCGGGTTCATAGGCCACGATGCCGCTGATCTTGCGCGTCGCCAGCAGGCTGGCCGCGCCATCGGCCCGGTCCAGCCGGGTGCCGCCACCGGCAATCCGCAGGGGCTGGCCGCTGTCGTGGCAATCGCGGATCAGCGCGGCCAGTTCGACCTCATCAGCGGGGCTGTCTGCGGTCTGGGTCAGCATGTCGCGGCCCTCTGCCGGTGGGGCTGGCTGGCCTCCAGCGGAAAGACCTTGGCCGGGTTCAGCAGCCAGCAGGGGTCCAGCGCGTCCTTGATCTCCATCTGGATGGCCATGTCCTCGGGGGTGTATTGGCTGGTCATCAGGTCGCGTTTTTCGATGCCGACGCCGTGTTCGCCGGTCAGGCAGCCCCCAACATCGACGCAGACCCGCAGGATATCGGCGCCGAAGGCCTCGGCCCGTTCCAGATCGCCCGGCGTGTTGGCATCGAACAGGATCAGCGGGTGCATATTGCCGTCGCCCGCGTGAAAGACATTGGCAACCTCCAGCCCGTGTTCCTTCGACAATTCCCCGATCCGCTTCAGCGTGAAGGGCAGTTTCGACACCGGCACCGTCCCGTCGAGGCACAGGTAATCGCCCAGCCGCCCCATCGCGCCAAAGGCGGATTTGCGCCCCTTCCAGATCGCCAGCGATTCATCGGCATTGCGGCTTTCGCGGAACTCGACCGGGTTCAGCTGATCGGCGATGGCGCGGATGCGGGCGATCTGGTCGGCGATTTCGGGTTCCGAGCCCTCGACCTCAACGATCAGCACGGCGGCGCAGTCGGGATAGCCTGCGCGGGCGAAATCCTCGACCGCGCGCAGACAGACGTCGTCCATATATTCGATCGCCACCGGCAGCAGGCCCGAGCGGATGATCCGCGCCACGCATTCGCCCGCAACTTCGGGGGAATCGAAGCCGATCAGCATCGGCCGCGCGCCTTCGGGCTTGGGCAGGATGCGCAGGGTGGCCTCGGTGACGATGCCCAGCTGCCCCTCGGAACCGCAGATCAGGCCGAGGATATCCAGCCCGCCACCCGCCAGATCGACGATCTCTCCATCCGCCAGCACCATCCGCGCGCCCAGCAGGTTGTTCGTCGTCACGCCGTATTTCAGACAATGTGCGCCGCCCGAATTCATCCCGATATTGCCCGCGATGGTGCAGGCCAGCTGCGACGAGGGATCGGGCGCGTAAAAGAATCCCTGCGCTTCCAGTTCGGCGCTGACCGACAGGTTGGTGACGCCGGTCTGCACGCGGATCAGGCGGTTGTCGGTGTCGATCTCCAGCACATCGCGCAGGCGCATGGTGCCGATCACGACGCTGTCGGCGGTGGGCAGCGCGCCGCCCGCCAGCGATGTGCCCGCCCCGCGCGGGATCACCGGCACCCGCATCCGGTGGCAGACCCGCATGGCCGCCGCGACCTCTTCGGTGGTGCGCGGCAGCACAACCGCCAAAGGCGCGCAGCGATAGGCGGTCAGCGCGTCGCATTCATAGGCGCGGGTTTCCTCGGGGTCCGAAATCACCGCGTCAGGCGGCAGAATCGCGGCCAGCGCGGCAATGATCTCGGATTTGCGGGAAATGATCCCCGCATCGGGCGCTGGCATCGCAATCGTGGACACGGGCTGGCTCCTTGGATCAGGTGGCGGGCGGGGCGGCAGGTCATACCGCCCCGCCGCATGCTCAACGTGCTGCGGTCAGCGGATCGCCGATGCCAAGGACATAGAAGCCCACCAGCAGCAGCGAACCCGCCACCAACAGATAATAGATGGTGGGCAGCAGGGTGATGCGCAACGTCGCGCCCTCTCGTCCCAGCAGCCCGACGGTGGCCGATGCCGCGACGACATTGTGGATCGCGATCATGTTGCCCGCCGCCGCGCCGACCGACTGGCCCGCGACCATCAGCGCCGAGGAAATCCCCAGACCCTCGGCGACCGAGAACTGGAACTGGCTCAGCATCAGGTTGCTGACGGTGTTCGATCCGGCAAGGAAGGCGCCAAGCGCACCGACCGCCGGCGCAAAGAACGGATAAACCGCACCCACCGAGGTGGACACCCAGTCCGCCACAAGGATCGGCATGCTTTGCAGATCATTGGCGTTGACGCCGGAATTGATCAGCACCCGCACCATCGGCACGGTGAAGATCAGCACGAAACCGGCCCCGACCAGCGTGCCGCTGCTTTCACCGACCGCGTTGCGGAATCCTGCCAGCGACATCTTGTGCAGCCCGACGGTGATCAGGCAGATGATGACCAGCAATCCGCCCGGAGAGAACAGCAACGAGAAATCGCCGCTGATGCCCTGCTCGCCCATGATGTCGGGGACGACGATATCGACCGATTTCAGCGCGTCGCGGAAGGGTACGATGGTCCGGCTGAGAACCAGAATCACGGCCAGCATGACATAGGGTGCCCATGCCAGCGCCAGCGGGATCTGCCGCTTGGCCAGATTTTCCAGCTTGATATCGATGGTGCCGAACCATTCCTTGGACCATTCCGCGACCGGCGGGAAATCCCAGGTGTCGCGCGGTACCAGAATGTGCTTCTTGGCCGCCATTGTCATCAGGCCCAGACCGATCAGCCCGCCAAGGATCGAGGGGAATTCCGCCCCCAGAAATACCGCCGCCAGCACATAGGGGATGGTCATGGCGAATGCCGCCGCCAGCGCGAAGGGCAGGATCGACAGCCCCTCGGTCCAGGAACGGTTGCGGCCGAAGAACCGCGTCATCACCATCACCAGCAGCAGCGGCAGCAAGGTGCCGCAGGTGGCGTGGATGATCGCCACCTCGGACGTGATGACGTGGAAGAACGCCTCCCATGTCGAGCCGGACGCGACCAGTTCGCTGGTGATGGTGGCCTGATCCAGACCCGATTGCACCCCGACGATCAGCGGCGTGCCGACCGCGCCGAAGGATACCGGCGTGGACTGGATCATCATCCCGAAGACCACCGCCGCCATCGCCGGAAAGCCGACGGCGACCATCAGCGGCGCCGCGACCGCCGCGGGCGTGCCAAAGCCCGAAGCGCCCTCGATGAACGATCCGAACAGCCACGCGATCAGAATGACCTGCACGCGCCGGTCGGGGCTGATCGAGGTAAAGCCCGAACGGATGGTCGAGATCGCACCGGAATGTTTCAGCGTATTCAGCAGCAACAGCGCGCCGAAGATGATCCACAGCAGCCCAACGCTTTGCATCAGCCCCTGAATTGTGGATGCGAAGACCCGGTTGAAGCTGACCCCCCACGCCGCCAGCGCAACCACGACCGCGATCACATAGGTCAGCGGCATCACATATTTCGCGGGTACCCGGAAACCGATCAGCAATACCCCTGCGGTAATGATCGGCAGGAATGCCAATAATGCGAGAATTCCATTTGACAACGCGCCGTCTCCTCCCCTGAGCGCCGGAATCCTTGCGGCGTTCCGTGACGCCTGGTGGTTCCGGCTGGCTTGTTCATTGTTGCACGAACCCTCTGGTCCGTGCTTCAGATTTGGTAAGATAATTTTACCGCGCGAGTCAATCGCTGCTTTGCGGCAGAGGCGATCGGATGCGGCTGCGGATCATGCCGGAATGGGTGGGGGTTTGCCGCCCATGGTCAGGGACAACTCGCCGGCCACGCCGCGCACGGCCTTTCCCATTTCCGCCATCCCCGCCACCGGCAGGCGGCTGGCAAGGGCCGAGACGGATATCGCGCCGACCGGCTGGCCCGAATGGTCCCAGACAGCCGCTGCGGCGCAGCGCATCCCATAGATGAATTCCTCGTCGTCAAAGGCATAGCCGCGCCTGCGGATCAGCGCGATCTCGGCCATCACTTCGGTCAGGGTGGTCAGGCTGTGGCGGGTGACGGGATGCAGGCCGTGGCGGTGGATGAAGGCCTCGATCGCCTCGTCCGGCCATGTCGCGACGATGGCCTTGCCCATGCCCGAATTCATCACCGGTGCGCGCCCCCCGGGCGAGGCGATGGCGCGGATGATCTCGCGGCTTTCGACCTGCGCGACGGTGATGACCTCGCCATCCTCCAGAACGCCCAGATTGGCGGTCTCGTGGCTGAGATCGCGCAGTCTGCGCAGAAAGGGCGTCGCGGCGGTGATGAAGCTTTGCCAGCGGGTAAAGGCGACGCCCACCGTAAAGGCGCGCCGCCCGACCCGCCAGCGCGACCCCGCCGGGTCGAATTGCGCGAAACCCCGCCGCTCCAGCGTGGTCAGCAACCGATGCGCGGTCGAAGGCGCCAGCCCGGCGCGTTTTGCCAGCAAGGTCAGCCGCGCGCCCTGGGGAAAGCCCGCCAGCAACTCCAGCAGCGTCAGCGCCCGTTCCACCGCCTGAACCGTCCCGGTTTTTTCCATTTGCGTGCTTTCGTTCCACATCGTGGAAAACTATCTACGACCATATGGTCAGTTTGATAAGCCCGGCCTATGGCCTGCCGGATGTCGAATCGGGTGTCAGGAGTGGAAATCATGGCGGAATATCGTGAACGCACCGGGCTGCAGGTTGCCCCGGTTCTGGCTGACTTCATCGAGGGGCAATTGCTGCCGGGATTGCCCGTCACGGCGGATGCCTTCTGGTCGGGCTGCGCGGCGCTGCTGAAGGATCTGGTGCCGGACAGCCGCCGGCTTCTGGACACGCGCGACCAGCTTCAGGCCCGGATCGACGACTGGCTACAGGCCCGGCGCGGGCAGGACTGGGACAATGCCGCATGGATCGGGTTCCTGCGCGAGATCGGCTATCTTCAGCCCGAAGGCCCGGAATTTCAGGTGGAAACCGGCCCTGCCGATGCCGAACTGGCCAGCGTGGCCGGGCCGCAACTGGTCGTGCCGGTGATGAATGCGCGGTTCGCGCTGAATGCGGCGAATGCGCGCTGGGGTTCGCTCTATGATGCGCTTTACGGCACCGACGCGCTGCCGGGGGCACCTCGGGGCAAGGGCTATGACCCCGAACGCGGGGCCGAGGCGGTCGCTTGGGCCGCGCAGTTCCTTGACCGGACGCTGCCGCTGGCCGCGGGCAGCCATGCCGATGTGACCGGCTGGCGGATCGAGGATGGTCGCGCGGTGGCCACGGTTGACGGGACCGATACCGGGCTGGCCGATCCCGCGGCCTTCGCCGGTTACGCGGACAACGGGCGCTCGCTGCTGTTCCGCCATAACGGGCTGCATATCGAGCTGGTTTTCGATCCCTCGCATCCGGTGGGGGCGGCCAGCGCGTCGGGCCTGCGCGATGTGGTGTTGGAATCGGCGCTGACGGCGATTCAGGATTGCGAGGATTCGGTGGCCGCCGTGGATGCCGAGGACAAGGTTCTGGCCTATGCCAACTGGCTGGGTCTGATGAAGGGCGATCTGGCGGAAACCTTTGACAAGGGTGGAAAATCGCTGACCCGTCGCCTGAATCCCGACCGTGAATTCACCGCGCCCGATGGCTCTGCCCTGACCCTGCCGGGCCGGGCCGTGCTGCTGGTGCGCAATGTCGGCCATCTGATGACCACCGATGCGGTTCTGCTGGATGGGCAGGAAGTCCCCGAGGGGATTCTGGATGCCGTCGTGACCGTTGCCGCTGCCATGCACGATCTGCAAAAGACCGACGGGCCGCGCAATTCGCGCGCGGGCTCGGTCTATGTGGTCAAGCCCAAGATCCACGGCCCGGAAGAGGCCGCCTTTGCCGCGCGCACCTATAGCGCCGTCGAGGATATGCTGGGGCTGTCGCGGGGCACGGTCAAGCTGGGCCTGATGGACGAGGAACGCCGGACCTCGGCCAATCTGCGCGAATCGATCCGCGCGCTGAAGGACCGGATCGTGTTCATCAATACCGGCTTTCTCGACCGTACGGGGGACGAGATCCACACGATGATGCGCGCCGGTCCGGTCCTGCCCAAGGCCGAGATGAAGGACGCCGCGTGGCTGGCCGCCTATGAGGATGGCAATGTCGATGCGGGTCTGGCCACCGGGCTGAACGGTCGTGGCCAGATCGGCAAGGGCATGTGGGCCAAGCCCGACGACATGGCCGAGATGCTGGCGGTCAAGGCCGCGCATCCGCAGGCGGGCGCCAATACCGCATGGGTGCCCTCGCCCACGGCGGCGGTGCTGCATGCGATCCATTACCATCAGGTCGATGTCGCCGCGCGGCAGGCGGAACTGGCCGGACGCAAAAGGGCCAGCCTCGACGCGCTGATGACGCCACCGCTGCTGGGCCCGCGCAACCTGTCCGAGGCGCAGGTGGCACGGGAAATCGACCTGAACTGCCAGTCGATCCTTGGCTATGTCGTGCGCTGGGTCGATCAGGGCGTCGGTTGCTCGAAAGTGCCCGATATCGACGATGTGCCGCTGATGGAGGATCGCGCGACGCTGCGGATCTCGGCGCAGTTTCTGGCCAACTGGCTGCTGCACGGTGTGATCACAACCGATCAGATTGAGGACAGCCTGCGCCGCATGGCCAAGGCGGTCGATCGGCAGAATGCGGGCGATCCGGCCTATCGCCCGATGGCCCCGGATTTCGACGGTCCGGCCTTCAACGCCGCGCGCGACCTGATCCTGAAAGGGGCCGAACAGCCTTCGGGCTATACCGAACCGCTGCTGCATCATTGGCGGCGGGTGGCAAAGGCCGGCTGATGGCGTGATCACAGCCCCTGTGGCCGGGGTTGTGATCACATTATCCACGCGGACGGCTTGTCGCCGGATGTCCGGTTTGCGATGGCGTGCGGGGATGGCGTCGGCTATCCCGGCACCGGATTGAGGAACGCTGAAAGGCTGCGGCATGCACCAGACACAGACCGATCTGATGGCGTTTGCCGCACGGGATGCGCCGCTGCCGCCCGGCGCTGCGCTGGCCTTCACGCGGGTTGGCGGCGATCCCGGGTTCGATCTGCCCGAAGCCATCCGCCGCTGTGCCCCGCGCAGGCAGGCCACCTTTGCGTCGGGCCGGAAGGCGGCGCGGGATGCGCTGCGCAAGGCGGGCCATCGCGGCGATCCGATACCGGGCATCGCAGAGGACGGGCTGCCGGACTGGCCCGCGGGCTGGCTGGGCAGTATCAGCCACAGCGACGAGATCGCGGCGGCGCTGGTTGCGCCCATCGGTGGCGTGCGGCTGCTGGGGCTGGATGTCGAGAGGATCGTGACCGCCGAGGTCGCCTTGCAGATCGCGCCCGACGTCATGCCCGAACGACCCCTTGGTCAGCCCCCCGAACTTGAGGTCACGCGGGCCTTTTCCGCCAAGGAGGCGCTTTACAAGGCGCTCTATCCCCTGACGCGCCAGTTTCGGGAGTTTTCTGCGGCGCATGTCGATTGGTCAGGCGGCGGACCCGATCGCGTGACGCTGAGCCTGACCGAGGATTGGGGCGCGGACTGGCCCACCGGCACCACCTTCGATGCGGCCCAGAGGGTTGCCGCCGGGCATGTGATCACGATCCTCTGGCGCTGAGCGGCATCCGCCGATGTTCAGGATGTTCCGACCGCAGGAAACCGCCGCCCATCCGCACCTGATGCGAGCCATCTTCCGGCTGCGCAAACGGGTTCTCACGGCCGCCTGAACTGGCAGATCGAGTTATAGGGAAACGGGAACGCCACACCATTTCGATCTGGAGGTTGGCTGTCTGGCAGGGCGTTCCAAGGATCCCAGCGGGCGTTATGGTGTGGTGCCGCCCTTTGCGCGAGTGCGGACAGGATGTGCCGCAAGGTGCGGCCAATGCGGGCCGCGTTCCGCTAAAGCATTTCTGTAGAATCTTGAGGCGCGTGGATGTCGCTTGTCGCCCTGGTTGGGTGCAGGTGTCACCGGGCCTATCGGCAAACAGGCCCGGATCTGTCCGAAGTGACGGCTTTCGGCGGGACGAAGCCACCGAAAGCCGCCATTCCTTCAGGAACTGCTGACGCGCCCGCCGGCACCCGGACCGGGCATCAGCAGCTCGCGCCTTTCGGCCATAAGCCCCTTCACGATGGCGAAACACGCCCCCAGCAGCACCACCGTAAAGGGCAGCCCGGTCGAGACCGCCATCGCCTGCAAGGCCGTCAGCCCACCGCCCAGCAGCAGCGCGATGGCGACCAGCCCCTCGAAGCTGCACCAGAAGATGCGCTGCGGCACCGGCGCGTTGATCTTGCCGCCTGCCGCGATGGTGTCGATCACTAGCGAGCCCGAATCCGACGAGGTCACGAAGAAGACGATGACCAGCACGATGCCCACGAAGCTGGTGATCGCAGTCAGTGGCAGCTGCGACAGCATCTGGAACAACTGCAACTCCAGCGCCGCATCGGTCACGCCGGAAAAGCCCGCCAGCGTGAGCGAGATCGCCGTGCCGCCGAATGTCGTCATCCACAGCACCGAGATCAGCGAAGGCACGATCAGCACCGCGATCAGGAACTGCCGCACAGTGCGGCCACGGCTGACGCGGGCGATGAACATGCCGACGAAGGGCGACCAGCTGATCCACCAGGCCCAGTAAAAGGCCGTCCAGCCCTGACGAAAATTGTCGTCGTCGCGTCCGAACGGGTTCGACAGCGGCAGGATATTCGTCGCATAGGCGCCCAGATTGCCGAAGAAACCGGTGATGATCTGCCATGTCGGCCCAACTAGGATCACGAACAGCAGCAGGATGATCGCCATGACCATATTGATCTCGGATAGCCGCTTGACGCCCTTCTCGACGCCCATGACTACAGAGCCAGTGGCCACGGCGGTGATAAGGATGATTAGCACGGTCTTCGAGGTATCGGTTGCGGTCCAGCCGAACAGGAAGCCGAAGCCGGCTGTGGCCTGCTCGGCCCCGATCCCCAGCGATGTGGCCAGCCCGAACAATGTCGCCAGCACTGCCATCACGTCGATGACATGGCCCGGCCAGCCCCAGATCCTTTCGCCAAAGATCGGATAAAAGACTGAACGCAGCGTCAGCGGCAACCCCTTGTTATAGGCGAACAGCGCCAGAGCAAGCGCCACCACCGCATAGATCGCCCAGGGGTGCAGCCCCCAGTGGAAGATCGTCGCGGCCATCGCCAGACGGCGGGCGGCCAGTTCGTCCCCGACCGCGCCGTCCAGCGGCGCCCAGTCGGTGCGCACGCCGTTCTCGACCACCGGCCCGCCAAGCGAGGCGGTGAAGTGGCCCAGAGGTTCGCTGACGCCATAGAACATCAGCCCGATGCCCATCCCGGCGGCGAACAGCATCGCGAACCAGCCGGTCAGGGTGAAATCCGGCGTGGCCTGCGGGCCGCCCAGCCGGATCGATCCGAGGGGCGACAGGATCAGCCCAAGGCTGAGCAGCACGAAGACATTGCCCGCGATGATGAAGAACCAGTCGAACCGGCTGGTCACGATATCGCGCAGGCTGCCGAAGAACGGTCCAAGCTGGGTCGGAAACAGCAGCGTGGCAGCGGTGAACAGCACGATCGTCACGGCCGAGAACATGAAGACTGGGTTATGAATGTCGAAGGCGACCAGCTTGCGCCCCTCGATATTGTCCTGTCCAATCTCGTAATCGGTCGAGATGATTTCGGTTGGACCTTCGGGCACCGGCAGGGCCTCAACGTCGGCATCGGTTTCAGGAGCATGCTGACCGGTCAGCGCGTTCCGTTCGTGCCGAGGGTCGCCGGGTCGGCCCTTGTGATCCTTGCGAAACGGCTTTCCGGGCGGGGGTGTCTGTGTCATGCGTCCCTTTCTCAGTCTGCTGATCGATCGGGCGCCGAAGGCTTCGACTCGGCACGAAACGCGCCTGCAAGGCCGAAGCTTTCACATTTTCTTTACAATTGCCATCCTTCTTCGATTCACGGCCGGCCGGCCCGCCCGCCCGGACCAGCGGCGGGCGTTTTTGGCGATATGTGTCATGGTTCAGTTCTCGCGGAAACGCTGTGCTGACGGCAGGTGCTTCATCAGCAGATAATAGAGGATCCCCGACGGCAGCAGGCTTGCATACCACGAGATGCCCGAGAAGATCAGCGCGAAGACGATGCCCACCCCCATGGCGATGACGGCGGCCATGTTGACGCCCTTGTAGGGGCCTTCGGGATCATAGAGCTTGTCGATGTTCAGTTCCTGCTTGCGCAGCACGAAGTAATCCACCACCAGGATCGCGAAGATCGGGCCGAGGAAGGCCGAATAGGTGCGGATGAACAGGCTCAGCCCGGCTGCGGATTCATCCTTGACCAGTTCCCAGGGGAAGGTGCCGAAGGCCAGCAGCCCGACGATCACCGCCGAGGTCTTGAAGTTGATCTTGAACACATCCATCAGCGCATAGGCGGGCGGCACGACATTGTTCAGGATGTTCGTCGTCACCTGCGCGAAGGCGATGAACAGCAGCGTCACCACCAGCAGCAGCTTGTTGTCCACCGCGCTGGAAAAGACCTTGATCGGATCGACCTCGCCCGTGGCGCTGGACACCATCAGCCCGATCATGCCCATGAACAGCGTCGCCGGCAGGATCGAGTTGGCATAGATCGCCACCTGCCTGACCGGTCCGACATTCCTGCGCAACTCTCGCGAATAGTCCGAGACGTTCAGCATCATCGTCGAATAGATGCCCAGAAACAGCATCGTGCCACCCCAGAACGGCGCGCCCCAGGTGCCTTCGACATTGATCAGGTTGGCGCTGATCTCGGCACCGTATTTGCTGATGACGCTGAAGAACATGTAGATCAGCGAGAAGATGATGAAGACCGAGCCGATGTTTTCCAGCCATTTGATGCCGTGAAAGCCCAGCACCGACAGGCCGATCTGAAGAAACTGGAAGCCGATGAAGAACACCCAGATATTGGAATAGCCGAACAGCGTGTCCGAAACGAGGTTCAGCGCCCCGGCGCCGATCCAGCTTTGAAAGCCGAACCAGACGATCGCCGGAACCGACCGCACCAGCGCCGGAATCCGTGTGCCGGTAAAGCCGAAGGCGGACCTTGCCTGCACCATGAAGGGAATGCCGTATTTGTGCCCGGCCTGCCCGTTGATCATCAGCGCCACGCCGATGACGGTGCAGCCGATGGCGATGGCCACGAAGGTCTGGAGCAGGTTCAGCGTGCCCACCAGACCCGAGCCGACGGTGAAGGTTCCGATCGACACGCATCCGCCCAGCCAGGCGAACAGGTATGACCAGGGGTCCATGATCCGGACCTCCTGCGGGGCAAGGCTTTCCTCACCCACCGCCTTGTGTTCGATCACGGCGCTGTCGGGCGCCACCTCTTGTGTTGTCATTGTCAGTCCTCCTCCCTGTGCGTTTCCCTATTTTTCGTTGGGAAAGGCGTAGCCGTTGATCTTGCTGGTCCTGAGACCGGCGCCGGCCAGCGCCTCGATCATGCGCGTCGCCACGCTGACGCCGTCGATGACCGGGATGCCGGTTTCCCTGCTGAGCCAGGCTGTCAGATCGGCCATGCCCGCGCAGCCCAGAACAACGGCTTCGCAGCGATCTTCCTCGATGGCGCGCAGGATTTCATCACGCACCTTGATCCGTGCATCCGAACCGGGCTGTTCCAGTGCCAGCACCGGGATCGAAGCCGCCCGGACGCGGCGGCATTGATGCGACAGGCCATAGCCGTGGATCAGATGCTCGATCACCGGGATCGAGCGGGGCAGCGTGGTCACGACCGAAAACGAGGTCGCCAGCATGCTGGCCGCCTTCACCGCCGCCTCGCAGATGCCCAGCACCGGGCCGCTGGCCAGTTCACGGCAGGCGGCGATTCCCGGATCGTCGAAACAGGCCACGACGATGCCGTCGATCCCGTTCGCCTCGGCCTCGCGCACCCGCGCCATCAGGCCGGGCAGGGACATCGCCTCGTCGTAATGCCCCTCGATACTGGCCGGAGCGCCTGCCGCCGTGGCGCCGTGGATCACTGTGCCCGGGCTGGCGACCGCGCGGGCGGCCTCGACGATCTTGTCGGTCATCGACCGGGTCGAGTTCGGGTTGACGACCAGAATATCCACCACTACCTCCATGTTTGTTAACAAAGATTGTTAACAAACAATGTCGTCAAGTCAACGGATTTTGTGGGATGCTTGTTTCATTCCGGACTTGCCTGTAATTTCCGATGGTTGCTCAGAAAGAAACGAACGCAGATGGACGCCCAGCCGGAAAACCAGATTGTCACCGCCGTCCTGAACGCGATTTCCGAACAGCGCCTGCCTGCCGGCGCGAAACTGGGCGAACAGGCGCTGAGCGATCTGTTCCAGTGCAACCGTGCCAATGTCCGCCGCGCGCTTGCCTCGCTGGCCGCAAAGCATGTCGTCGAGTTGCGGCCCAATCGCGGCGCCTTCGTCATCGCCCCCTCCGGTCAGGAGGCGCGCGAGATCTTTCAGGCGCGCCGCGCGATCGAGCGGACCATCGCCCGTCAGGCGGTGACGCGGGTCAGCGATGACGACATCACCTGCCTTCGCCGCAACATCGCCGCCGAGACCGAGGCGCGGACGCTGAGGGACAAGCCGACCGAGCTGCGCCTGTCCCAGCAGTTCCACATGTATCTTGCCCGGCTTTCCGGCAATCGCATCCTGGAGCGCTTTCTGGCCGAACTGACGATGCGCAGCACGCTGATTCTGGGCATGTATTCGAAAGAGGGGCATTCATGCTCCAATTGCGACGACCATGTGGGCATCGTCGATGCGCTGATGGCACGCGACGCCGAGCTGCTGCTGCGGCTGACCGACGAGCACCTGCGCCATCTGGAGGCAGAGCTGGATTTCGATCTTCCGCCGGTCTCATCCGTCAGCCTGAAGGACCAGCTTTTCGGGGCGTCAGGACGATAAGTGGGTTGCAACAGGCCGCCATCTGAGTGGCCGCTGCGCAGTGACGTGGCGCGGGTCGCGACGGAGGTCGCTGCGGGCCTCTCTGATGATGATAGCCTTTGTCGCCAATTCGGTACTCACAAGGATGGCAAGCGGCGTGGCCGACGACGTGTAAATAAATTTACAAATATCGACATTTATCTGTTAATGATTTTACAAATTTTTCCTTATTTAAAAAAGACTTAACATAGATTGCGAATTGTGCTTAACACTTGCGGAGGCCCATCTGCACCACACTTTTTCAGGGTCCTCGTCCTTGGGTGATCTTTGGGTTGGCTGCAGGGGGATAATTGTTGTGAGGGGGAGCCATGAGCACTGAAATCGTTGAAAAGCACGGGATTCCTGCTGGTTTTGGGTCAGCGCATGTTGGTCCTGAGGATTATGGGCGGCTTTATGCCGAATCGATGTCGGATCCCGAGGGGTTCTGGGGGCGTGAAGGGCGGCGGCTGGACTGGATCGAACCCTACAGCAAGGTGAAAGAGACCGATTTCACCTTCGGCAAGGTCAGCATCAAGTGGTACGGCGACGGGGTGCTGAACGCCTGCGTCAACTGCGTGGACCGGCATCTGCCGGCGCGCGCCAACCAGACCGCGATCATCTTCGAGCCCGACGACCCGAAGGATCCGGCGCAGCACATCACCTATGCGGAGCTGTCCGACAAGGTGAACCGCTTTGCCAATGTGCTGCTGTCTCAGGGGGTGATGCGCGGCGACCGGGTGGTGATCTATCTGCCGATGATCCCCGAGGCCGCCTATGCGATGCTGGCCTGCGCCCGGATCGGGGCGATCCATTCCATTGTCTTTGCGGGGTTCTCGCCCGATGCGCTGGCCAACCGGATCAACGATTGCGGCGCGAAACTGGTCATCACCTCTGATACCGCGCCGCGCGGCGGGCGGCGCACGGCGCTGAAATCGAATGCCGATGCGGCGCTGCTGCATTGCTCGGACAGGGTGCGCTGCCTGGTGGTCAAGCATACCGGCGACCAGACCACCTGGGTCGAGGGCCGCGATGTCGATGTGAAGGCGCTGATGGAGACCGCCAGCCCCGACTGCCCGCCGCGCCCGGTGGGGGCCGAGGACCCGCTGTTCATCCTCTATACCTCGGGGTCCACCGGCAAGCCGAAGGGGGTGGTCCATACCACCGGCGGCTATCTGGTCTATGCCGCGATGACGCATCAATACACCTTCGATTACCACGATGGCGACGTCTTCTGGTGCACGGCGGATGTGGGCTGGGTGACCGGCCACAGCTATATCATCTATGGCCCGCTGGCCAATGGCGCCACCACGCTGATGTTCGAAGGCGTGCCGACCTTCCCCGATGCCGGCCGCTTCTGGCAGGTCTGCGCCAAGCACAAGGTGACGCAGTTCTATACCGCGCCGACGGCGATCCGCACGCTGATGGGCAAGGGCACCGAATTCATCGAGGGCCACGACCTGTCCAGCCTGCGCCTGCTGGGCACGGTGGGCGAGCCGATCAACCCCGAGGCCTGGAACTGGTATGACCGCAATATCGGCAAGGGCCGCTGCCCGATCGTGGACACCTGGTGGCAGACCGAGACCGGCGGCCATCTGATCACGCCTTTGCCCGGGGCGATCGAGACCAAGCCGGGTTCGGCGACGCTGCCCTTCTTCGGCATCCGCCCGGCGGTGCTGGAGGCCGAAACGGCGAAGCTGATCGAGGGCGACCCGGCCGAGGGGGTGCTGTGCATCGCCGACAGCTGGCCCGGCCAGATGCGCACCATCTGGGGCGATCACCAGCGGTTCGAAGAGACCTATTTCCAGCAATATCCCGGCTATTACTTCACCGGCGACGGCTGCCGCCGCGACGAGGACGGCTATTACTGGATCACCGGGCGGGTGGATGACGTGATCAACGTGTCCGGCCACCGGATGGGCACGGCCGAGGTCGAATCGGCGCTTGTGGCGCATGCGAAGGTGGCCGAGGCGGCGGTTGTGGGTTACCCGCATCCGGTCAAGGGTCAGGGCATCTATGCCTATGTGACGCTGATGAACGGGGTGGATCCTTCGGAGGATCTGCGCGCCGAGCTGGAGAAATGGGTGCGTACCGAGATCGGCCCGATCGCGCGCCCGGACCTGATCCAGTGGGCGCCGGGGATGCCGAAGACGCGTTCGGGCAAGATCATGCGCCGGATCCTGCGCAAGATCGCCGAGAACGACTATGGCAGCCTCGGCGATACCTCGACCCTGGCCGAACCCGAGGTCGTCGACGACCTCATCAACAACCGGATGAACCGCGAATAAAAACGCGGGGAACAGGACCGGCGGGCAGACTGCCGGTTTTTCCCGGACATCATTCCTGCGGGTGGCGCTTCACCCGCAGCACGGTCCCGGCTTGGACGATGACAGGCCCGTCCCACCCGATAACCGTACGACGATATCGCTTGCCGATTTTCCATGAGGAGGCGGGCGATCCGACAGGACATGGCAGTGGAGGTGCCAGACCGATGGAAGAGACATTAGCTGAACGGATTGCCGCAAATCCGACCTATCAGAAGCTGAAGGCAAAGCGAACGAGTTTCGGCTGGACGCTGACCCTGGCCATGCTGGTGGTCTATTACGGATACATCCTGCTGATCGCCTTCAACAAGGAGCTGCTGGCCGCCAGAATCGGCGACGGCGTGATGACCTGGGGGATCCCGATCGGCTTTGGGGTGATCATCTTCACCATCATCGTTACCGGCATCTATGTCCGCCGGGCCAACCGGGAGTTCGACGAACTGACCGAACAGATCAAGCGGGGGCGCTGAGATGATACGCAAGTTGACAGGCGCAGGCGCGCTTTTGCTGGCGCTGCCGGGCGCGGCGCTGGCCGCCGATGCGATTCAGGGCGGAGAGAAGCAGGCGACGAACTGGACCGCGATCGGCATGTTCGCGATCTTCGTCGTCGCCACGCTGTTCATCACCAAATGGGCGGCGTCGAAAACCAAGTCGGCGTCGGATTTCTATACTGCCGGGGGTGGGATCACCGGCTTTCAGAACGGTCTGGCCATTGCCGGGGACTATATGTCGGCGGCGTCCTTTCTGGGGATCTCGGCGGCGGTGATGATCTCGGGCTATGACGGGCTGATCTATTCCATCGGCTTTCTGGTCGGCTGGCCGATCCTGACCTTCCTGATGGCCGAGCGGCTGCGCAACCTGGGCAAGTTCACCTTTGCCGATGTGGCGTCCTTCCGCTTTGCCCAGACCCCGGTGCGCATCTTCGCCGCCTCGGGCACGCTGGTTGTCGTCGCCTTCTATCTGATCGCGCAGATGGTCGGTGCGGGCGCACTGATCCAGCTGCTGTTCGGTCTGGATTACTGGATCGCCGTGGTGATCGTGGGCGCGCTGATGATGATCTATGTGCTGTTCGGCGGCATGACGGCGACGACCTGGGTGCAGATCATCAAGGCCTGCCTGCTGCTTGGCGGCGCCTCGTTCATGGCGCTGATGGTGATGTGGACCTATGGCTTCAGCCCCGAGGCGATGTTCGCCGACGCGGTCCGGATCAAGACCGACATCGCCACTGCCGGCGGTACCGATCCCGATGCCGCCGCAAGTGTCGGCCAGTCGATCATGGGGCCGGGCACCTTCATCAAGGACCCGATCTCGGCCATCAGCTTCGGCATGGCGCTGATGTTCGGTACCGCGGGCCTGCCGCATATCCTGATGCGCTTCTTCACCGTTCCCAGCGCCAAGGAAGCGCGCAAGTCGGTGATGTGGGCGACGGGCTGGATCGGCTATTTCTACCTGCTGACCTTCATCATCGGCTTTGGTGCGATCACCTTCGTGCTGACGAATCCCGACTTCCTGGACGCCGAGGGCGGCCTGATCGGTGGCAACAACATGGCGGCGGTGCATCTGGCCCAGGCGGTCGGCGGCAACATCTTCCTGGGCTTCATGTCGGCGGTGGCCTTCGCGACCATCCTTGCGGTGGTGGCGGGTCTGACGCTGTCGGGGGCCTCGGCGGTCAGCCATGACCTTTATGCGACCGTGGTCAAGAAGGGCAATCCCGAGCCGGGCAGCGAATTGCGTGTCTCGCGGATCACGACCATCGCGCTGGGGGTGATTGCCGTCGTGCTGGGCATCGCCTTCAAGAACCAGAACATCGCCTTCATGGTGTCGCTGGCCTTCGCCGTCGCGGCCTCGGCCAACTTCCCGGTGCTGTTCATGTCGGTTCTGTGGAAGGACTGCACGACCCGCGGCGCAGTTGCCGGCGGTTTCCTGGGGCTGATCTCCTCGGTGGCGCTGACGGTGCTGTCGCCTTCGGTGTGGGAAGCCACGCTGGGTAATCCGGCTGGTTCGGCGCCCTTCCCCTATACCTCGCCGGCGCTGTTCTCGATGACGCTGGCTTTCCTGGGGATCTGGCTGGTCTCGAAAGTGGACAACAGCCAGCGTGCGCGCATCGACCGTGCCGGCTTCCTGGCGCAGCAGGTGCGTTCGGAAACCGGGATCGGGGCATCGACAGCCTCGTCCCACTGATTCCATGTACCGCGCCCCTGTTCCGGGGGCGCGGTTATTTTTTCTGCCACGGGGCATGGGCCATGACCGGTATCAGTGCATTTCTCGCGACGGTTCACCCCTATGACAGCCTGCCGCGGGACGAGCTGGCGCGTGTCGCCGGTTCCTTCGGCCGCAGGCAATACAGGGCGGGCGACGTGATCTATCGCCATGGCGAAAAGCTGCCGGGGATCCATCTGATCGAGAGCGGGGCGGTCCGGATCTCTGACGCCGCCGGTGACAGCGTGTCGGAACTGGGCCCGCGCAATTCCTTTGGCGAACGCGGGTTGCTGCGCGAGGGGGTGGCGGTGACCACCGCGACGGCCATCGGGGAGGCGACGGTGCTGATGCTGCCGCATGCCGAGCTGATGCGGCTGATCGGCAGTTATCGTTCGGTGGCGCGGTTCTTCGACCGGGGCGGCCTGTCCAGTCCGCGCCAGAATGATCTGGCGGTGCTGAAGGTGGGCGATCTGATCGGGCGGCGGGACGCGCTGAGCTGCCCCCCCGACACGCCGGTGCTGGCGGCCGCCCGCGCCATGCGCGACGCCCATGCCAGCAGCATCGGCGTGGTCGGGGACGGGCGGCTGCTGGGGCTGGTCACCATCCGCGACATGTCGAACCGGATCGTGGCCGAGGGGCGCGATCCCGCCATCGCGGTCAGCGCGGTGATGACCCCCGACCCGATCACGCTGTCGCCGGACCAGCTGGGCTATGACGTGCTGAACATCATGCTGGAACGGGGCATCGGCCATCTGCCGGTGGTCGATGGCGGGCGTTTCATCGGCATGGTCAGCCAGACCGATCTGACGCGGGTGCAGGCGATTTCCTCTTCGGCGCTGATCCATGACATTGCCCGTGCCGACAGCGTGGCCGACATGGCGCGCAGCACCGCCCGGATTCCGGATTTGCTGGTGCAGCTGGTCGGCGGCAATCACCGCCACGAGATCGTCACCCGGATGATCACCGATATCGCCGATGCGGTGACCCGCCGGCTGCTGGCCATGGCCGGGGCCCGGCTGGGTCCGGCGCCGGGCCGCTGGCTGTGGGCGGCCTGCGGCAGTCAGGGGCGGCAGGAACAGACCGGCCAGACCGATCAGGACAATTGCCTGATCCTGGAAGACGGCTGCGATCCCGCCGATCCGTGGTTTGCCGGACTGGCGCGTTTCGTCTGCGACGGGCTGAACGAATGCGGCTATGTCTATTGCCCCGGCGACATGATGGCGACCAATCCGCGCTGGCGCCAGCCCCGGCAGGTCTGGCGCGGCTATTTCCGCGACTGGATCGACCATCCCGATCCGCAGGCGCAGATGCTGGCCTCGGTCATGTTCGACCTGCGGGCGATCGGCGGCGATGCCGCGCTGCTGGAGGGTTTGCAGGCCGAGACGCTGGAACTGGCGGCGGACAATACCATTTTCCTGTACAACCTGACCTCGAACGCGCTGAAACACCGGCCGCCGCTGGGGCTGATCGGCGGCTTTGCCACCATCCGCTCGGGCGAGAACCGCCACCGCATCGACATGAAGCATAACGGCGTGGTGCCGGTGATCGATCTGGCCCGGATCCATGCGTTGCAGGGGCGGCTGCGCCCGGTCAACACCCGCGCGCGGCTGACCGAGGCCGCGGCGCGCGGCATCGTGTCGGAGCGGGGCGGGCAGGATCTGATCGCCGCCTATGACCTGATCCAGACGGCGCGGCTGGAAAATCAGGCCGAACAGATCCGGGCCGGGCAGCGCCCCGACAACTTTCTGTCGCCTGCCGGCCTGCCCGATTTCGAACGCAGCCATCTGCGCGACGCTTTCGTGGTGGTGCGCGGCATGCAATCCGCAATAGGGCATGGTAAGGGAATGCTGGGATGAGGCGCATATGACGGGTGTCGGGGTCGAACTTCTGGGGGTCATCGCCGTCGGCGTGGGTGCGGCGGCGGTCATCTATGCCGCGATGCACCTGCTGCGCAAACTGGGGATGGCCCCGGCGCGCTGGCTGCTGCCCGCCGGCATCGGCCTGTCGATGGTCGTCTATTCGGTGTGGAACGATTACGCCTGGTCCGGGCGGGCGAAATCGCGGCTGCCGGCAGGCGCGCAGGTGCTGGTCGTCGGCCATGACCGCCTGCCCTGGGCGCCCTGGACCTATCTGTTCCCGGTCGAGACGCGCTTTGCCGTGCTGGACCCGGCCACGGTTTCCGGCACCACCGGGGGCACCCGCCGGGCCGAGATCATGCTGATCGAGCGGCGCGGCCCGGCGCTGGTGGTGCCGCAGGATTTCGATTGCGACAAGGGCCTGATCCGCATGCCGCGCAGCGACTGGGCGCCGTCTGGCCCGCAGGACCCGGCCTTTGCCGCCGTCTGCGAAGGGGGGGATTGATGGCATCGATTCTGGTGATCGAGGACGAGGACAATATCGCCACCGCGCTGGAGTTCCTGCTGACGCGCGAGGGGCACGAGCATGACCGCATGGATACCGGCGCGGGCGCGGTCGAGCGGATCCGCGCCCTGCATCCCGATCTGGTGCTGCTGGATGTGATGCTGCCCGATGTCTCGGGCTATCAGATCGTGCAGGATGTGCGGGCCGATCTCGGGCTTGGCGATGTGCGGGTGGTGATGATGACCGCCCGCGGCTCGGTGGTCGAGCGGCGCAAGGGGCTGGCGCTGGGGGCGGATGGCTTCATCGCCAAGCCGTTCGAGCTGTCCGAGCTGCGCGCCGAGCTGACGCGGCTGCTGGAGGGGCCATGCTGACGCGGCTGGCGCTGCGGCTGCGGATCCTGCTGATCTTTGCGGGACTGGCGGCGGCGGTGCTGGGCTTTCTGGTGCTGGCGCTGTGGGTGGCCGGCCGGCGGCTGACCGGGCAGGGGGCCGATACCGGTGCGATGTCGGGCGCGGTGCCGGATGCGCTGGTGCTGGACGCGCTGGTTCTGGCGGCGCTGATCGCGGCGCGAGGCCGCCTCGACCCGGCTGGCCGACCTGACCTGCGTGGTCTTCGATACCGAGACCACCGGCCTCGATCCCTCGGACCGGATCGTGCAGATCGCCGGGGTCCGCATCGCCCGTGGCCGCCTGACCGGAGAGCGGTTCGAGACGCTGGTCAATCCGGGCTGCCCGATCCCGGCCTCTTCGACCGCCGTGCATGGCGTCACCGATGCGATGGTCGCGGGCGCCCCCGACATGACCGCCTTTCGCCACTTTGCCGAGGATACGGTGCTGGTGGCCCATAACGCGCCCTTCGACAGGCGTTGTTGCAGAACTCCGTTTTCTGAGGGATTCACACTGCGAATCCAGTGGGCTAAGGGGCGAGTATGAGCAAGCCTGAGCCCACCCGCTACCGCACGATGAACTGGAAGTCCTACAACGATGCCTTGAAGCGGCGCGGGTCCCTTCTGATCTGGCTGGACAAGGACATGGTTTGGCGCGCACCCAAATCCGGATGCAATGGTCGGCCGCCGGTCTTCTCTGATGCCGCGATCCAGTTCTGCTTGATGGTGAAGGTTCTGTTCGGCCTGCCTCTCCGGCAAACGACAGGGATGGTGGCGAGCATCCTTTCGATGGCCGGGCTCGACTGGCGGGTGCCCGATTTCTCGACCCTGAGCCGCAGGCAGAAGCGCATCACGGTTCAGATCACGAGCCGCCGTGCGCCGGGGCCGCTGAACCTGCTGGTGGACAGCACCGGGATCAAGTTTCTTGGTGATGGGGAATGGCTTGCCCGCAAGCATGGCCCGCATCGCCGACGCCAATATCGTAAGGTTCATCTGGCGATGGACACGGCTACAGGTGACATCCGCGCCGTCGAATTCACCTCAAGCCGTGAAGGCGACAGCCCTGTTCTGCCCGACCTGCTCAACCAGATCCCAGAGGATGAACAGATCGGCACCGTCACCGGCGACGGTGCCTTTGACACCCGACGCTGCCACACCGCGATCCTGGATCGAGGCGGCACCGCTATCATCCCGATCCGGAGGAATGGCCGTCTCTGGAAGGAGGATTGCCCCGCAGCCAGGGCGCGCAACGAGATCCTCCGGGCAACCCAGCGCTTGGGCAGGGCCATATGGAAGCGCTGGTCAGGTTATCACGTCCGAAGCAGGATCGAGGCAAGGATGCGCTGCCTCAAGGCCTTCGGTGAACGCATCTCATCACGAGACCCGGACCGCCAGACCGCCGAAATCCATATCCGCATCGCCCTCATGAACCGCTTCAATGCCCTCGGATCCGCCGAGATCAAACGCGTGGCATGAACTCAACGCGGAAAGGGAAAACTGCGCTCACACACTGACTTCTGCAACAACGCCCCTTCGACATGGGCTTCCTGCGCAATGCCGCGCTTGAGACCGGGGCCCATTTCGACAATCGCGTGCTGGACACAGTGCTGCTGTCGGCGATGCTGTGGGGGCAATCGGCGCCGCATTCGCTGGACGCGCTGACCGAGCGTCTGGGCATCGTCATCCCCGAGGGCGACCGCCACACCGCGATGGGCGACACGCTGGCCACCGCCGAGGCCTATCTGCGGCTGATCGCCGCGCTGGAGGCCAAGGGACTGGAACGGTTCGAGGATATCCTGACAGAAGCACGCCGCCACCGCCGCCTGATCGAAGACGCAAACAACCGCGCAGCAGAAGCGCGCAAGCCTGATACGGGGGACTGACCCTCACGGATCAGCGCGCCAGCAACTCGTCGGTGCCGATCACTTCGCCATAAAGGAAGGCCAGCGCGGCCATGAAGGCGGCGTGGACCTGTGGCGCGGCCGTGGTCACGCCGCCGAATTCCAGATCGCGGGTTGCGCAGGCATCATGGACGGTGACGGTCCGGTAACCCAGATCGTTGGCCGCCCGGGTGGTGGCATCGACGCACATATGGCTCATGGCGCCGATGACCACGACGTCCTCGATGCCGTTTTCCCTCAGCAGATCGTCCAGCCCGGTTTCGCGGAACGAGTTGGGGAAGTTCTTGGTGATCACCGGCTCATCAGCGCCGGGCTGCACCGCTGCGTTGATCTGCGCGCCATCGCTGCCCGGCATGAAGATCGGCCCGCCCGGCATCTCGTGGCGGATATTGACGACCAGATCGCCCTTGTCGCGGGCGTGGGTAATGACCCGGGCGGCATTGGCGGCGGCAGCCTCGATCCCAACCAGCGGGAAGTTTCCGGTGGGCCAGTATTCGTTCTGAAGATCGACGACGAGGATGGCGCGGTTCGACATGCTGTGTCCTTTCGATGGGCGTTGCCGGTTGCGTTGAGCATGACCTTCGGCAACAGTGGCGACCACTGGCGAAACCGACAGAATCCGGGGCGATATGGACAATGAAGCGCGGATCGGCATCCTGCTTTATCCCGGCGCGCAGCTTTCGGCGGTGCTGGGGCTGACCGATCTGTTCCGCATCGCGACCCGCTTCAACCATCCGGGTCAGGGTTGCGGCCCGGGATTGCGCATCCTTCACTGGCAGGCCAGCGGGACGGATGCGCCAGAAGTCGTTTTCGACAGCGATCCGCAGCCGGGTGGGCAGGGCACGCGCTGCGATGTGCTGATCCTGCCGCCAACGCTGGAGCCGCCGATCAGCCCCGGCGCCGCTGCCCCGCTGGCAGCCTGGCTGGCGGATCGTCATGTCGAGGGGGCGGTGCTGGCGTCGGTCTGCGCCGGGGCCTTCCTGCTGGGCGAAACCGGCCTGCTGGCGGGGCGTGTGGTGACGGCCCACTGGACCCATGCGCAACTGCTGCGGGACCGCTTTCCCGAGGCGCGGGTGGATACCGATCGGCTGATCATCGACGGCGGCGACATCATTTCGGCGGGCGGGCTGATGTCATGGACCGATCTGGGGTTGAAGCTGGTCGAGCGTTTCCTTGGCCCCGTCGCGATGGCCGAAACCGCGCGGATGCTGCTGGTCGATCCGCCGGGGCGGGAGCAGCGATATTACAGCGGTTTCGTGCCGCGCCTGAACCATGGCGATGCCGCGATCCTGAAGGCGCAGCATCTGCTTCAGGCCAATGAGGGCAAGAAGGCCCGACTGTCCGCCCTTGCGGCAGCGGCGGGGCTGGAGGAACGCACCTTCCTGCGCCGTTTCCAGAAGGCGACCGGATTGACCGCGACCGATTATGCCCAACGCCTGCGGGTGGCCAGGGCGCAGGAACTGCTGCAATTCGGCCAGCAACCCATCGAGCGGATCGCATGGCAGGTCGGCTATTCCGACCCGGGCGCCTTTCGCAAGGTTTTCCTGCGCATCGTCGGCCTGCCGCCGGGGGAATATCGCCAGCGGTTTCACACCTGAACCGAGCCGCCGCAATCCCGGCTGAGCGCCTCCACCGGATCAAGCTGCGCGGCCGAACGGGCGGGCAGGAAGCCGAAGGCGATGCGTCCGCCGATTTCCCGGGTGCGTTCCGTGACCGAAACCAACAAGAAGTTCACCATCCCGTTCCCGCCCACCAGCAGCGTCATGGTCTGGGTGGCAGCCGCTGTCGGCGATGATGGTGCCGTCGCTGATCTTGATGGTGCGGTGGGCACGGGCCGCGACCTTTGGGTCGTGGGTGACGATGATGATGGTGTGGCCCTGCCTGTTCAGATCCAGAAGCAGGTCGATCCGCTCGGCGCTGTTTTTGCTGTCCAGCGCGCCGGTGGGTTCATCCGCCAGGATCACGTCGCCACCATTCATCAGCCCCCGCGCGTCCGAAATCCGCTGCTGCCGGCCCCGAAATGGCGCCCGAACGGGTGCTGGATACCCTGCTGGGCGCGGCGGTCGGCATTGCGGTGTCGGTGCTGCTGTCCAGCCTCGACGACCGCAGGCAGCTGGCGGCGCGGAGGGCGGGGGCTTGCGCTAGCCCGCCTGCCAGTCGCGGATCGCGTCCAGCGGCCACAGCAGCATCAGCACGTTCAGCGCCAGCCCGTCGCGGATGATCCATATGGTCAGCAGCTCGAACCCCAGAACCAGCGCGACAGAGACCCAGACCGGCAGTACCCGCGCCAGCCAGAAACCCGCGATCATCGCCAGAATGTCGGCCACCGAATTCACCACGCTGTCGCCAAAGTAATCCAGCGAGATGGTGACCGCGCGATAACGCTCGATGATCCGGTCCGAGTTCTCGACGATCTCCCATGCCGCCTCGATCAGCGTGGCGATGACCAGCCGCCAGCCAAAGGGCACCCGTCGCGCGATCAGCCAAAGCAGCGCGTAAAAGAGGATCCCGTGCAGCAGATGCGAGGGCGTGTACCAGTCCGCGATATGCTGCGAGTTTTCCGAACTCATGGTCTGGCCGTGCCACAGCTTGACATGACCGCAGGTGCAGATCGGCTCTCGCCCCGCCGCAAGCAGCCACAGCGCGGCGCCAAGAACGATCAGGGTCACAAGGATATAAGGGGTGAAACGCCGTATCATCAGCCTTGGTCGCTTTGCGTTGGTCGATCCATATTGGCGCAGGGATAGCGGATTGCCGACCGCTTCCGCCAGTGCTTTCGAGCAAACGGGGCCGGGGGGGACCGGACAAACCGCCTTGACATACATACCGACTGGTTGGTAATATTCCTTCATGCCAAGACCGACCAAATATCATCCTGAACGCGGCGACGCCCGGACCAGACTGCTGGAGGCCGCGCGTGACGTGATCCGGGCGCAGGGCTTTGCGGCGACGACGGTGGACCAGCTTTGCAAGGCCGCCGGCGTCACCAAGGGCGCATTCTTCCACCACTTCGACAACAAGGAGGCGCTTGGCATCGCCGCCGCTGGTTATTGGGCCGAGACGACTTCGGCGCTTTTCGCGGGGGCGCCCTATCACCATCATGCGGACCCGCTGGAGCGGCTGATCGGCTATGTCGAATTCCGCAAGGACATCATCGACGGCGATCTTGCCGACTTCACCTGTCTGGTCGGGACCATGACGCAAGAGGTCTATGGCTCGTCGCCCGCGATCCGCGACGCCTGCGCCGCCAGCATCTTCGGCCATGCCGCAACGCTGGAACCCGATATAGCGGCGGCGATCGAGGCACGCGGGATCACGGCGGACTGGACCCCGGCCAGCCTTGCCGCGCACAGTCAGGCCGTGTTGCAGGGCGCGTTCATTCTGGCAAAGGCCACCGGGGACCGCGCGATCGCACGCGACAGCGTCGATCATCTGCGCCGCTATATCGAACTGCTGTTTGCGGCCCCTTGCGGACCGGATCCTTCGCCGACGCACGCTAACGCGGCGCAATCGCACAAGAAAGCTCAAGGAGAACGGATATGACCAATCTCGTGACCTGCCTGTGGTTCGACCACGGCGAAGCAAGCAAGGCGGCCGAATTCTATGCCGCCACCTTTCCCGACAGCCACGTGGACCGCGTGAACGCATCCCCGTCCGATTATCCCGGCGGCAAAAAGGGCAATGAGCTGACCGTCGAATTCACCGTGCTGGGGCGGGCGTTCCTGGGCCTGAATGGCGGCCCCGTCTTTACGCCGAACGAGGCCGTCAGCTTCATGGTGCTGACCGGCGATCAGGAGGAAACCGACCGCTATTGGAACGCGATCGTCGGCAATGGCGGCAAGGAAAGCGACTGCGGCTGGTGCAAGGATCGCTGGGGTCATTCCTGGCAGATCACGCCGAAGCGGCTGATGGAACTGACCACCGGCGCCGACCGCGACAAGGCCGGACGCGCCATGGCGGCGATGATGACGATGCGCAAGATCGACATCGCCCGGATCGAAGCCGCGGCGCAAGGATCACAGGCCGAAGGATAACCGATGCTCTGACCATTCAACGGGACAGGAAACGATCATGCCAGGCGCCATCACGTTACACCGTATTCTGGCCACCAGACCAGAGAAGGTCTTTCGCGCTTTCGTCGAGCCCGACGCAATCGCAAGCTGGCTGCCGCCCTATGGCTTTCTGTGCACGGTTCACGAACTGGACGCCAAAAAGGGTGGCAGGCACCGGATGTCATTCAGGAATTTCACCACCGGCGACAGCCATTCCTTCGGCGGCACCTATCTGGAATTCGTGCCGGGCGAACGGCTTGTCTATACCGACAGCTTCGACGACCCCAACCTGCCCGGAGAGATGCAGGTCACGGTGACGCTTCGGGCCGTATCCGTGGGCACCGAAATCAGCATAGAGCAGCGGGGCATTCCCGACGTGATCCCGCGCGAGGCTTGTTATCTTGGCTGGCAGGACTCCCTGCGCAAGCTGGCGAAACTCGTCGAACCCGAGATCAAACAGTAGCGAGAGAGCTTCCGCGACCGCTTCGCGGGGCAGGCCAGCCTGCTCTCGGGGATATCCCGGCTGACGCGGTGGGTGCCGCAACTCCAGTCGTTGGCCTTAACGCTGCCTATGGTTGTGACCGACATCCAGCTATGGATCGCGCGGGTGTTGGCCGGGCGCCGAGCCGCGCGTGGAAGCCCGAGGGTGACGTCACCAATATCCAGCAGAGTCAACTGACCGGCCGGGTATGGCGGTGTTTGGCGATGCAGGTACAAGTTTCACAAGCAGAAGATGATGATCGCAGCCAGGATGACGGCGTTGAGGAAATTGCCGCCGCATCGCTCATAGCGGGTCGCGACCCCACACCCGTCCTTCATGCGACCGAAGGCATTCTCGATGCGGTCGCGCTTGCGACAAGGGCGCTTGCTGTATCTGGCGGGTTTTCTGCGCTTCTTGCCTCGGGTGGTATGCAGGGGCGGATGCCGCGGTCCTTGAGGTCGTCGCGCAGCCAGTCGGCATCATAAGTCTTGTTACCCGAGAAGCGTTTCACTTTCGGCAGATGGCACAGCAGCACGAGGGCGCCGCCGCTGTCAGCCATGTGGCCGGGGAAGAGAAAGAAGTCCAGCAGTCGCCCTTTGTCGCCGCCGAGCATGCGCAACCTGGCATTCGCTCCCGGGCGAAACCGTCCACTGGACGGTTTCTGCTTCCCTAGCACCCCTTCATGCGCCCGATTGCCTGCGGACGCTACCGTCCTTCGGGAAACCGGTTATACAGCGTCTTGCAAGGTCCGCAGACAAAAGGCGCACCGGGTTGTAGAACATCTCGATGTCATCGAACATGTCCTGCTTTGAATATGCCCGTGTCCGGCAGGTTCTGCGCCGAATCCGTTCGCGCTTGATCAGGTTGAAGAGGATTTCGGCGACGGCGCTGTCGTGACAGTTGCCGTGACGGCTCATCAAATGCTCAAGATTGTGGGCGCGCAGGAACGCAGCCCAGTCCATGCTGGTGAACTGGCTACCTTGATCGGATCAGAACCTTTTTTTCGGCTTGCACCGCCAGACCGCCATGAGCAAGGCCTGCAAGACGACATCTGTCGTTTGCCTGCTCTGCATCGACCAGCCGACGCCACGCCGCGAAAAGAGGTCGATGGCCTCAGCGAGTGAGACGAGGGGTGCGCGCAGCCATCGCGGATTTCATCGCCGCCATCCATTGCATGAGCGAACCCGGAGGCGCCGCCTTCCGCGCCTTCCACGACGTGAATGGCGGTGTCCGCATCTTCGGCCCATTGCTGACGCGGCTGTGCGAAGGCCCGGCCAGCTTTGCCGGACTGGAGGCGATCCAGCCCTTCACCGGCTGTCCCGGGCTGCTCGACCAGTCATTGCAGGCGCTGCTGTGGTCGGGCGCGGCGCATCCGGTTGTGCCGGTCAGCGACCCGACGCCCTCGGCGGGGCTGAACCGGCATCTGCTGAGGCAGTGGGCGCAAGGTGATGCCACCCCGGCGCTGGGGTTCGGGCTGGCCTTCGGTCCCGCCGATCTCGATGTGCTGGCCACGGGCCGCGCCGGGTGCGATCTGCGTTATCTGACTGTGCTGAAGGGATGAACAGGCGCGCGATCACGACATGATGATCGCTTTCAGCGGGGGGATCTGTGGCAGACTTAAGCGAGCCGCCGAACAACAGGGAGACAGCCGATGACCAGATTGACCGCAAAGGATTTTCCGCAGGAACTGCTGGAGCTTTACGATTTCTATGCTCATGGCCGCATCACCAAGCGCGAGTTCCTTGATCGTGCGGGCAAGTTCGCGGTGGGCGGACTGACGGCGACGGCGCTGCTGGGGATGTTGCGCCCGAATTACGCGCTGGCCCAGCAGATCGCCTTTACCGACCCCGATATCGTTGCGGAATACATCACCTATCCCTCGCCCAACGGACATGAAGAGGTGCGCGGCTATCTGGTGCGGCCCTCGGATGCGACCGCACCGGCGCCGGGCGTGGTCGTGGTGCATGAGAATCGTGGCCTCAACCCCTATATCGAGGATGTCGCCCGGCGCGTGGCCAAGGCAGGTTTCGTGGCGCTGGCGCCGGACGGGCTGACATCACAGGGCGGCTATCCGGGCAATGACGACAAGGGCAGGGAGTTGCAGCAGCAGGTCGATCCGGCCTTGCTGATGAACGATTTCTTTGCCGCCATCGAATGGCTGCTGGCCAGCGACATGACCACCGACAAGATCGGCATCACCGGCTTCTGCTATGGCGGCGGGGTGTCGAACGCGGCCGCCGTGGCCTATCCCGAGCTTGCCGCGGCGGTGCCCTTTTATGGCCGGCAGGCGCCGGTCGAGGATGTGCCGAAGATCAACGCCCCGCTGCTGCTGCAATTCGCCGAGCATGACGAGAACGTCAACGCAGGCTGGCCCGCCTATGAGGCGGCGCTGCAAGAGCATGGCAAGACCTATGAGGCGCATATCTATCCCGGCACCAACCACGGTTTCCACAACGATTCCACCCCGCGTTATGACGAGGAAGCGGCGGAACTGGCCTGGCAGCGGACCCTCGACTGGTTCAACCGATACCTGACCTGAGGGTTTTGCCGGAATGGCTCACGACGGGGCGTTCATGCACCAAGGGCGCAGACGCGGTGCTTGACTGGTCGCGATCCTGGCGTAGCATTCTTGCGATGACGGCCCCCGATCATGTCCTGCCTGTACAGCCACCCTGTCCGGCGGTGGTCCTGTCCTTCACGCGGTATATCCGCTGGACGCGCCGGTCGTGACGATGCGTAACGCCCTGCCGCTGGTTGTCTCGGCGCTGGTGTTCCAGCTTGTGCTGATGGTGCCGGGCAGCTTGATCCGCCCGACGCCGGAACTGCCGGTCCTGCTGCTTTTACTGGTTCTGGGTGGCGGCATTGCCCGCCTGCCCGTGGCGGCTGGGCTGTTGCTGCTGGCGGGACAGAAGATCGCCGATCTGATCATGGTGTCGTCCCTGGGTCGGCCCTTCAATATCGCCGCCGATCTTTCACTTGCGGATGCCGGGCTGCGGCTGGTCGGTGGCACCTTCGGCCCATTTGCGGTGTTCGGCGCCATCCTTGCCACATTCATCGCGACATTGGGCATTTCTGGCGCGCTTTGGTGGGCGACCGGTCCATGGACCCAACCGGCCATCGGACGGCGGGCACGCATCATCCTTGTCATGGCCATCGGTCTGGCCCTGTGGCCGGCCATGACCCCGCGCCCCGAGACTGCGCATTACGTTGTCGAGCGTGCCGGAATTGCCGCCGGAACTCTTGCCGCGCAACGCGACTTCCGGGCGGCGGGGGATCCGATGGCGGGACGGCAGGGGCTGTTGGGGGCCATCGACCGCGATGTGCTGGTGATCTTCGTGGAAAGCTATGGGCGGACCAGTTTCACGACGCCGTTCTATGCCGAAACGCATCTGGCCACCCTTCGCCGCGCCGAATCCGAACTGGCACAGGCGGGACTGGCCATGCGCTCTGGGTTTCTGACCTCACCCACGCAGGGCGGGCAAAGCTGGTTGGCGCATGCGAGTTTCGCCTCTGGTCTGTGGATCGCGGACCAGTCGCATTATCAGGCCGTCCTGACCAGCGGGCGGCAGGGACTGTTTCACTACGCGCGGCGCGAAGGCTTTCGCACCGCCGCCGTCATGCCTGCCATCACCCGCCCATGGCCAGAGGCCGCGCATATGGGTTTCGACCACATCCTGACCGCGCCGGATCTGGGCTATCGCGGGTTGCCCTTCAACTGGGTCACCATGCCCGACCAGTTCACGCTGGCCGCCGCCGACCGGCTGTTGCGGCAGGAGGACGGGCTGCCGCTGTTTGCGCAGATCGCCCTGATCTCATCGCATGCGCCCTGGGTGCCGGTGCCGCACCTGATCGACTGGGACGAGGTCGGAGATGGCTCGGTCTTTTCCGATATGGCCGTCGCGGGGGAAAGCCTGCAAGAGGTCTGGCGCGACCGCGACAACATCCGCCGGCATTACCGCATGGCCATCGACTATGCCTTGAAGGCGGTGACGGGTTATGCGCTGCGCCACGCGGATGAGGTGCCGCTGATCATCGTGCTGGGTGATCATCAGACCACGCAGCGCCTTGCGCCCGATGGCGGGCGCGATGTTCCCATGCATGTGATCGGGCCCGTGGCCCTTGTCCGGCGCAGCGCCGGGTGGGGGTTCACGCCCGGCCTGATTCCGGCGGATGACAGCCCCGCAATCCCGATGGACCGGATGCGCGACCTGATCCTGCAGGGTTTCAGCACGCCGGAAACCCCCGGATAATCCCGGGCAAAGCCAACGGCGTGAACGATCTTCCAGCCCGCCGCCAATCAGGGCCGAGCATGTGCTGCTGCCCGTCATCACCTGACGGACAGCAGCCAAGCGGTCAGTTCGAGGCCAGCCAGCTGTTGAAACGCTCGTTCAGCTGGTTTTCGTTATCGGCCCAGAATTCGGGATCATCCATCACCGCATTGTTCATGTTGTCGGGGTTCGTCGGCATATGCGGGGCCATTTCCGTTTCACCGTCCTGAAACAGCCCGACCAGCGCGGCAGAGGATTTTCGCGCCGGGCCATAGGCGATATAGCGCGCCTGATCCGCCAGCCGCTGCGTGTCGGTGGCAAAGAGCAGATATTCCATCGCGGCCTCTGGATTGGGCGCGTCCTTGGGAATCGCGAACAGGTCCATCTCCATATATTGCGCGTCCCAGATGATCTCGATGGCCTGGCCATCGGAGACCATCGCATCGAACAGCCGACCGTTATAGGCCGTCGCCATCGCCACCTCGCCGTCCGCCAGCAGTTGCACCGGTTGCGCGCCGGCCTCCCACCAGACCACGTCGCGCTTGATGGTGTCCAGCTTGGCGAAGGCGCGATCGACGCCTTCGGGCGTGGCCAGCAGGTCATAGATCTCGTCCGGGCTGGCCCCGTCGGCGATCAACGCAAGATAAAGCGTGCGCCGGGCCAGCCGGGGCAGGCTGCGCTTGCCGGGATAGGTCTCAAGATCGAAGAAATCGGCGGCCTTGGTCGGAGGGTTGTCGCCGAACTGCCGGGTATCATAGCCGATGACATTGCCCCACAGGATATTGGCGACGCCGCATTCAACCAATGCACCGTCGAAGAAATCCTCTTCGGCCGGGGTGCCGTCATCGCCGGCAGGCAGGATCGCGGGGTCGATCTCCATCAGGATCCCCTCGTCGCACAACCGCACCACGTCCGAGGTCGCCAGATCGACGACATCGACACTGACGTTCCCGGCCTCGGCCTGCGCCTTGATCACCGCGCCGGGGTCATCCGCCGCCATCATGTTGACCCGCATCCCGGTCTTCTGGGCAAAGGGTTCATTATAGGCCTTGACCTGGCTGGCCTCGAAGGCGCCGCCATAGGACAGGACGTTCAGCTGTTGCGCCGAGGCGCCAAGGGCCCCGCCCAGAAAGGCCGCGGATATCAGTAAAATGTTACGCATGATTCTCTCCCATTGGATAAGGTCGGATGGCGCGGTTGATCCGCGTCTTTTGTCGGTGCCGGATGGCTGTTGATACCGACAGCCGCCCGGCTGGTTCTGTCAGGCCCTGATTCTTGCCGATCCCGGATCGTAAAGAGGCTTCAGGCTGGCATCTGCGGGAACAATCCGCCCGGCCACCTCTATGGCGTAATCGCAGGCCAGCATCGCCTCGGGAGGTTCTCCCGCTTGCTGGCAATCAACATAGCCCAGACCGACCGCTGCGCCAAGCATGCGCCCATAATTGCCCGGTGAAATCGCCCCTGATCGTTTTCATCGCGAAACCAGGCCCGGCTTCCAGCACATGATCCTCGTCGGTGATATCATGGCCGGAATGGACATCACTTGCCGGCAAAAACGAAAACCCGGGGCGACCTTGTTGGTCACCCCGGGTCAGGCTTCAGGACAACGCCGCTAGCGTTGTGCGGGTATCAGCCCGTCTTCGACCACGACCTTGCCTCGGTCGTCCAGCACCACCCCGTTCTGAGCGTGATGCTTTTTCATCAGCGGTCGCAGGATGAAGATGGCGGCAAGCGCGGCAGAGATGTCCATTGCAGCCATCATGTAAAGGACGGTTGCCCAGGTGCCCGTCGCTTCCATGATCAGGTTGCCGATCGGAACCAGCAGGGCGGCCATGCCCTTGGCGCAGTAGAGCACGCCATAGATCTTGCCGATATGCTTGGTGCCGAAGGCATCGCCTGCCGTGGCGCTGAACAGGCTGTACACCTCACCCCAGGCCAGGAACACGATGCCCGACAGGATCACGAACGCCCATGGGTTGTGCCCGAAGGTGCCAAGCGCGAGGATGCCAAGACCCTCGATCGAGAAGGCGATGAACATCGTCTTTTCGCGGCCGATATGGTCCGAGATCCAGCCGAACAGCGGTCGAGAGATGCCGTTCATGACCCGGTCCATCATCAGCGCCATGGGCAGTGCGGCCATGGTGAAGAAGTACATGTTGACCGGCATTTCGCGGACACCCAGATCTTCCGCGATGACGCCAAGCTGCGCGACCGCCATCAGACCGCCGGTGACCGTGCCGGTGAACATCGCCAGCATGACCCAGAACACCGGAGTGCGCAGCGCCTCGCCGAGCGTATAGTCGCGGCGCGATTGCGCGACCTGATCGGAAAAGACGGTTTCGCCCGCTTTCGGAGCCTTGAGGAAACCCGCGACAAGCAGGATCGCCGCGCCCTGAATCAGGCCGAAGGTGAAGAAGGCCTGCTGATAGCCGCTGTTGTGGATCATGCTTGCGATTGGCATGATGGTAAGGATCGTGCCCGATCCGTATCCGGCGGCGGTCAGGCCGGCGGCAAGCCCACGACGATCCGGAAACCACTTGAGGGCATTGTTGATGCAGGTCGCGTAAACCGCGCCGACACCGATGCCGCCAAGGACAGAGCCGAGATAGAAGCCGCTGAGAGATGTGGCATAGGAATTGACCAGCCACGCCAGGCCGACGAAAAGGCCGCCGATCAGGACAACCACCCGTGGGCCGTGACGATCGACGAAATGCCCGACGATGGGTGTGCCCCAGGTCTGGACGACGACGAAGATCGTGAATGCGGTTTGGATCGCGGCACGCGTCCAACCATGAGCTTGTTGAATTTCAGGGACGAAAAGCGTCCATGAGTACTGGATATTCGAGGCGGCGACCATACAGGCGACGCCTACCGCAAGTTGAATCCAGCGAGTATTTGGGGGGTTCCCCTGTCCCCCTGCAGATGCATCAGTTGTGTCAGACATTGACCGTCCCTCCTCCATTCGAGCGGACATTCCCCGTTTTCACCTTCGCGAGAGCGACTGTCTTAAAAGAGCGACGAGGCGCTCTGGCACTTACCCATTCACGAAGATGTAACACCGGCATCTTGGTATAATGGATGCCACATGGCAAGATAGGAATCGGTTATGAAGGGGGGGATCGGCGGAAATCGGGATCGGAAACGACCTTTGCTCCGAGTTCCTCAGGGGATCTCAGAGCTATCAAATACAAGGACAAATTGTCGCAGGTGGATGTTTCGGTGCGTATAGAAAAAAAATCTGAAAAACTGCGCGTGAACGACGATTCAGAGGCCTCGAAAGGCGATTCGGCGCAGCCCTGTGGCCGCTCTTGTGTGAAGAGCGGCACTGATAAGCAGGGCGGAATCGTTACGCAGAGAAATAGCGCCAGGATTCGGTTTTGGGCTCGACCGACCCTTGGCGGCCATAGATCTCGGCCAGCTTGGCAGAGACGATCGAAAAGATCTGCTGGACACGATCGAGGGGGGTGCGGGGACCAGTGGGGCGGTGCAGCAAAGTCGTGGTGGTCATGGTTCATTCTCCTTGATGTCGGCCCGACGTCTGACCTGCCGAGCGTTTGATTTCTTGATATATAACATGCCAAGGCGCGTGGAGTAGATCTGATACTGCATCGCAGCATTGCATCCGGCGCATGGCTGGGATCTGCCCGGTTGCCTGCACACGGGAATCCACGATCCGGCGTTTCTTGCGGCAATCAGGGGCGCCCTTGGCAGATGGCACCGCAGCATAAAGGCAGCAGGGCGCTGTGACGCGGGCAGGGCAAGATCATCGGGATGACGTCGAACTCATGCTTGACTTGTTGGCATGCCACATGCCACGCTGATTCCGACGGGAGGAGATGTGCGTGGCGATGACGCCGATCCATGAGGGCACCCGCTTTCGGAAGAGCGGTCCGAATCTGAAGGATCGTGGCCCCGCCAGATTTCGGGACAGGAAATCCGCTGGCGCCTTTTGGACTCGCCTCAGCGGTCGCCAGCACAGTCCGGCCCCCCGTATCCGCCGGATCAAACAGGAACGAAGCCAGGAGGAAACGATGGCAGAACAAGCTCTGAAACTGCGTCCGATAAGTGACAGCCCAGAGGCTGGACAGCCCTACGACGCCGTGCGCAGCATCCTCGACAAGGTCAAGGCCGAGGGCCGCGACAGTCTGACCGCACCCGAAGGCAAGATCGTCTGCGATGCTTATGGTATCGCCGTGCCGCAGGAAGGCGTGGCGAAGTCGTCCTCTGAGGCGGCAAGCCTTGCAGAGGGCATGGGCTATCCGGTGGTGCTCAAGATCGTCTCGCCCGACATCCTCCACAAGACAGAGGCTGGCGGCGTGCTGGTGGGCCTGAAGACCAGAGAAGAGGTCGAGAAGGGCTATGAAAGCATTCTCGCCAATGCCCGCAACTACAAGGCCGACGCGCGTGTAGATGGGGTGCAGGTCCAGCAGATGCTGACCGGCGGGCAGGAGGTCATCATCGGTGCGGTGACCGACAGCAGCTTTGGCAAACTGGTCGCCTTCGGCCTTGGTGGTGTTCTGGTCGAGGTGCTGAAGGACATCACCTTCCGTCTTGCCCCCGCGACCCACGAGGACGCGCTTTCGATGCTGGACGGCATTCAGGCGGCCGAGATCCTCAAGGGCGTGCGCGGTGGCGAAGCTGTCGATCGCGAGGCGCTGTCGGACATGATCGTCAAGGTCAGCCAGCTGGTCAGCGACTTCCCCGAGATCTCGGAGCTTGACCTCAACCCGGTCTTTGCCACCGCTTCGGGGGCCATCGCCGCCGATGTGCGCGTGGTCGTCGATTTCTCGCCGCAGCCCGAACGCTATCGTCCAAGTCAGGAAGACATCGTTCGCCAGATGAACCGGATCATGAAGCCCGATGCGGTCGCGGTGATCGGCGCCTCTGCCGAGGACGGCAAGATCGGCAACTCGGTGATGAAGAACCTGATCAATGGCGGCTACAAGGGCAAGATCTATCCGATCCATCCCAAGGCAGATGAGATCATGGGGATCAAGGCCTATAAATCGGTCAAGGACGTTCCCGGCGTCATCGACGTCGCCGTTTTCGCCATCCCGGCCAAATTCGTCGCCGGGGCGCTGACCGAATGTGGCGAGAAAGAGATATCGGGCGCCGTGCTCATCCCGTCGGGTTTTGCCGAAACCGGCAATGTCGAAGGCCAGGAAGAGCTTCAGGCAATCGGCCGGAAATACAATATCCGCCTGATGGGGCCGAACATCTATGGCTTCTACTATACGCCGCAGAACCTCTGCGCGACGTTCTGCACCGCATATGATGTGCAGGGAACGGCGGCGCTGTCCTCGCAGTCAGGCGGCATCGGCATGGCCATCATCGGCTTCAGCCGGTCGGCCAAGATGGGTGTCTCGGCCATCGTCGGTCTGGGCAACAAGTCGGATATCGACGAGGACGACCTGCTGACCTTCTTCGAGCAGGACGACAACACCAAGATCATCGCTCAACACCTTGAGGATCTGAAGGACGGGCGCTCTTTCGCGGAAGTGGCCAAGCGGGTGTCGAAGAAAAAGCCTGTGGTCGTGCTGAAGGCCGGGCGGACCTCGGCGGGCGCTGCGGCGGCAAGTTCGCATACCGGCGCGCTGGCCGGCAACGACAAGATCTATGAGGACGTTTTCGCGCAATCGGGCGTCATCCGGGCGCGGTCGCTTCGCGATTTGCTGGAATACGCCCGGGGCGTGCCGGTTCTGCCGACACCAAAGGGTGAGAATATCGTCATCATCACCGGTGCCGGTGGGTCGGGCGTGCTGCTGTCGGATGCCTGCGTCGATAACGACCTCAACATGATGTCGATGCCGGATGATCTGGACACGGCCTTCCGCAAGTTTATCCCGCCCTTCGGCGCAGCCGGTAACCCGGTTGACATCACTGGCGGCGAGCCGCCGTCCACCTATCGCAACACGATCAAGCTTGGTCTTGAGGATCCGCGGATCCACTCGATCATCCTTGGCTATTGGCACACGATCATCACGCCGCCGATGGTGTTCGCCGAGGTCGTGATCGACGTTGTCGAGGAGATGAAGAAGAAGGGGATCCACAAGCCGATCGTTGCCTCGTTGGCGGGCGATGTCGAGGTAGAGGCAGCCGCCGAACATCTCTATGCGAACGGTGTGCCGGCCTATGCCTACTCTACCGAGATCCCGGTGGCGGTGCTTGGGGCCAAGTACAAGTGGGCACGGGGGGCGGGCCTCCTGTAAGGGCCGTCCGCAACCTCCCCAGCGGGTGCGAAGACTGTCAAAGTCGCAGCCCCCGTGCGTGGCGCGCCCTCCCCAAAAAGGAGCGGCGCGCCTTTTATGACTTGACCGGAAACCGGCAGGTTTCGTGGGGGCGGCACAGCCGTCGGCCAGCGAATCCTGCGCCCCGCCTGCGGAAAGCGGAACCCCGACCATTGACAGAAGCGTTATATTTGGTCGACAGGAACGGCGATCCACAGTATGCGGCATACCTGCGGCGACAGCAGCCTGAACGGCTTATTTCGTTCGAGGCGCGCGATTACAGAGCTGTGGATTAATACAAGTGACTTGGACTGTGGCAAGCCGCAGGATAAATATGGTGTTATTGGTCTGGACCGGCCAGCACTCCCGTCCTTCGTTTTGCGCGAATTGAAAGGATCATGTGAGATTATGTCGAAGCGCCCGAATATCCGAGCTGGAGTTGTGTCTCCGTCGACTTCCAGCATTCTGGGGGCGGACGACGATGCTGCTTCCGGCTCCATCGGAGATCAGAACCACATAAGGCTTGGCATCGCGCCACTGGTGGCGAATCCCAGTTTGCGCGACCTTGCCTATGATGCCATCAAGAATGCCATCACCGGAATGGACATCTATGGCAGCCCCGAGGAATTTCGTCTTGATGAACGGCAGCTGTCGCAAGACCTGGGCGTCAGTCGCACGCCGATCCGCGAGGCGCTGACCATCCTGGAGCAGGAAGGCTTCGTGCGGACCGTGCCGCGCCGCGGCGTCTTTGTCGTGCGTCTGTCCAAGCAGCAGATCATCGAAAGGATCACCGTCTGGGCCGCGTTGGAGAGCATGGCGGCCTATCTGGCCGCCGACCGTGCCAGCGCGCGGGAACTGCGCATGCTGCGCAAACTTTTCGAGGAATTCGAGCGCGCGCCCGATTCGGAGCATATGCACGAATATTCCGAAGCGAATATCAACTTTCACCAGACGATCATCCGCCTTGGCGACTGCCAGCTTCTTGCCGAGATGTCGGCGAATCTGCTGATCCATGTGCGGGCCATCCGTAACGTCTCGCTTCGGCAGGACAACCGCGCCGAGCGTTCGCTTTCAGAGCACATGCAGATCATTGACGCCCTTGAGGCGCGCAATGGCGAACTGGCCGCGCAGCTTGTCCGTCAGCATACGCTGGGGCTGGCCGCGCATGTCGATAAGCACGGCCTCTTTTCCTAGGCAGCCGTGTAACGGGCCTGCATTCTGGCTGACATGAAAACCCGCGCGCGCGGCGACCGTATTTATGTGCCGGTCGTTTGCGTGGGTTTTGCGGCTGGGCAGCGGATGCAGCCTGCCATCCTTCCGGGTATCGGGGTCAGCAGTTGACCTTTCGTGGCATTTAGTGTACCAAATACCAAGGCGCCTTTGGTCGCGAGACGGGCAACGGCGACCGGATGCAAAGGGGGGGCGCCGATGGATTTGCCAGAGTATCAGGCCAAGGAGATATTGGCTCAATATGGGGTGACCGTCCCCGAGGGGGCCTTGGCGCGCAGCGCGGTCGAGGCCGAAAACCGCGCAAGGGCGATCACCTGCGAGAAATTCGCCGTCAAGGCGCAGATCCACGCCGGTGGACGCGGGCTGGCCGGCGGCGTCAAGTTCGCCGCGACACCCAGCGCGGTCAGGGACGCGGCCGAGGTACTGATCGGCATGCGCCTTGTTACCGAGCAGACCGGACCGGCGGGCGAAGAGGTCGACAGCGTCTGGGTCGAGGCGGCAATTGACAATCGGCGCAACATCTACATCGCTTTCGTGATCGACGAGCGGAAGGGCGTGGCGCAACTGTTCGGCGCACCCGAAGGAGGTGTCGCCTTCGAAGAGAGCGCGCGGGCCGATCCCGGCATGCTCGAATCCCTTGAAGTGCCGCGCGACGGCGATCTTTCGGGGGTCGATGTGGCGGGATTTCTGGACCGCCTCGGGATCGATGGTGCGGCGGCACCGCACGGCGCCGCCCTGATCGCAAAGCTGGTCCGCGCGGCGACAGAGACCGACGCGCTGCTGGTCGAGATCAATCCGCTTGCAATCCTCTCGGACGGGCAGGTGGTGGCGGTCGATGCCAAGATGGTGATCGACGACAGCGCGCTCTATCGTCATCCCGAATTCGAGGATATCGCCCGCGCGGCGCCGCGCGACAAATACGAGCGTGTGGCGCGTGAGAACGACATCAATTTCGTCAAGATGGACGGTGATATCGGCGTCGTGGTCAATGGTGCCGGGCTTGGGCTTGCCACCAATGACATGCTGATCGACGCCGGCGGGCGGCCTGCGAATTTCATGGACATCCGCACCACCGCCACCAGCCTGCAGATCGCCCGAGGCATCGGGGTGTTGCTTGAGGACCCTGCCGTCCGGGCGATCCTTGTCAACGTCCATGGCGGCGGCATGACGGTCTGCGATACGGTGGCCGAGGCGATCAACATCGCCTATTCGCGCAGCGCCCGCAAACCGCCAATCGTCTTTCGCGCGGCGGGGCAGAATGCGTCCTGGGCACTGAAGATCATGAAGGACCGCCGCCTGCCCTTCGAACCCCATGACGACATCAGCGGTGCGGTAAAGCGCGTGATCGCGCTGGCGAAGGGAGCGGAATGATGGCGGTACTGGTGGATGAGCATACCCGTGTTCTGGTGCAGGGAATGACCGGGCGGGCAGGGACGTTCTATACCGATCTCGCGATGCGCTATGGCTCGACCTATGTCGCCGGCGTCCGGCCCGGCAAGGTCGGCACGTCGCATCTTGATCTGCCGGTGTTCGACACGGTGCGTCAGGCGACCGAGGCGACAGGTGCCAATGCCAGTCTGGTGCTGGTGCCGCCGCACAAGGCGGCAGAGGCGATGATCGAGGCGATCGAGGGCGGTATTGGCCTTGTCGTCTGCGTCACCGAGCGGGTGCCGGTGCATGACATGTTGCGGGTGCGGGCGGCGCTCAGGGGATCAGAGACCGAACTTGTCGGCCCGAACAGTCAGGGCGTGCTGGCCCCGGGTCTTTGCAAGATCGGCGTCATGGCGACCTCGAATGCCACGGCGGGCCGGGTCGGCATCGTGTCGCGATCAGCCTCGCTGACCAGCGAGATCGTGGCGCAGACCAGCGCCGCAGGGCTTGGCCAGTCAACCACGATCGGCGTCGGCGGGGACCTTATCCACGGCATTGGCTTCCGCCGCTGTCTTGAGCTGTTCAAGGACGATCCTGCGACCGAAGGCGTCATTCTGATCGGCGAGATCGGCGGCAGCGAGGAAGAGGCCGCCGCTGACTATCTGGCGTCGGTCGATTACGGCAAGCCCGTGGTCGCGCTGGTCGTGGGGCGCCATGCGCCGACGCAGCGCCGGATGGGCCATGCCGGAACCCTTGCTGTCCTTGGCGGTGGCACAGCCGATGCCAAGGTCAGACGCCTTCAGGACGCTGGCGCGGTGATCGCGCAGAACGCAGACGAGGTCGCGGGGCTGATGCGTCAGGCCCTCGGCGATGCCTGATGGCCGTCACCCTTACCAGATCAGCAGGAGAGTAACGTGATCCCGGATGAAATGTCTGTCGTTGTCGCACGCGAGCCGGGCGGGCCCGACGTATTGCAGCCCGGCCGCCGGCCGGTACCCGCGCCCGGTCCGGGCGAGGTGCTGATCCGCGTGACCGCCATCGGCGTCAACGGCCCGGACATTGTTCAGCGCAAGGGTCTGTATCCGCCACCCGAAGGGGCGTCGGATCTTCTGGGTCTTGAGGTGTCGGGAGAAATCGTCGCGCTGGGTGATCGCGTTGATGGCTGGCAGACGGGCGACCGGGTGACGGCGCTGACCAATGGCGGCGGTTATGCCGAATATGTCGCCGTGGACGCGCGGCACTGTCTGCCGATTCCCGAAGGCGTTGACGAAACGGATGCCGCCGGTCTGCCAGAGACCTTTTTCACCGTCTGGAGCAATATCTTCCACGGCGCGGCCATCGCCTCGGGTACGGTGTTCCTTGTTCACGGCGGGGCGGGGGGCATCGGCTCGACGGCGGTTCAGATGGGTGCGGCGTTCGGGCTGCGGGTCTTTGCCACCGCGGGCTCGGACGAGGATTGCGCCTTCTGCCGGGAACTTGGCGCCGAGCGCGCCATCGACTTCCGCACGGAGGATTTCGTTGAAATCGTCCGCGAAGCCGGCGGGGCGGATGTCATCCTCGACATCATCGGGGGTGACTATGTTGCGCGCAACATCAAGGCGGCGCGGCACGATGCCCGTATCGTGCAGCTTGCCTTCAACATGGGCTCGAAAGTCGAGATCAACCTGATGCCGGTCATGCTGAAGCGGCTGGTCTATACCGGATCGACGCTTCGCAGCCGCTCGCCTGAGTTCAAGGCCGAGGTGGCCGCCGCACTCAAGGCGCAGGTCTGGCCGCTTTTCGCGGAAGGCAGGCTGCGCCCGGTCACCCATATGGTGCTGCCTTTCGCCGAAGCGGCGAAGGCGCATGCGATCATGGAATCGGCTGGGCATCGGGGAAAAATTCTGTTGCGCCCCTGAGCAAATACCGACCCGTTCGCGCGGAGTTCCGCCCCGAGCCGCAGAGGCCGGGGCGGAAGGGGTTTCAGGCGCGGCCCAATGCCCGAAGCACGGCACCGCCAAGATCGGCAGGGCTTTCGGCAACGGTGATACCAGCGGACTTCATCGCCTCGATCTTGTCCTCGGCACCGCCCTGACCGCCCGAGACGATGGCCCCGGCATGGCCCATGCGGCGCCCCGGCGGTGCGGTGCGTCCGGCGATGAAACCGGCGGTGGGCTTGGAGCGTCCGCGCCTGGCCTCGTCCATGAGGAACTGCGCTGCCTCCTCTTCGGCCGAGCCGCCGATCTCGCCGATCATGATGATCGATTCGGTTTCGGGATCGGCAAGGAACCATTCCAGCACGTCGATATGTTCGGTCCCCTTGATCGGATCGCCGCCGATGCCGACGCAGGTGCTTTGCCCAAGCCCCACATCCGAGGTCTGCTTCACCGCCTCATAGGTCAGCGTGCCCGAACGCGAAACGACGCCGACCGAGCCGCGCTTGTGGATATGACCGGGCATGATGCCGATCTTGCAGGCGTCGGGGGTAATGACGCCGGGGCAGTTGGGGCCGATCAGCAAGGAACCGGAACTTTGCAACGCCCGCTTGACCTTCATCATGTCAAGCACCGGCACGCCTTCGGTGATGGCGACGATCAGTTCGATCCCGGCATCAATCGCCTCAAGGATGGCGTCGGCGGCAAAGGGCGGCGGAACATAGATCGCGCTTGCATTGGCCCCGGTCCGCTCGCGCGCCTCGGCCACGGTGTTGAACACGGGCAGGTCGATATGTGTTTCGCCGCCCTTGCCCGGCGTGACGCCGCCGACCATCTGCGTGCCATAGGCGACCGCCTGCTCGGAATGGAATGTCCCCTGAGAGCCGGTCAGGCCCTGACAGATGACGCGGGTGTTCTGGTCAACGAGAATGGCCATCACGCATACTCCTTCACTGCCGCGACGATCTTTTGCGCCGCATCTGCCAGATCGTCGGCCGCGATGACATCGAGGCCCGATTCGTTGAGGATCTTCTTGCCCAGCTCGACATTGGTGCCTTCCAGACGCACGACCAGCGGAACCTTCAGCCCCACCTCCTTCACGGCGGCGATCACACCCTCGGCGATGACGTCGCAACGCATGATCCCACCGAAGATATTGATAAGGATGCCTTTCACCTGCGGGTCCGAGGTGATGATCTTGAACGCCTCGGTCACCTTCTCGGTGGTCGCCCCGCCGCCGACATCAAGGAAATTCGCCGGTTCCGCGCCGAACAGCTTGATGATGTCCATGGTCGCCATCGCCAGACCGGCGCCGTTGACCATGCAGCCGATCTCGCCATCCAGCGCGATATAGTTGAGGTCGAATTTCGACGCGGCCAGTTCCTTCGGATCCTCCTCGGTCTCGTCGCGCAGAGCAAGGATTTCGGGCTGGCGATAAAGCGCGTTCGAATCGAAACCCATCTTCGCGTCGAGGCAACGCAGTTCGCCCTTGTCGGTGACGATCAGCGGGTTGACTTCCAGCATTTCGGCGTCCTTTTCAACGAACAGCCGGTAAAGGCGGCCGACCAGTTCGACGCATTGGCGCACCTGACGTCCCTCAAGACCAAGCGCGAAGGCGACGCGGCGGCCATGAAAACCCGAGATGCCGGTGGCGGGATCAACGGTGAAGGTGACGATGCGGTCGGGGGTTTTCGCCGCGACCTCCTCGATATCCATGCCGCCTTCGGTCGAGCAGACAAAGGCGATGTGGCTGGTCTTCCGGTCGATCAGCAGCGCGAGGTACAGTTCGCGGGCGATGCCGGCGCCTTCCTCGATATAGATACGGTTGACGGTGCGTCCTGCCGGCCCGCTTTGATGGGTGACGAGGGTGCGGCCAAGCATGCGCTGCACCTCATCGGCGGCCTCTTCGACCGAGCGCGTCAGACGCACGCCGCCCTTTTCGCCTGCCGAGGCTTCCTTGAAGTGCCCCTTGCCGCGTCCGCCGGCGTGGATTTGAGCCTTGACGACCCAGACCGGCCCGTCAAGTTCGCTGGCCGCTGTCTTCGCCTCTTCTGCCTTCAGCACGACGCGCCCATCCGAAACCGGCACGCCGTATTCCCGCATCAGCTGCTTGGCCTGATATTCGTGAATGTTCAAGGCTTTCCTCCCTGTGGTCGGTACCGCCACACCCGGTCACCTGACAGGGTGCGTCATGCGGTACCAGCGGTGAACCGCCCCGCCCGCGACGTCGCGTGGATGAACCATCTTCGCGGGCCGCGTGGCGGGCGACGAGCGCGCAATCGGTGACGAGGTTGTGCAAAACGGCACTTTCCTGCGCTGACTCGTGTAGTTGGTATTCCAGATACCACATTGAGTTTTCCTGATCAAGCGCCGCAGATTTGGAATATTTACCAATATAAATCAATTATTTAATTGGCAAATTGGCCCAAAGAACCTGTTTGGCATGTCAAGAAATTTTTCATTTCCGGAAAAGATGTTGCAAGCGAAAATAGCGTGGTCTATGGTATGCCAGATATCGACAGCAACCGGGCCAGACCCGTTGCCAGAGAGGAGAGATCGGTTCGTGAGTGAGGGGCGTCATATGACCACAAGCATCCGGCTTAAGCCGCTGGCGGTCAGTGCCACGCTGAAGGACCGCATCTACAATGCGCTGCGTGGCGCGATACTGAACATGAACATCTATGGCGAGGGGGCCGATCTCCGGCTTGATGAGCGCAAGATGGCGGCCGAACTTGGCATCTCGCGCACGCCGCTGCGCGAGGCGGTGGCCCGGCTGGAACATGATGGCTATGTCGAGATCCGGCCGCGCAAGGGCGTCTATGTCCGGCGCAAGTCGCTGGATGAGGTTCTCGAGGTGATCGTGGTCTGGGCCGCGATCGAAAGCATGGCGGCGCGGCTGGCGGTGGAAATCGCCGACGATGCCGAACTGCACTCGCTGCGTGAGCTTGGCACGGAATTCGGCGGCAACGCGGCGCGGGCCGATATTCTGGAATATACCGGGCACAACATCCGCTTTCACCAGCGGATCCTCGACCTCTCTGGTTGCGCGATGCTGATATCGATCGCCGATGGCCTGTTCCTGCACATGCAGGCGGTCCGGCAGCGCGCGATGGGTGAGAGCGACCGGGCCGGACGCTCGGTGGTCGATCACATGGCGATCATCGAGGCGCTGGAGAGTCGGGACGCTGATCTCGCCTCGCAGTTGGTGCGCGAACATACGATGCGGTTGCACGAGCATGTTCGGCGCACCTGGACGGGACTGGAAACCCAATCCGGGGCTCAGGGCATGTCAGCATGAAGTCGATGCTGCGGCACAGGGATCCCGAATATTTAGACGCGGAGGAGAGATAGCATGAATGTGACAATCCAAGCCCAGCCCACCGATCAGGTCGAAGGCCAGGACGCGCTGCACGCGCTGACCGATGGCTTTCATCTGATCATCGATGCTCTCAAGCTGAACGATATCAACAATATCTATAACGTGCCGGGAATTCCGATCACCGATCTTGGCCGACTTGCTCAGGCCGAGGGGATGCGGGTGATTTCCTTCCGCCACGAGCAACATGCAGGCTATGCCGCGTCGATCGCAGGTTATCTGACCAAGAAGCCGGGCATCTGCCTGACCGTGTCCGCGCCGGGCTTTCTCAATGGCCTGACCGCGCTTGCCAACGCGACGACCAACTGCTTCCCGATGATCCTGATCAGCGGCTCTTCCGAGCGCGAGATCGTTGATTTGCAGCAGGGCGACTATGAAGAGATGGACCAGCTTGCCATCGCCCGGCCGCATTGCAAGGCCGCCTATCGCGTGCTTCACGCCGAGGATATCGGCATCGGTATCGCCCGCGCCATCCGCGCCGCGGTTTCCGGCCGCCCCGGCGGCGTCTATCTGGACCTGCCGGCCAAGCTTCTGGCCCAGACCATGGATGCCGAGGAGGGCCGCCGGTCGCTGGTCAAGGTTATCGACGCCGCGCCGCGCCAGATCCCCGAGCCAAAGGCGGTTGAGCGTGCCATCGACGTCCTACGCGGCGCCAAGCGCCCGCTAATCATCCTCGGCAAGGGCGCCGCCTATGCCCAGGCCGATGCCACGATCCGCAATTTCGTCGAGACCTCGGGCATCCCTTACCTGCCGATGAGCATGGCAAAGGGTTTGCTGCCTGACGACCATCCGCAATCGGCTGGCGCGGCCCGCTCGCTCGCGCTCAAGGAAGCCGACGCGGTTGTGCTGATCGGCGCGCGCCTCAACTGGCTGCTGTCGCACGGCAAGGGGAAAAGCTGGGGTCAGCCCGGCAGCAAGAAATTCGTCCATATCGATATCGAACCGCGCGAGATGGACAGCAACGTGCCGATCGACGCACCTTTGGTGGGCGATGTCGAATCCTGCCTCGAGGCGCTGCTTGCGCAGATGGGCAGCAATTGGCAGACCCCGCCAGCCGACTGGACCGGCAAGCTGGGTGAGCGCAAGGAAACCAACATCGCCAAGATGGCGACGAAGCTGAACAAGAACTCGGCGCCAATGGATTTCCACACCGCGCTTGCGCCGCTGCGCCGGATCATCAAGGACCGGCCGGACGTGATTCTTGTCAATGAAGGCGCCAATACGCTGGACCTGACCCGCGGCATCATCGACATGTATGCGCCGCGCCACCGGCTGGATGTCGGCACCTGGGGCGTGATGGGCGTCGGCATGGGCTCGGCCATCGCCGCCGCCGTCGAAACCGGCAAGCCGGTCCTTGCCATCGAGGGCGACAGTGCCTTCGGCTTCTGCGGCATGGAGGTCGAGACGATCTGCCGCTACAATCTGCCGGTCTGCGTGGTGATCTTCAACAACAACGGCATCTATCGCGGCACCGACATCAACCCGAGCGGCGGATCCGACGTGGCCACCACCGTCTTCGTCCCCGACTCGCGTTACGAGATGATGATGGAAGCCTTCGGCGGCGTCGGCGCCTATGCCACCACGCCGGATGAACTCGATCAGGCGGTGCGGCAGGCCCTCGAATCCGGCAAGCCGACCCTCGTGAATGCGGTGATCGATCCGGCCGCCGGCACCGAAAGCGGCAATATCGGCAGCCTCAACCCACAAAGCGCGCTGACCAAGAAAGCTTAACGCCCCTCAGCCGGGAAACGCGGAACAGAAAAGGAATATGCCATGAAGGCTCTCGAAGGTATCAAGGTTCTGGATTTCACCCACGTTCAGTCCGGTCCGACCTGCACCCAGCTTCTTGCCTGGCTCGGCGCCGATGTCATCAAGGTAGAGCGCGCCGGTGTCGGCGACGCCACGCGCCAGCAGCTGGTGGACAAGCCGGGTGCGGACAGCCTGTACTTCACGATGCTGAACCACAACAAACGCTCACTGGAACTGAACACCAAAAGCGACGAGGGCAAGGAGGTGCTGACCAGACTGGTCGAAACCTGCGATGTTCTGGTCGAGAACTTCGCGCCGGGCGCGCTGGACCGGATGGGTTTCGGCTGGGAGAATATCCAGAAGATCAACCCGCGCATGATCATGGCATCGGTCAAGGGCTTCGGCCCCGGTCGCTATGAGGACTGCAAGGTCTATGAGAACGTCGCTCAATGCGCCGGTGGCTCGGCCTCGACGACGGGCTGGCGCGATGACCGCCCGATGGTGACCGGCGCGCAGATCGGCGATTCCGGCACCGGCCTGCACCTTGCCTTCGGCATTCTGGCGGCGCTGTTTCAGCGCGAAAAGTCGGGGCGCGGGCAGCGGGTGCTGGCTGCCATGCAGGATGGCGTTCTCAACCTCTGCCGTGTGAAGCTGCGCGACCAGCAGCGTCTCGCCGCGGGCCCGCTGGATGAATATTCGCAGTTCGGCGAGGGGATCGAGTTCGGCGATTCGGTGCCGCGCGCGGGCAACGATTCAGGCGGCGGCCAGCCGGGCCGGATCCTGAAGTGCAAGGGCTGGGAGACCGATCCGAACGCCTACACCTACTTCATCACTCAGGCGGCGGTCTGGAAGCATGTCTGCGATGTGATCGGCAAGCCGGAATGGAAGGACGATCCCGACTATGCGACGCCCAAAGCGCGGCTGCCGCGGCTGAACGAGATCTTCGAGGCGATCGAGGCCTGGACGATGACCAAGACCAAGTTCGAGGTCATGGACATCTGCAACCCGCTGGACATCCCGGTCGGTCCGATCCTCAGCATGAAGGAAATCGCCGAGGACCCGGATCTGCGCAAAACTGGTACCATTGTCGAGGTGGACCATCCGCAGCGTGGCAAATACCTTACTGTTGGTTGCCCCGTAAAGCTGTCCGACAGCCCGGTTGAAGTTTCCCGGTCGCCGCTTCTGGGAGAGCACACGGTCGAGATCCTGGAAGGGGTGCTTGGCTATTCCGGGGCCGATCTGGACCGGATCGTTGGCTCAGGCGCGGTCGGCAAGGTTGGCGCGGTCGCGGCGGAGTAAGGGCAGGGTGCCGGGCACCTTCTTCCGGAACGCCTTCGGGCGTTCCACTCCACTCCTCTCATCCAATCGAGTGTACTCATATGACCTACCGCATTCTTATTCTTGGTGCTTCCTACGGGTCGCTTCTCGGTACGAAGCTGTTGATGGCCGGGCACGATGTGTCGCTGGTCTGCCGCGCACCGACCGCCGCCCTGATCAACGATGAAGGCACCGAGGTGCGGATCCGGCTGCGCGACGAGGACGAGCATCGTCGGATCCGCTCTGCGGACCTGCCCGGCAAGCTTAACGCGCTGACACCCGAAGAGGTCGATCCCGACGCCTTCGACATGGTCGGCCTCGCGATGCAGGAACCGCAATATGGGGTGCAAAACATCCGCGAACTGGTCGGCCGCATCGCTGCCGCCAGAAAGCCGTGCCTTTCCATCATGAACATGCCGCCGCTGGCCTATCTGCGACGGCTGCCGGACCTTCAGGTCGGCCCCCTTGCGGCCAGCTTCTCGAATCCGGGGATATGGGATGATTTCGAGCCCGACCTCGTGACGCTTTGCAGCCCTGACCCGCAGGCCTATCGGCCGCCCGATGAGGCGCCGAACGTCCTGCATGTCGGGTTGCCGACCAACTTCCGCGCGGCGAAATTCGGCGACGCCGCCGCCAATACCATCCTGTCCGAACTGGAGGCGGATATCGAGGCCGTCCGCCTCGACGGCAAGGATGTGCCGGTGAAGATCCGCGTGTTCGATTCGCTTTTCGTGCCGCTTGCCAAGTGGAGCATGCTGCTGACCGGCAATTATCGGTGCGTCACCCGCGATGGCGTGCGGCCGATCCGCGATGCGGTCTATGAGGATCCCGAGGTGTCGCGCAAGATGTACGACCTTGTTGACGACATCGCCCGCAAGCTTGGCGCGGCGCCCGAGGATCAGGTGCCGTTCGAGAAATATGCCAAGGCGGCCGAGCAACTGCTCAACCCGTCATCCGTCGCCCGTGCCGTGGCGGCCGGGGCGGTCGAAATCGAGCGCGTTGACAAACTGGTGCAGCTTATCGGCCGCGATCTGGGGATATCCAGTCCCGAGATCGACGAGATGGTGTCGGTGATCGACGCCAGACTGGCCGAAAACAACAGCTCTTCCGCGGCTCGGGCCGCCGCTGGCTGACATCAGCGCCGGCCTCCTTGCCGAGGCGGCGGGACCGGGCGGTCAGGCGAGGTCGCGGACCGTGGCCTCCCGGTCCCAATAGCGGCGGCAGGCGGCCTCGGGCAGGGCGGCAAGGTCGGTGACGCCCTCGTCCGGCTCGATCCCCGCGCCGACCCGCGCCAGTTTCACGGCTGCCTTGTTGGTCAGCACCAGCGCCACGGCGTCGAACAGCACCGGCAAGCTGCCCATCGGCCTTGGCCTCGCCACTCTTCAGTCGGCTGGCGCACGGAACCCATGTGCGGAAGGTGCACAGCAAGCGGTATGACGAGCAGGTCCCGGGCCACCACATCCAGATGGACGTCACGTTCCTGACATGCGCAGGAAAACATGGTGAGAAGATCCGTTGCTTTCAATTCGCGGGCGGCCATGTCATCCATACCTTTCCGACCGGTCAGGTCATCAAGATCTTGGGCAATACGCGCACGCTGCGGCGACAAGGACAGGTAAGGATCTTGAAGATGATCGCCATCATTCACCAGCTGCGCCGGAACAGTCCTGGCGCGATCAGCGAGGGGTTCTCGGCCGCGCTGTTCCCCGGCATCGCGGTGGCGGTGCTGGTGGCCATCGCCGCGCAGTTCCTGTCGGAACATTACGGCGCGCCGGCGATGCTGATGGCGCTGCTGCTGGGGCTGGCGCTGAACTTTCTGGCCGAGCATGGCACGCGCACGCAGGCGGGCGTCGAATATTCTGCGCGAACGATCCTGCGGCTGGGCGTGGCGCTGCTGGGGGCGCGGATCTCGGTCGAGATGCTGACCGATCTGGGCGGAACGATGATCCTGCTGACCATCGGCGGCGTGGTGGCGACGATCCTGTTCGGGATGCTGGCGGCGCGGGTCTTCAACCGCGGCTGGCGGATGGCGCTGCTGTCGGGGGGCGCGGTCGCGATCTGCGGCGCATCTGCCGCCATGGCCATCGCTGCGATCCTGCCAAAGACCGATAAATCCGAACGGAATCTGGCCTTTACCGTGATGGCGGTGACGGTGTTGTCCACCCTTGCGATGATCGTCTATCCGCTGGTCTCGTCGGCCTTCGGGTTCACGGCGCTGGAATCGGGGGTGTTTCTGGGCGCGACCATCCACGATGTGGCGCAGGTCGTCGGCGCTGGTTTCTCGATCGGCCCCGAGGTGGGCGAGACCGCGACGGTGGTCAAGCTGATCCGCGTGTCGATGCTGGCCCCGGTGGTGCTGGTGTTTTCGCTGGCGATCCGCGCGGGCGGGCCGGGTGACAGCGACGGCGGCCAGCGCCCGCCTTTGCTGCCGGGCTTCATCATCGGCTTTCTGATGCTGGCGACGCTGAATTCGCTTGGCGTCATTCCCGGATTTCTGGCCCGGCTGGCCGAGGAACTCAGCCGGTGGGCGCTGCTGGTCGCGATTGCCGCCGTGGGCATCAAGACCTCGCTGGTGCGGATGATGGAGGTCGGCGGCACCGCCGTCGGCCTGATCGTGACCGAGACAGTTTTCCTGGCCGCCATCATCCTGCTGGGGCTGCATCTGTTCGGCTGACGCCGCTATTGCATGGCGGTTTCGGCGACCGGCGACAGGTCGGGGAAGGGCGGCGGCGGGGCCAGCCGGATGCCACGGTCGCGCATGGCGGCGTCGATGCGGCTGAAAACCTCGTTGCGGCAGGCGATTTCGTGATCCTGCCGGGGCACCCAGTACTTCACCTGATAGGTGATGCCATGCGGGCTGTATCGCGTCACCTGCGCCTCGGGCGTCTTGCCCTGCGCGATGGTCCGGGCATTCTCCAGCGCGTCGCGGATCAGCGCCTTGGCCTCGGCCACCGGCAAATCGATGGGCAGGGTCAGCTCGACATGGTCACGATATTCCTGCCGGGGCGCGCTGAAATTGGTGATCCTCTGTCGCGAAATCTGGCTGTTGGGCAGGATCACATAGGTGCTGTCGCGCGTCACCAGCCGGGTCGTGCGCCAGCCGATTTCCTGCACGCGGCCCTGCGCCAGCCCGTCGATATGCACCCAGTCGCCGATGCGGAACGGGGCGTCCAGCCCCAGCGCCAGCCCGGAAAAGGCGTCGGCCACGACGTTGCGGATGGCAAAGCCCAGCACCGCCAGCACCAGCCCCGATCCGGTCAGGATGCCCGACAGGTCCTGGCGGAAGAACAGCGACAGGCTGGCCAGAACGGCCATCGCGAACAGCACCACGCGGAACAGATCCAGCGCCACCTTCGGCACCGGCCTGCGACCCTTGCCGCGCCGCGACAGCCGGTCCGAGGCGACACCATGCACCAGATGCGCGGCGGCAAAGAAGGCCAGCGAGGCGGCGGCATTGCGCAGCGGTTCCATCCAGCCGGTCAGCCCGAGGGATGCGGGCAGCAGGTCCAGAAGCGCACCGGGAAATGCCGCGATCAGCCCCAGCGCCAGCACCGTCGCCATCATGCGCAGGCGCGGCAGAGTGGATTGGTTCGGTTCAGCTTTCGTCATCGCGGCCCCTTTCATATGGGGAACGCGAGGCCGGGTGGGGCACCGGCATGAAGGGCGTCAGGCAGAGCGGGCAGCGCCGGGCGGCGGCGCGGGGCACGCCTTCGCCGCAGCCGGGGCAGATGTCGGGAAGATAGGGGCGGAACATGGCAGAACCTCGATCAGGGACGGGAACAGGCGAAGGTCACCCCGGCCCGTCGATCCCTGCCAGCGCAGGTTATCGGGGCCGGGGCGTCACAAGCGCCTGTTCGCGACGCATGACTTTTCTGCAGATGCCGAAGCGCGACATTGAAAAACCTCTGATATCCGAAGGGATGTTACGGATATGGTCATGTTTTTCGTGTTTTCAACGGCTTGGCGGAAGATGGTGCAGGCTTAGCCCGCGCTGTGGCTTTCTGGCGACAGTCAGGGCCGCGCCAGATCTTCCGAGGCGGGCACGGGCTTGCGTCTTTCAAACAGGCGGTCGCGCGAATGGGTCAGGTGGTCGCGCATCAGATCGCGGGCGCGGGCGCCGTCGCCGGTGCGGATCGCGTCGAAAATCGCGGCATGTTCGTCAAAGACCCGCGCCAGCCCGCTGGTCTCGCGCTTGACGGATGCGCCGTGGAACCGCATGCCGACCGCGATATGATCCTTCAGCGCCTCCATCGCGATCGAGAAATAGGTGTTCTCGGAAGCCAGCGCGATGGCCAGATGGAACTGGAAATCGGCATCCTCGCGGTGGCTCTGGCGGTTGGTGGCATCGCGCATCAGGTCCAGCGCGGCCTCGATCCGGGTCAGCGCGGCCTCGTCGCGCCGTTCGGCGGCGCAGGCGGCGGCGGCGGGTTCGACCGTCAGGCGGAATTCGTAACAGGACAGCAGGTCCGAGACGTTTTCCAGCGGGCCGAAGCCAAGCGGTTGCTTCAACCCGATGGCGCGCACGAAACTGCCCGCGCCTTGGCGCGAATAGATCAGGCCACGTTCTCGCAGCTTTTTCAGCGCATCGCGGACGATGGGGCGCGAGACCTCGAATTCGGCGGCAAGGTCGTGTTCGGTCGGCAGTTTCTCATCCGGGCGGTAAGAGCCGGACTTGATCGCCCGCTCCATCCGTTCGAACACGACTTCGCTCAGGGGTTTGCGGGCCGTTTTTTCTTGTGCTGCCATCAGTTTCGTCCCTGAAAGATTTTCAGCAAGGTGACAAGCGTATCTGCATCCCCGAAGCCGCCGGATTTGGCGATGATGCTGATTTCGCCCGCATTGGCCAGAGGTAAACCGGGCAGGCATTCCCCCGCAAGCCGCAGCGAGGTGATGCCCATATGCGCAAGGACCGCCTCGGCCGTGGCCCCGCCGCTGAGCAGCAGGGCCTGCCGGTCGGCGGTCAGCCGGGGGTGGATGCTGCGGGCAAGGGCATGGGCGACCTGCGCGCCGGGGCGGGTGACATCGCCCGCCGTCGCCTGCACCAGCAGATGCGGGGCGGGGGGCGGCGCACCCGGGTCGGCCTGACCCAAGGGCGCGGGCAGCATCGTGGCCAGACCCGAGGCTTGCACCCGCCGCGCCTGTTCCACCGTAATCGGATCGCGAGAGCCGATGACCAGCAGGCTGCGTTCGGCGCGTGGCACCACCATTGCGGCCTGCCCCTGAGCGGTCATGCGGATCGCCAGCGCCTCGGCCAGTCCGCGCGCGCCGACCAGCAGATCGCCCGGTGCGGCCATTTCCAGCGCGGCGGTCATGTCCGCGGCGCTGGTCACGTCGGGGATCAGCGCGCGATCGGTCAGCGGCCCCAGCGCATCGGCGATGGGGATCGGTTGCGCGACGCCGTGGCCCTGAACATGGCCGCCCTGCTGGATGCGCCCGAAATCGGGAATGGCAGGGGCGACCAGCAGCCGCGACGGGTTCAGCACCACCAGTTCAGCGGCGATATGGCCCTTGAGCCGCGAGTCGATCTTTTTCAGCACCGGCACGCCTGCGGGCAGCGCCGCCATGACCTGCGCCATCGCCGCGCGCGCCGCGCCTGCGTCGCCGTCGCGCGAACGGGTGCTGACCGCCATGACCTGCGCGCCGGATGCCGCGACCTTGGCCGTGGCATCCGGCGACAGGGCGACCTGGACGCTCAGCCCGCGCCCGGCAAAGGGCGCGGCGCTGTCCAATGCGCCCGTCAGATCATCGGCAATGATGCACAGCCTCATCGCAGCCGCCTAGAATGCCGCGCGATAGATGGCCAGAACCTCGTCCTGCGTCATGTCGCGGGGGTTGTTGTCCATCAGGCGGCGGATGGCGTGGGCGTCACTGGCAAAGCGGGGCAGCTGATCATCGGTCGCGCCATGCGCCGACAGCCGCATCTCGACGCCCAGATCGGCGCAGAACGCATGGGCGGCGGTCAGCAGGTCGCCGTCGCCCAGCCCCAGCGCCGCCACGACCTCGGCGGTCTTGGCCTGCGCCACCGGTTCGTTGAAGGCCAGCACATGCGGAAAGATGATGGCATTGGCCAGCCCATGCGGCAGATGCAGCAGCGTGCCAAGCGGATAGGACAGCGCATGGCCCGCCGCCGTATTGACCGGGCCAAGGCAGATGCCGCCATAGAAAGAGGCCAGCATCATCCCCTCGCGCGCCTCGGTGTCGGAACCATCGCGGACCGCCCGCGCCAGATAGCGACCGACAAGCGCGATCCCCATGCGGGCAAAGCCGTCGATCACCGGATGGGCGTTGCGGTTGGTGAAGGCCTCGACGCAATGCGCCATCGCGTCGATCCCGGTCGCCGCCGTCACCGCCGGGGGAACCGAGAAGGTCAGCTCCGGGTCCAGCACCGCCAGATCGGCGATCAAATGCGGGCTTTCCACCGCGATCTTGTTGCCCTTGCCGGGATCGGTGATCAGCGCGCGAATGCCGGCCTCGGACCCGGTGCCCGCCGTGGTCGCGATCTGCACAAGGCGAGCGTTGCGTCCCGCGACCCGGTCAGGCCCGGCCACATCGGCCAGCGCCTGTTCGCCATCCCACATCGCCGCGACCAGCTTGGCCACATCCATGACCGAACCGCCGCCCAGCCCGATCACCAGATCGGGCCGGGCCTCGCGCGCGGCGGACATGGCGGCGTCGAAGGTGGCGATGTCGGGTTCGCCCGGAATGGCGTCAAAGACCGAGACCTGCCCGCCAAGGCCAAGCCGTTCGGCAAAACCGGCGGTATGCGGGCTGGCGATGATCAGGATGCGCTCGGCATCCCCGGCCCATGCGCCGACACGGGCCGAGGCCCCGGCGCCGATCTCCAGCCGTTTCGGTTGATGCAGGGTGATGGTGCGGCTCAGGCTCATGCTGCGCCCTCCAGTTCGTCCATGATCGCCCAGACCTTCGCGGCCTCGTCCTCGGACAGGGCCGAGAAGGGCGGATGCACGTTCAGCCAGCCCTTGTCGCCGCGGCGCTTGGCCAGCATCGTCTTGACGGTGGGCAGTTGCGTATAGCTGTTGGTCAGGTTGCGCCACGCGACGATCACATCCTGCGCGGCCTTCACGTCGGCGGCTTTCGCCGGGTCGTTCCAATGATCGTAAACCACCCGCAATTCCCGCGCGACGAGGTTCGAGCTGGCGGTGATGCAACCCGCGCCGCCGCCTTGCAGGACCGGCAGCAGCAGCGGATCCGCCCCGGCCAGCACGCCGAAGCCTGGGAAACGGGCGGAAATGGCGTGCATGTTCTCGATCTTGCCGTCGCTGTCCTTGATGCCGACCACGGTGTCGGGGAAGGCCTGAACCAGCATCGCGATCAACTCGTGGCTGATCGGCACGCCGGTCAGCATCGGAATGTGATAGAGGATCACCTTCAGCCGGTCGTCCGCCACCTTCTCGATGATCGAGGCATAGAAGCGGAACAGGCTCTCGTCGCTGAACGCGGTATAGTAGAAGGGCGGCAGCAGTACCACGCCCCTGACGCCGGCCTGCACGGCGTGGCGGGTCAGCTCGACCGCCTCGGTCACTGCGCAGGACGAGGTGCCGGGCAATAGTTGTCCGGGCAGGGTGCCGCCTGCAATCGCGGCCTCCAGCAGGTCCATGCGTTCGCGGGCGGAAAAGCTGTTCGCCTCTCCGGTGGAACCCAGCATGGCGATGCCGTGGCAGCCTTCCTCGATCAGCGCCTTGGTATGGGCGCCGAACAGTGCCAGATCGGGGGTGCCGTCGGATTTCAGCGGCGTGGCGGCGGCGCAATAGACGCCTTCGATGGCAAAGCTCATCTCGATCCTCCGGAAACCAGTTTGCGCGCATAGGCGATGGCGGAATTCATGTTGCCGTGGTCGGCGATACCCTTGCCCGCGATATCAAACGCCGTGCCGTGATCGACGGATGTGCGGTCGATCGGCAGTTCGACCGAGACATTCACCGCCGTGTCGAAGGCCACCAGTTTGATCGGGATATGGCCCTGATCGTGATATTGCGCGACCACCAGATCGAATGCGCCGGAATAGGCGCGGTGGAACACGGTATCGGCGGAAATCGGGCCGCTGGCGTCGATGCCCTCGGCGCGGGCGGCGGCGATGGCGGGGGCGATCTGGTCGTCATCCTCGGTCCCGAACAACCCGTTTTCGCCGCAATGGGGGTTGATGCCCGCCACCGCGATACGCGGTGCGTTGATGCCGATGCGCTTCAGATGGGCATTGCCCGCGCGGATCGTGGCCAGCACCCGTTCGGTCGTGGCCCGCCCGATGGCGTCCTTCAGCGACACATGGGTCGAGACATGGATGACCTTCAGCCGCTCGGACGCCAGCAGCATATAGGCGGCTTCGGCCCCGGTCAGGCTGCGCAACATGCCGGTATGGCCGTCATAGTGATGGCCTGCGGCGTTCAGGGCCTCTTTGTTGATGGGCGCGGTGACGATGCAGCCGATCCGACCGGCCTGCGCGTCGCACACCGCGCGCTCGATAAAGCGGAAGGCGGCGTCGCCCGCGACCGGCGACAGCTGGCCCCAGGGCAGGGGGGCGCCGTCATAACCGATATTCACCACCCGATCGGTCAGATCCAGATCGACGCCGACGGCGGCCCTGGCGGCCTCCAGCGTGGCGAGGTTGCCATAGATCAGCGTCCGCGCCCGATCCTCGGGCGTCATCTCCGCCAGCGCCTTGACGCTGATCTCGGGGCCGACGCCTGCCGGGTCGCCCATGGTGATGCCGATGATGTCGCTCATGTCCGAATCTCCGAAAGGCGGCCGTCCCAGCCCGGTTGCAGTTGCATGTATTTGATGGCGCGGCGGTGATAGGTATAGGCAAGGTGCAGCACCCCATCCGGGCCCTCCAGCAGCCAAGGATAGGACATCTCCTTGTTGCGTCCATCGGTCGAATCGTTCGAGGTGCAGGTGCCGGGGCCGTCCTCGACCAGCAGGCGCTGCGGGAAGGTCCGCCCGCCATCGCCGGAAATGCAGATCGCCAGCGGCGCGCGCGGCACGCCCCAGATCGGTGCGCAGCCGCCGGCGGGATCGGCGTCGGGGCGGTCGTCATCCTCGCCCAACTCATCATACAGCGAGGCGCGGCGGTCCGGCGACATCGCGGCATTGACCGGGTTGCAGATCATCGCGATGCGCCCGTCGCGCAGGGTGATGGCGCTGATCGAGGAATTGTTGTTCGGCACATCGGTTGCCACCGGCGCGGCCCAGCTGTGCCCGCCATCCGCGCTGTCCGAGCGGTGGACGAAATCCGACTGACGGCGGCGATAGAAGGCGGCCATGCGGCCCTGACCCAGATCGACCGGGCTCATATGGACCGAGCCGATCGAACCCGGCACGTCCTCCAACCGCCAGCTTTGGCCGCCATCCGTCGAGACGCCCACGGCAGCGGTATCGTGGCTGCCGTTCCATTTCTGGCCGGGGCGCTGGACGCAGCGGAAAATCGGCAGCAGCCACGCGCCATCGTCGCGCAGCCGGACGGGCGCGCGCACGAAACAGCCGCGCGGCAGGTCCAGAAACCGGCCCTTATCCGCCGTCATCGCCACCCCTTCACGGCGGATCGCCGCCATGCGGATGCGGCATTGGTCCTGATTGCCCGAGGGTTGCGAGGTATGGAACAGCCACAGCCCGCCATCCGGCGCCGCGAAGATCACCGGGTTCTGCTCGGAATGATCGGGGTCATGGCTGAGCGACTGCACCGGCCCCCATTCCCCGGCCCCCGACAGTAGCACCGAGGCGTGGATCGAGATGTCGGACTTGCCTTCCAGCGTGCCGCCGAACCACGCGCAGATCAGCGCGCCGTCATCGGCCAGAGACAGGAACGCGGCATGATTCTGCACCTTGGGCGAGGGCAGGAATGCCTCTTGCGTCCCGTTGCCAAGGGGCATCAGCCGCCCATCCATGCGCTGCGCGATATCCTCTGGTCCCATGCTGTCCTCCCGGATCGGAATTTGCGCAAAGACAGCGCGGATTTCTCACAGTTGTCAAGTTGAAAGATGTAAAGCGAACCCATATCGGTGTAGTTATTGTTAAATATAATAGTAAAAACAATATGATATAATCACACATCCGTAAAGATTGCCTTCCATCCCGTTTTATATTGACAAAATCATGGGCCTGTCCGATGGTCTGGCATCCGCGCTGAACAAGTGTCGGCGCAGATTTCGGAGGGGGCATGGCTCGGGCAGTTGCAAGGGGCGATACGGCGGTACTGGCGGTGGGGCTGGCGGCGATGGGTGCCGTGCTGTCCGCGGTCGATGCCGCCATCGTGCGGCAGCTGGATGGCGGCGTGCATCCGATGATGATCGCCTTTACCCGCGCGCTGTTCGGCGGGCTTGCGGTGCTGCCGATCGTGGCGATGCGGCCATCGGTCCTGAAATCGGTCTATCCGCTGCGTCAGCATCTGGCGCGGGCGGGGCTGAAGCTGATCGCGCTGGTGGCGTTCTTTGCCGCCTTTGCGCGGGGGCCGCTGACCGATGTGACGGCGATTGCCTTTACCTCGCCGATCTTTGTCGTCATTGGCGCCTCGCTGCTGCTGGGCGAAAGACTGGGCGGGTTGAAGATCTGCGCGGTTATCATCGGCTTTTGCGGCGCGTTTCTGGTGGCCGGGCCGACCGGCGCCGGGTTGACGCTGGCGATGGGCTTCGCGCTGCTGGGCGCGGTGGTGCAGGCGGTCATTCAGCTGATGCTGAAAAGCATGTCCTCGGGCGACCGCACGGCGACGCTGGTGATCTGGAACCTGCTGCTGACGGTGCCGCTGGCTTTCGTGCTGGCGCTGCCCTTTCTGACCATGCCGACGGGCGAGCAACTGGGCCTGCTGGCGCTGCAAGGCGTGCTGGGCGCGGGGTGCATGGCGCTGATGACCCATGCCTTCAGCCTGGCGGATGCGTCCATCGTGGCGCCGGTCGATTTCCTGCGGCTGCCATTGGTCGCGGTTCTGGGCTATCTGCTGTTTTCGGAACTGGCAAAGCCCTCTGTCTGGATCGGCGGTGCGCTGATCTGCCTTGCAGCCCTGATCGCATCGCGTGCCTCGCGACGTGCAAGGACTGTCGAATGAATTTGACACTACGCCAAGGGAGGAATGAATGATCACAAGATCCTTGATCTGGGGGGCGTTTGCCACAGCTGCGGCGCTGAGCCCCGCGTTCGCGCAGGACAGCACCGTCCGCATCGTGCTGAACGAAGAGGTGGACCTGCTGGAACCCTGCATGACCACGCGCTCGAATATCGGGCGGGTGACATTGCAGAACGTCAACGAGACGCTGGCCTTTCTGGACCTGCGCGAAGGCGGCGGGTTGCAGCCGAAGCTGGCCGAAAGCTGGGAGCAGCTGGATGACGGCAGCTGGCGCTTCCATTTGCGGCAGGGTGTCACCTTTTCGGATGGGACCACGTTCGACGCCAATGACGTGAAACATTCCTTCGACCGGGCGATGGACCCGTCGATCACCTGCGAGGTGCCGCGCTATTTCGGCGGCATGACCGTCAGCGCCGAGGTGGTGGACGAACATACCATCGACTTTTCCGCCGATCCCGAACAGCCGATCCTGCCGCTGCTGCTGACGCTGATCGCCATTGTGCCCGAGGAAACGCCGATCGAATTCGTGCGCGATCCCATCGGCACCGGCCCTTACGCGCTGAGCGAATGGACACCGGGCCAGCGCATCGTGCTGAGCCAGCGCGACGATTACTGGGGCGAACAGCCCGCCGTGACCGAGGCCACCTATCTGTTCCGGGCCGATCCGGCGGTGCGCGCGGCGATGGTGGCGACCGGAGAGGCCGATATCTCGCCCTCGATTGCTGCACTGGATGCGACCAACCCGGAAACGGATTTTTCCTATCTGGACAGCGAAACGGTCTATGGCCGGCTGGATCACTCGGTCACGCCCTTCGACGATCTGCGGGTGCGCAAGGCGCTGAATCTGGCCATCGACCGCGAAGCCTTCATCGGCACGCTGGTGCCCGAAGGCGCGCTGCTGGCCAGTGCCGTTTATCCGCCCCCCACGCTTGGCTGGAACGAAAGCGTCGAGGTCTGGCCCTATGATCCCGAAGAGGCCGCGCGCCTGTTGCAGGAAGCCGCCGCCGATGGCGTCGCCACCGATACGCCGATCACGCTGGTCGGTCGCACCGCGAATTTCCCCAACAACGTGGAAATCCTCGAAGCGGTCCAGCAGATGCTGCAAGAGGCGGGCTTTACCGTCGAGCTGCAATTCTATGAAGTGGCCGAGTTCGAAGAGCTGTATTCCAAGCCCTATCCCGAAGGTCGCGGGCCGATGATCGTCGTTGCCATGCATGACAATTCCCGCGCCGATCCGTCCTTCTCGATGTATTTCAAATATGCGTCGGATGGCCGCCAGTCGGGCATCGACGACCCCAAGGCCGACGACCTGATCAACCGCGCGCAGGCGGCGACGGGCGAAGAGCGCGAGGCGCTGTGGAAAGAGCTGCATGCCTATCTGCATGATGAGGTGGTGGCCGATCTGCTGCTGTTCCACATGGTCGGCTTCAGCCGCGTGAACGAGCGTCTGGACTGGCAGCCCACCATGGCCACCAATTCGCAACTGCCGCTGGCGGATATCGCGTTCAGGTGACCTGACAACCGGGCGGAGGGTCATCCTCCGCCCGCCCTCTCTCTCCGCCCATATCGACCGGAGCCCCGGCCATGATGAGTTTCCTACGCCAACGCGCCTTCGCCAGCCTGATCTCATTGATCCTGCTGATCGTGGCGGTCTTCTTTCTGTCGCGGCTGACGGGTGATCCGGCGGCGCTGTATCTGCCTTCGGAAGCGTCCGAGGAGATGCGCCACCAGTTCCGCGAAATCCACGGGCTGAACGATCCGGTCGCGGTGCAGTTCGGCCGCTATGTCTGGGATCTGCTGCATCTGGATTTCGGCGATTCCGTACGCCGGGCGCGGCCTGCCTTCGACGTGGTGACCGAGGCCTTCATGTGGACGCTGCAACTGGCCGTCATCACCATGACGCTGGTCACGGTGGCGGCCATCGTCGTGGGGTCCATGGCGGCGTTCCGCGTCGGCGGGTTCTTTGACCGCATTGCCTCGCTGACTTCGCTGATCGGGGCCTCGGCGCCGGATTTCTGGGTGGGTATCGTCGCCATCGTGGTGTTTTCGGTCGGGCTGGGCTGGCTGCCGACCTCGGGGACGGGCAGCGTCTGGCACTGGGTCCTGCCCATCGGGGTGCTGTTCATCCGCCCCTTCGGGCTGATCGTGCAGGTCGTGCGCGGCTCGATGATCACTGCGCTGTCATCGGCCTATGTCAAGACCGCGCGCGCCAAGGGCGTGAAGACGCGGCCCATCATCTTTGTCCATGCGCTGCGTAATGCGATGCTGCCGGTCATCACCGTGATCGGCGATCAGGCGGCGGCGCTGCTGAATGGTGCGGTGGTGATCGAGACGATCTTCGGCTTTCCTGGCGTCGGCAAGCTGATGATCGATTCCATCCTGCAACGCGATTTCAACGTCGTGCTGGCGGCGATCATGATCACCGCGATTGCCATCTTCATCATGAACCTGCTGATCGACATGGCCTATGCGCTGCTCGATCCGCGCATCCGGTATTGACCCATGGCAACCATCGACATCATCCCCGACGAGCCGAAGCCGCTGGTCCGCTTCGCCCGCATGCTGTGGGCCGACAAGTTCGCGCTGGCGGCGGCGCTGTTTCTGACGCTGGTGCTGATCCTTGCGCTGATCGGCCCGACATGGCTGGACGACGTGGCGCAAAAGCAGAACCTGCGCGGGCGCAACGCCCCGCCCTTTGAATGGGAGCGCGGCTGGCTGTGGATTCTGGGCGCCGATGCGCTTGGCCGTCCGCTGCTGGCGCGGATCATCGTCGCCACCCAGAACACGATGATGGTGGCGGCCGGGGCGGTGTTCTTTTCGGCCCTGATCGGGACGGTTCTGGGGCTGATCGCGGGCTATGCCGGGCCGCGCACGGGGCAGGTGATCATGCGGCTGGCCGATGTCATCATGTCCTTTCCCTCGCTGCTGCTGGCGGTGGTGGTGCTGTATATCCTCGGGCCGTCGATCCTCAACCTGGTGATTGTGCTGGCGATCACCCGCATCCCGGTCTATCTGCGCACCACCCGCGCCGAGGTGCTGGAGGTGCGCGAGCGCATGTTCGTGCAGGCCGCCCGCGTCATGGGCGCCTCGCCCCGGCGGATCGTCTTTCGCCATATCCTGCCGGTGGTGCTGCCGACGCTGATGACCATCGCCACGCTGGATTTCGCCTTCGTGATGCTGGCCGAAAGCTCTTTGTCCTTCCTGGGCATCGGTATCCAGCCGCCGGAAATCACCTGGGGGCTGATGATCAGTCAGGGGCGGCAATATCTGACGACTGCATGGTGGCTGTCCTTCTGGCCGGGCCTTGCGATCATCCTGACCACGCTGTCGCTGAACCTGCTGTCGGGCTGGATGCGCATCGCGCTGGACCCGACCCAACGCTGGCGGCTTGAAATGAGGGGGCGCAGGAATGGCTGAGCCGATGTTGCAGGTGAAAGACCTGTCGGTCGAGTTCCACACCGTGGCCGGCACCGTCCGGGCGGTCCGGAATGTCAGCTTCGATCTGGACCGGGGCGAGACGCTGGCGATCCTTGGCGAAAGCGGCTCGGGCAAGTCGGTGTCGGCCTCGGCGATCATGGACCTGATCGACATGCCGCCGGGCCGGATCACCAGCGGCCAGATCATCTTCGAGGGCCGCGACCTGCTGAAGCTGAGCGCGTCCGCGCGCCGCCGCGTCAACGGCCACAAGATCGCGATGATCTTTCAGGATCCGCTGAGCCATCTGAACCCAGTCTATACCGTCGGCTGGCAGATCATCGAGACAATGACCGCGCATGGCATGGCGCGGTCGAAGGCAAGGGCCGAGGCGCTGCGGCTGCTGGGCCGGGTGGGTATTCCCGACGCCGAGGCTTCGATGGGCAAATACCCGCATCAGTTCTCGGGCGGGCAGCGGCAGCGGCTGATGATCGCGATGGCGCTGGCGCTGAAGCCCGATCTGCTGATCGCGGACGAGCCGACGACCGCGCTGGACGTGACCGTTCAGGCCGAGGTTCTGGCGCTGTTGCAGGAATTGCAGCGCGAAACCGGCATGGGCGTGCTGATCATCACCCATGATCTGGGCGTCGTGGCCGAGATCGCCGATCGCGTCGTGGTGATGAACGCCGGCGAGGTGGTCGAGACCGGCGACACCCGGCAGGTCTATCGCAGCCCGGCCCATCCCTATACCCGCAAGCTGATCGGCGCGGCGCCGGGCAAGGGGGCGATGCATGATCCGCTGCCCCGGGCCGAGCCGGTTCTGTCGGTGCGCAATGCCCGCAAGGTCTATGGCGATTTCACCGCCGTCCATGATGTGTCCTTCGATCTGATGGCCGGAGAGACGCTGGCCATCGTCGGCGAAAGCGGCTCGGGAAAATCCACGGTGGCCAAGATGCTGCTGCGGCTGGAGGAGCCGACGGGGGGCCGCGCGCTGTGGAAGGGGCAGGACCTGTTTTCCATGCCCGACGCCCAGCTGTTCGCCCTGCGCCGCGATTTGCAGATGGTGTTTCAGGACCCGACGCAAAGCCTCAATCCGCGCATGACGGTCTGGCAGTTGATTGCCGAGGGCTGGGTCATCCATCCGCAGATCCTGCCCCGGTCGAAATGGAAGGCCCGCGTGGCCGAGTTGCTGGGGCAGGTCGGGCTGAAGCCGGAAATGGCCGGGCGCTATCCGCATCAGTTCTCGGGCGGGCAGCGCCAGCGGATCGCGATTGCGCGGGCGCTGGCGCTGGAGCCCGAGCTGATTATCTGCGACGAGGCGGTGTCGGCGTTGGACGTGTCGGTTCAGGCGCAGGTGATCGAACTGCTGGACGGGCTGCGCAAGCGGCTGGGCATCGCGTTCGTCTTTATCGCCCACGACCTGCCGGTGGTGCGCGATTTCGCCGATCACGTCATGGTCATGCAGAATGGCCGGGTGGTCGAGATGGGCACGGTGCGCCAGATCTTCGACAACCCGCGTCAGCCCTATACGCAGGCGCTGCTGGCGGCGGGGCTGGACCCAGACCCGGACGTGCAGGCCGAACGCCGCGCCGCAAGGCTGGCGCGGGCCGCGGGCTGAAGGCGGCGGTCTTGTGCCGGGCGGGGCTTGTGCCTATGCCCGGTCACTTGCGCCGGCAGCCCTGTCGGCACCGGGCAATGGCGGGCCGTCATGGATCAGCAGCTGAGGCGCAGACAGCGCGCGCTTTTCGTCTTTTTCTTCCTGCCGGGGGTGGCGCTGGCATCATGGGTGACCAGAACGCCCGAGATCCGCGACGCCATCGGCGCATCGGTCGCGCAGATGGGGCTGGTGCTGTTCGGCATGTCGATGGGTTCGATGGCCGGGATCCTTGGTTCGGGCCGGATCGTCAGCCGCTTTGGCACCCGTTTTGCCAGCCTGCTGGGGTTGTGGCTGGTCTTTGTCTCGTTGCTGGCGATCGCGCTCGGCGTGATCTGGGGCAGCCAGCTGGTCGCGGCGGTCGGGCTGGGGTTCTTCGGCCTTGGCATGGGCGTGGCCGAAATCGGCATCAACCTTGACGCCTCGCAGGTCGAACGGCTGGTCGGCCGCCCGGTGCTGCATACATTGCATGGCTGTTTCAGCCTTGGCACCCTTTGCGGCGCGCTGGTCGGGCTGTCGCTGATCTCGCTGGGGGTGACGGTGCGCACACATATGCTGGTGATGGCGGTGCTGGTCGCGGTGATGATCCTGATCTTTCGCGGCGGCATGGTGGCGGGTTTCGGCATCGGTTCGGCGCGGCGGGTGGATATGGCCGGGGGCAGGCCGGTCTGGCGCGATCCGCGCGTGCTGCTGATCGGGATGATCGTCTTTGCGATGGCGCTGGCCGAGGGTTCGGCAAATGACTGGTTGCCGATCGTGATGGTGGACGAGCACGGCTTTTCACAGGCCTCGGGTTCGCTGATCTTCGTGGGTTTCGCGGCGGCGATGACGGTCGGGCGGTTCGGCGGCGGCTTCTTCCTGCACCGCTTTGGCGCGACGAATGTGATGCGGGTCTGCGCGGCTTTGGGGGCGGCGGGGATCGGCTATATCGCGCTTGGCTCGACGCCATGGATGGCCGGGGTCGCGGTGGTGATGTGGGGGATCGGTGCCTCGCTTGGCTTTCCGGTGGCGCTGTCCGCCGCAGGCCGTGGGGGCGAGGGCGCGGTGGCCCGCGTCAAGGCCGTGGCCATCGTCGGATATGTCGCCATGCTGGTCGGCCCGCCGGGTCTGGGCATGGTCGGCGAGAGCTATGGGCTGAGGGTGGCGCTGTTGATCGTGACGGCGCTGGTCGCGGGTGCGTTCTGCATCGCCCCTGCGGTCGGGCCGGAACGGGACTGACAGGCGCGAAAGGCAGTCAGGATCGCCCGGGGGATTCGCGCGGCTGATCTCACAAAACCGAGAGATTGCCCGCAGGTCCTTCGGCCTTTTGCCCCGATTGCGCAGCCCGGCGGCGATCATCCCCTGGTTATCGTTTCGCCAAACTGCCCGAAATGCGGGCGGGTGTTCCTGCCGCGGGGGATTGCGCGGGAAAACGTCTGCCCTGGCGGCGCTGTCGTAAAATTGCCGCCTTTCATGGGTGAATGTTTGCCGAGACGATACGCCGATCGAAAAGCGCGGCTTACCCCCTCTTGGTCTTCCCGGACAAATCTGCGATGAGGGCGGCGCCAAGAAGAAGGGCCTTCTGACCATGACGACTAACCCTGCAAGCCAGACCGGTATCAGCCGGGCAACCCTGACCCATTTGCAGCGGCTTGAAGCCGAAAGCATCCATATCATGCGCGAGGTCGTGGCATCGGCCGAGAACCCGGTGATGCTTTACTCGGTCGGCAAGGACTCGGCCTGTATGCTGCATCTGGCGAAGAAGGCCTTTTATCCCGCGCCTCCGCCCTTTCCGCTGCTGCATGTCGATACGACGTGGAAATTCCGCGCGATGTATGAATTGCGCGACCGTGCCGCCGAACAGGCTGGCATGAAGCTGCTGGTCCATCACAACCCCGAGGCGATGGAAAAGGGCATCAACCCCTTCGATCACGGCAGCCTACACACCGATATGTGGAAGACCGACGGTCTGAAACAGGCGCTGACGAAATACAATTTCGACGTGGCCTTCGGCGGTGCCCGCCGCGACGAGGAAAAGTCGCGCGCCAAGGAACGCATCTTTTCCTTCCGCAGCGCCAATCACCACTGGAACCCCAAGGATCAGCGCCCGGAATTGTGGAAGCTGTATAACACCCGCAAGGCCAAGGGTGAATCGATCCGGGTCTTTCCGCTGTCCAACTGGACCGAACTGGACATCTGGCAATATATCCATCTGGAAAACATCGACATCGTGCCGCTGTATTTCTCGGAAGAGCGTCCGGTGGTCGAACGCGACGGGCTGCTGATCATGGTCGATGACGACCGGATGCCGCTGCGCGAGGGTGAACAGCCGATGATGAAATCGGTGCGTTTCCGCACGCTTGGCTGCTATCCGCTGACCGGCGCGGTGGAATCCACCGCCAGAACGCTGCCCGAAGTCATTCAGGAAATGCTGCTGACCACGACCTCGGAACGTCAGGGCAGGGCGATCGACCACGATCAGTCCGCCTCGATGGAGAAAAAGAAGCAAGAGGGGTATTTCTGATGTCCGCCGACACCCACATCGCCGAAGGCAACGACCCCGTTTACGTCACCGATGCGCTGATCGCCGAGGATATCGACGCCTATCTGGAAAAGCACCAGCACAAGACCATGCTGCGCTTCATCACCTGCGGATCGGTCGATGACGGCAAATCGACGCTGATCGGGCGGCTGCTCTATGACAGCAAGATGATCTTCGAGGATCAGCTGGCCAGTCTGGAAAACGACAGCAAGAGCGTCGGCACCCAGGGCGGAGAGATCGACTTTGCGCTGCTGGTGGACGGTCTGGCAGCGGAACGCGAGCAGGGCATCACCATCGACGTGGCCTATCGCTTTTTCGCCACCGACAAGCGGAAATTCATCGTCGCCGACACGCCGGGCCATGAACAATACACCCGCAACATGGTCACCGGCGCCTCGACCGCCGATCTGGCGGTGATCCTGATCGACGCGCGCCAGGGCGTGCTGACCCAGACGCGGCGGCATTCCTATCTGGTGAACCTGCTGGGCATCCGCAACGTGGTGCTGGCGGTCAACAAGATGGATCTGGTCGATTACTCGGCCGAGCGGTTCTATGAGATTGTCAGCGATTACAGCCATTTCGCCAAGCAGATCGGCATGGACAGCTTTCTGCCGATCCCGATTTCCGGGCTGAAGGGCGACAATATCGTCGAGAAAAGCCCGCATATGCCGTGGTATCAGGGGCCAACGCTGCTGGGCCATCTGGAAGAAGCGCCGCTGAGCGATACCGCCATGCAGGATTATGCCTTCCGCATGCCGGTGCAATGGGTGAACCGTCCCAATCTGGATTTCCGCGGCTTTACCGGCCAGATCGGCGCCGGCAGCGTGCGTCCGGGCGATCCGATCCGGGTGCTGCCCTCGGGCAAGACCACGCGGGTCAAATCCATCGTCACCCATGACGGCAATCTGGATCTGGCCGTCGCGGGCCAGTCCATCACCCTGACCTTCGAGGACGAGATCGACTGTTCGCGCGGCGACGTGATCGTGCAGGCCGACGAGCCCTGCGAGGTCGCCGACCAGTTCGAGGCGACGCTGGTCTGGATGACGGATGCCGAGATGCTGCCGGGCCGCCCCTATCTGCTGAAGCTGGGCACCCAGACCGTCACCGCCACCGTGACCGAGCCGAAATACGAGGTGAACGTCAACACGCTGGAGCATCTGGCCTCGAAAACACTCGGGCTGAACGCGATCGGGGTGGTGAACATCTCGACCGACCGCTCGATCCCGTTCGAATCCTATGCCACCAACCCGGATCTGGGCGGTTTCATCCTGATCGACCGCATGACCAATGCGACGGTCGCGGCGGGGATGATCCATTTCGCCCTGCGCCGCAGCCAGAACGTGCATTGGCAGGCCGTCGATGTGGACCGCGATGCCCATGCCGCGCAGAAGAACCAGAAGGCCCGCGTCGTCTGGTTCACCGGCCTGTCGGGTTCGGGCAAATCGACCATCGCCAATATCGTGGAAAAGAAGCTGCATGCCCTGGGCAAGCACACCTTCCTTCTGGATGGCGACAATGTGCGTCACGGGCTGAACCGCGATCTGGGCTTTACCGATGCCGACCGGGTGGAAAACATCCGCCGCGTGGGCGAGGTGGCGCGGCTGATGACCGATGCCGGGCTGATCGTGCTGACCGCCTTCATCTCGCCCTTCCGGTCCGAGCGGCAGATGGTGCGCGATCTGATGGAGAACGGCGATTTCGTCGAGGTCTATGTGAACACGCCGCTGGATGTCGCAGAAGAGCGCGACGTGAAGGGCCTGTATCGCAAGGCGCGCTCGGGTCAGTTGAAGAACTTCACCGGCATCGACAGCCCTTACGAAGAGCCCGAACATGCCGAGGTCGTGGTCAACACGGTCGAGTTGTCGCCGGAAGAGGCGGCCGAGAAGGTGCTGGAATACATTCTGCGCTGACAGGGTTGCGGGCGCGCCGGTCTTGCGCGCCCGAATCGCCCCTGGCGGCCCGCGGCGCCGTTTCAATGATGGCTGGCCCGGGCGGTGATAGGATTTTTCCCGTCCCGCGCCCGGATCGGCGAAGTTGCCGGATTTCTGTTTACTTCCCGCCCGCCTCGCTTCATGCCTTCCATTCGGACCTGTCAGGCTGTGTTGGGGGCATGAGATGAAGGCACTGGTGCTTGAGGAAAAGGGCAAACTGTCGCTGCGGGATTTCGACATTCCGGGCGATCCGGGGCCACGGGATGTCCGCATCAAAACCCATACGGTCGGCATCTGCGGCTCTGACGTGCACTACTATACCCACGGCAAGATCGGCCATTTCGTCGTCGATGCGCCGATGGTTCTGGGTCACGAGGCGTCGGGCACCGTGCTTGAGGTTGGCGCCGACGTCACCCATCTGAAACCCGGCGATCGCGTCTGCATGGAGCCGGGGATTCCCGATCCGACCTCTCGGGCGGCAAAGCTGGGGATCTATAACGTCGATCCCGCCGTCAGCTTCTGGGCGACGCCGCCGGTTCACGGCTGTCTGACGCCCGAAGTGATCCACCCCGCCGCCTTCACCTATAAACTGCCCGATGCGGTGTCATTCGCCGAAGGCGCGATGGTCGAACCCTTTGCCATCGGCATGCAGGCGGCGCTGCGGGCGCGGATCCAGCCGGGCGATATCGCCGTGGTGGTGGGCGCCGGTCCCATCGGCATGATGGTGGCGCTGGCGGCGCTGGCGGGCGGTTGCGCCCGGGTGATCGTCGGCGATCTGGCGCAGCCCAAGCTGGATATCATCAGCCGCTATGATGGCATCGAGGTGGTCAATATCCGCCAGACCCCGCTGGCCGAGGCCGTGGCAAGCGCAACCGATGGCTGGGGCTGCGACGTGGTGTTCGAATGTTCCGGCGCGGCGCCCGCGATCCTTGGCATGCATACGCTGGCCCGTCCGGGCGGCGCCATCGTGCTGGTGGGCATGCCGGTCGATCCGGTGCCGGTGGATATCGTCGGCTTGCAGGCGAAGGAATTGCGGGTCGAGACCGTCTTCCGCTATGCCAATGTCTATGACCGCGCCATCGCGCTGATGGGGTCGGGCAAGGTGGATCTGACGCCGCTGATCTCGGCCACGATCCCCTTTGCGGACAGCATCGCGGCCTTCGACCGCGCGGTCGAGGCGCGCGACACCGATGTGAAACTGCAAATCGCGATGCCGGAATAAGTCGCGAACTGGGAGGGACAGGCGAATGTATCTGGGGCTGGATATTGGCACTTCGGGCATCAAGGCGATGCTGGTGGACGAGGCTTTTGCGACCGTTGGCGTCGCCCATGCGGCTTTGACCGTCAGTCGCCCGCATCCCGGCTGGTCCGAGCAGGACCCCGCCGAATGGATCAGTGCCGCCGAATCCGTGATCGCCGATCTGCGCCGCGACCATCCGCAGGCGATGGCGGCGCTGAAGGCCATCGGGTTGTCGGGTCACATGCATGGCGCGACGCTGCTGGATGCGTCCGACAAAGTACTGCGGCCCTGCATCCTGTGGAATGATGGCCGGTCGGGGCCACAATGCGCCACGCTGACCGGGGCCGCCGATTTCCACGGCATCGCCGGCAATCTGGTCATGGCGGGCTTTACCGCGCCCAAGCTGCTGTGGGTGTCCGAAAACGAACCCGACATCTTTGCGCAGACCGCCAAGGTGCTGCTTCCCAAGGATTATCTGCGACTGTGGCTGACCGGCGAACATGTGGCCGAGATGTCGGATGCGGCGGGTACGCTGTGGCTGGACGTGGCCCGGCGCGACTGGTCGGACGATCTGCTGGCGGCGACCGGGCTGACGCGCGACCACATGCCGCGACTGGTCGAGGGCAGCGATGTCTCGGGCCATCTGCGCGCCGATCTGGCCGCGCGCTTGGGCGTCCCGGCGGTGCCGGTGGCGGGCGGCGGCGGCGACAATGCCGCGACCGCTTGCGGCATGGGGGTGATGCGGCCCGGTACCGGGTTTCTGTCGCTGGGAACCTCGGGCGTGCTGTTTGCCGCCACCGACCGGTATCAGCCCAATACCGGCGATGCCGTCCACACCTTCTGCCATGCCATCCCCGATACCTGGCATCAGATGGGCGTGATCCTGTCGGCCACCGACAGCCTGACCTGGCTGTCCGAGATCACCGGCCGCACCGTTCCCGACCTTGCCGCGATGGTGGATCAGGTGACGGAACCATCGCCGGTCAGCTTTCTGCCCTATCTGTCGGGCGAAAGGACGCCGCTGAACGACCCGGATGCCACCGCCGCCTTTTACGGGCTGCGCCGCAACACCGGTCTGCCCGATCTGGTGCAGGCGGCGATGGAGGGCGTGGCGATGGCCTTTGCCGATTGCGTGCGGGCGCTGAGGGCGGCGGGCACCCGGCTGGAGGCCGCCTATGCCGTCGGCGGCGGCGCGCGGTCGCGGGCATGGCTGCAACTGATGGCCTCGGCCACCGGGCTGGTGCTGCTGGAGCCCGAGGATGGCGATTTCGGCGCGGCCTTCGGCGCGGCCCGGCTGGCGGCGGCCTGCGCCGAGAACGATATCTCGGACCGGGTGTTCAGCCAGCCGAAAATCCACGCGGAAATCCACCCCGATGCAAACCTGGGTGCTGCGCTTGCGGAAAAGTATGACCGCAATCATAACGCCTATACCCGCCTGCGCCCGCTGGTCTGAGGATCAGCTTGCGGGCCGATCCGCATGATTTTCCCTGCTTTCGTGTGAATTGTCTGCCCCGCACCGCTGCAATGCGGCGCAGGGTTTCTGCGTGGCGGCGTATCCGTCCGGACCATCGGACTTATCGCTTGTGCATTCCTGACATTTTCCGGTCAAAATAGTATCGGTAATTTATTGGCCATGATGTGGCCTTGCATGGCCCCTTGGCGTTAGCCTCGTCCAAATGTCTGAGGCGTGCCCGGAGGAGCGGGCACGGGGGAGAGGATGGCAATGCAACCCGATCTGGAACTGGTCCATATCCGCAAGGGCGAATCCTTCGCCGCGTGGATGCATGGCTATCCGTTCCGCACGGTGCGCTGGCATTATCATCCCGAATACGAGATCCATCTGGTCGTGGCGACCTCGGGCAAGTTCTATATCGGCGATTTCGTCGGCGATTTCGGCCCGGGCCAGCTGATCATGACCGGCCCGAACCTGCCGCAGAACTGGATCAGCGATCTGGCACCGGGCGAGGCCGTACCGCTGCGTTCACTGGTGATCCAGTTCCCCGAGGGTTTTATCGAGGACGCCTGCGAGACCATGCCCGAAATGGCCGCGATCCGCCCGCTGCTGGACCGCAGCCGCCGCGGGTTGCTGTTCGACGAGGCGACCAGCCACAGGGTGCGCCCTCTGGTCGAGCGGCTGATCGAGACGCAGGGCATGATGCGTCTGGCGCTGTTCTGGGAAATCCTTGGCCATCTGGCCGAGGGGCAGCACGAGGTTCTGGCCAGCCTCAGCTTCGAGCTGGACCTGACCCGCATCAATGACAGCGGCATCAACCGCGCCATCGCCCATCTGAAGGATCACCTGACCGAACAGGTCGAGGAAAGCGAGCTGGCGCAGATGGTCGGCCAAAGCCAAAGCGCGTTTTCCCGTGCCTTCAAGCGCCATACCGGCACGACGCTGGTGCGATACCGCAACCAGCTGCGCATCGACCTGGCCTGCCAGATGCTGCTGACCGATCCTGACACGCGGGTTGCCGAAATCTGCTTCGAGGTCGGATTTTCCAACCTGTCCAACTTCAACCGCCACTTCCTGAACCTCAAGGGCATGTCGCCGTCGCAGTTCAGGGCCACATTCGCCGCCAACCGGGATCTGGTCATGGCCGAGTGACAGGGCGCCGCCTGCTTTTTCGCCAATTCGGACGGCGCACCGTCGTTCCGAGTCATGCGGGCCTTGCCCGCCTCAAGTTCCCGATGGGAGGATCCAGATGACCAATTCCAAACTGCTTTCCGCGTCTGCGCTGGCGCTTGCGCTGGTTGCCGCACCTGCGCTTGCTCAGGACATGCTGAAGATCGGCATGACGTTTCAGGAAATGAACAACCCCTATTTCGTGTCCATGCAAGAGGCCCTGAACGAGGCCGCCGCCGATCTGGGCGCCGATGTGGTGGTGACCGATGCCGGCCATGACGTCGCCAAGCAGATCTCGGATGTCGAGGACATGCTGCAACAAGGTATCGACATCCTGCTGCTTAATCCCACCGACAGCGCCGGGATCGAGGCCGCCGTCCACGCCGCCAAGGCGCAGGACGTGATCGTCGTCGCCGTGGACGCCAATGCGAATGGCCCGGTCGATACCTTCGTCGGTTCCAAGAACCGCGATGCGGGCTATCTGTCGTGCAAATATCTGGCCGAGGCGCTGGGGGGCGAGGGCGATGTGGCGATCCTCGACGGCATCCCGGTGGTGCCGATCCTGCAACGTGTCGAGGGCTGCAAGGCCGCGCTGGAGGAATTCGACGGCATCAATCTGGTCACCACCCAGAACGGGCGTCAGGACCGCTCGGTCGCGCTTGGCGTGGTCGAGAACATGATCCAGTCGCATGCGAACCTTGCCGGGATCTTCTCGGTCAATGACGGCGGCGCGATGGGTGCGCTGGCCGCCATTCAGGGCTCGGGCCGCGACATCAAGCTGACCTCGGTCGATGGCGCGCCCGAGGCGGTGCAGGCCATCGCCGACGGCGGCCCCTTCATCGAAACCACGGCGCAATTCCCGCGCGATCAGGTTCGCGTCGGTCTGGCGCTGGCGCTGGCGCAGAAATGGGGCGCGCGCGTCGTTCCCGCCGAAGTGCCGATCGATGTTATGGTGGTCGACAGCGAGAACGCGGCTGACTTCAGCTGGTAATCCCCTTGATGCGCCCCTTCGCCGGGGCGCATCGCAACCTGTCAGGAGGCATCATGCTGGAACTGAGCGGGATCAGGAAAAGCTTTGGCCGGATCGAGGTGCTTCACGGCGTCGATCTGAACGTGCGCGCGGGCGAGGTCCACGCGCTGCTGGGCGAGAACGGCGCGGGCAAATCCACGCTGATGAAGATCCTCTGCGGCATCATCCAGCCCTCGGCCGGCACGATCCGCATCGACGGGACCGAACGTCAGTTTGCCGATTACGATCAGGCCATCGAGGCCGGGATCGGCATCGTGTTTCAGGAATTCAGCCTGATTCCGCATCTGGACGCGGTCGAGAACATGTTTCTGGCGCGTGAAATCCGGGGTCCGCTTGGCCTGCTGGACCGCAAGGCCATGCGCAAGCGGGCGGCCGAGATCATGGCCCAGCTGGCCATCGATGTACCGCTGGACCGCCCCATCAACCGGCTGTCCGTGGCGCAGCAGCAATTCGTCGAGATCGCCAAGGCGCTGTCGCTGAATGCACGCATCCTTGTGCTGGACGAACCCACCGCCACGCTGACCCCGACCGAGGTCGAACATCTGTTCAAGGTCATGCGCGAATTGCGCAAGCAGGGCGTGGCGATCGTTTTCATCTCGCACCATCTGGAAGAGATCTTCCAGATCTGCGACCGCATCACCGTTCTGCGCGACGGCAATTTCATCGCCTCTTGCGCGGTGTCCGAGGTCGATAACGACCGGCTTGTCGAAATGATGGTCGGCCGCCGGATCGAGGCCAATTTCCCGCCCAAACCCACGCCCGTCCCCGCCGCGCCGCTGATGATCGAGGTCGAGGAGGTGCAGCTGAAAAAGGGCGGCCCCGTCTCGGGCTTCCAGTTGCGCGCGGGCGAGATTCTGGGTTTTGCCGGGCTGGTCGGATCGGGCCGGACGGAAACCGTGCTGGCGATGCTGGGTGCCGGTCCCGCCGCGCGCTGCAAGGTCCGGGTGGATGGCGTCGAAAAGCGCCTGTCCGGTCCCGATGACGCGCTGGCCCACGGCATCGGATTGCTGCCCGAAAGCCGCAAGGAGCAGGGGCTGATCACCAGCTTTTCCATCCTTCAGAACATCTCGCTGAACAATTACGGCAAATATCGCAAGGGCCACTGGTTCATCGATCTGAAGAAAGAGCGCGTCTCGACCGAGGCCGCGATGGCGCAGGTCCGCGTCAAGGCGCAGGGGCCGATGGCGCGTGTCGATACGCTGTCGGGCGGCAACCAGCAGAAGGTCGTCATCGCCCGCTGGCTGAATCACCAGATGAAGGTGCTGATCTTTGACGAGCCGACGCGCGGCATCGATGTCGGCGCCAAGGCGGAAATCTATGGCTTGATGCGCGAATTCACCGCGCAGGGCAACGCCATCATCATGATCTCGTCCGAACTGCCCGAGGTGATCGGCATGTCCGACCGGGTCTGCGTGTTCCGTTCCGGCGGGATCGTGGCCACGGTCGAAGGCGACGCCATCAATTCCGAAGAGATCATGACCCACGCCACGACCGGGAGAGTCGAACATGTCGCATGAAGCAAATACCGGCAAAAGCGGCGGTCTCAATCTTGGCCGCCTGCTGCATTCGCCGCTGGCGCTGCCGCTGATCGGGCTGATCGTCGTGTCGGTCCTGATGGGCCTTGCCAGCGATAATTTTTTCAGCGTCAACAACATCATGAACGTGCTGCGGCAGGTGTCCATCGTGGGGATTCTGGCGGTCGGCATGACCTTCGTGATCCTGACCGGCGGCATTGACCTGTCGGTCGGCGCGGTCATGGCGCTGGTCGGCACGATCAGTGCCGGGCTGATGGTCAATGCCGGATTGCCGCCCGCGGTGGCGCTGATGATCGGGCTGCTGCTGGGCATGGGCATCGGGCTGGCCAATGGCGCGCTGGTCGCATGGGGCCGGATGCCCGCGATCATCGTCACGCTGGCCACGATGGGCATGGCCCGCGGGCTGGGGCTGATCTATTCCGGCGGCTATCCCATCAGCGGCATCCCCAGCTGGATCTCGTGGTTCGGCGTGGGCCGCGTCGGCATCGTGCCGGTGCCGGTAATCATCATGCTGGTGATCTATGGCCTTGCATGGGTGCTGCTGCAACGCACCGCCTTTGGCCGCCATGTCTATGCCCTTGGCGGCAACGAGACCGCCGCGAAACTGTCCGGCGTCAAGACGCAGCGGGTCAAGCTGCTGGTCTATGGCATCTCGGGTCTGACCTCGGCGCTGGCCGCCGTCATCCTGACCGGACGCCTGATGAGCGGGCAGCCCAATGCCGGGCAGGGGTTCGAACTGGACGCCATCGCCGCCGTCGTCCTTGGCGGCACCGCCATCGCGGGCGGGCGCGGGCTGATCCTTGGCACGCTGATCGGCGCGGTGCTGCTGGGCATTCTGAACAACGGGCTGAACCTGATGGGCATCAACCCCTATCTGCAGGACGTGATCAAGGGCGCGATCATCCTGCTGGCCATCTATATCGGGCGCGAGTGGCGATAAGCCCCGCCCGCAGGACTTCGAACACAGGAGAATATGAATGTCTGAATCGCTGGAAGGCCGGATTGCCGTCATCACCGGCGCGGCCTCGGGGATCGGTCTGGCGGCGACCCGCGCGCTGCTGGATCAGGGTGCGACCGTGGTCATGGTGGACCGCAACCGCGACGCGCTGAACGAACTGGCTGCCGATCTGGGCGAAAAGGCCATCGCGCAGGTGACCGATCTGCTGGATGCCGACAGCTGCAATGCGATGGTGCCCGAGATCCTGTCGAAGGTCGATCACATCGACATCCTTTACTGCAACGCGGGCACCTATATCGGCGGCGATCTGACCGAGACGACGCCCGAGGCCATCGACCGCATGCTGAACCTCAACGTCAATGCGGTGATGAAGAACGTCCATGCGGTCGTGCCGCATATGTCGTCGCGCAAGACCGGCGACATCATCGTCACCTGCTCTATCGCCGGCCATTACCCGACATGGTGGGAGCCGGTCTATTCCGGCTCGAAATGGGCGATCACCAGCTTCGTGCAGGGGATGCGACGGCAGATGATCCCGCACGGGGTGCGCGTGGCGCAGGTCTCGCCCGGGCCGGTCGTGTCCGCGCTGCTGGCCGACTGGCCCGAGGAAAACCTGCGCAAGGCCCGCGAATCCGGCAGCCTGATCGACCCCGAAGAGGTCGCGGATGCGGTGATCTATATGCTGACCCGCAAGCGCACGGTGACCATCCGCGACATGCTGGTGCTGCCCACCAATTTCGATCGGGTCTAGGCAGGAACGGGGGGCCACGACCATGAGCCAGTATCTGATCGGGATCGATGTCGGCACCGGCTCGGCCCGGGCGGGCGTCTTTGACAGCGCGGGCGTGCTGCTGGCCACGGCCAAACGGCCCATCGTCATGCATCGCGAAGGGGGCGTCATCGCCGAACAGTCCAGCGCCCAGATCTGGCAGGCGGTCTGCGAATCGCTGCGCGAGGCCGTGGCGGACGCGGGCATCGACCCGGCGCAGGTCGCGGGCATCGGCTTTGACGCAACCTGTTCGCTGGTCGTGCTGGGGCCGGATGGCGCGGGCCTGCCCGTCGGCGACCCCGCCCATCCCGAACGCGATATCATCGTCTGGATGGATCACCGCGCCACCGAACAGGCCGAGCGGATCAACCGTCAGGACCACGAGGTGCTGAAATATGTCGGCGGCCGCATCTCGCCCGAGATGGAGACGCCGAAACTGCTGTGGCTGCGCGAAAACCGGCCACAGGTCTATGAGGCCGCCGCGCATTTCTTTGACCTGACCGATTTCCTGACATGGAAGGCCAGCGGGGCGCTGGATCGTTCGGCCTGCACGGTGACCTGCAAATGGACCTATCTGGCGCATGAGGGGCGCTGGGACGCGGGCTATTTCCGCCAGATCGGTCTGGGCGATCTGGCCGATCAGGAATTCGCCCGTATCGGACAAAGCGTCGTCGATCCCGGCACGCGGCTGGGGCAGGGGCTGACCGACAGTGCGGCGGCGGATATGGGCCTGCGTCCCGGCATCGCCGTGGCAGCGGGGCTGATCGACGCCCATGCGGGCGGCGTCGGCACGGTTGCGGCGGGGGGCGATGCGCGCGCCTGTCTGGGCTATGTCTTCGGCACCTCGTCCTGCACCATGACCACCACGCGCGACCCGGCCTTCGTGCCCGGCGTATGGGGGCCTTATTACTCGGCCATGGTGCCGGGCGCATGGCTGAACGAGGGCGGGCAATCCGCCGCCGGCGCCGCCATCGACCAGTTGGTGCAGCTGCATCCGGCCACCGCTGATGCCACCGCGCTGGCCGCTGCCGCGGGGAAATCCCTGCCGCAATGGCTGGCGGATCGGGCGCTGGAACTGGCGCGTGATCCGCTGCGGCTGGCCGACGACCTGCATGTCGTGCCCGAGTTTCTGGGCAACCGCGCGCCCTTTGCCGACCCGCATGCCCGCGCCGTCATCATGGGGCAGGGGATGGAGACCGGGCCGGATTCGCTGGTCGCGCTTTATGTCGCGGGGATCTGTGGGCTGGGCTATGGGCTGCGCCAGATCATCGAGACGCAGGCCGCCCACGGTGCGCCGGTGGAAACCATCAGCATCAGCGGCGGGGCGGGGGCGCACCCTCTGACCCGGCAATTGCTGGCCGATGCGACGGGCCTGCCGGTCCAGATCACCGAATGCCCCGAACCCGTTCTGCTGGGTTCGGCCATGCTGGGGGCGGTGGCGGCGGGGGTTCATCCCGACCTTGCCACCGCCATGCCCGCCATGTCGCGCATTGCCGCAAGCTGCGCGCCCGATCCCGGCAGCCGCGCCTTGCAGGATGCGCGATACGATGCCTTCCTGACCCTGCAACGCAGCGCGCGCGAGATCCGCAAGGCGCTGGCGCCCTTGCAAACCCCCGTCACATCCTGAGAGGCGACATGCAGTTTTCCGGTAAATCCGTCATCATCACCGGCGCGGGCAAGGGCATCGGCCGCGCTTGTGCCAAAGTCATGGCCGAACGCGGGGCAAGGGTTGTCGCCCTCAGCCGCACGCAGTCCGATCTGGACAGCCTTGAGGCCGAGACCGGGGCGCGCGGAATCCGCGTCGATCTGGCCGATGTGGCGGCCACCCGCGCCGCCATGGCCGGGGCAGGGACCTGCGATTTCCTGATCAACAGTGCCGGGATCAACGTGCTGGAATCCGTCACCGACATGACCGAGGCGGGATACGAGGCCGTTCTGGGCATCAACCTGCGGGCCGCGCTGATCACCTGTCAGGAATTCGCCCGCGCCCGGATCGCGGCGGGCGGCGGCGGGGCGATCGTCAACATCACCTCGATCGCCGGTCATCGCGGGTTTCAGGACCATCTGTGCTATGCCGCGTCCAAGGCGGGGCTGGAGGGCGCCAGCCGGGTCATGGCCAAGGAACTTGGCCCCCACGGCATCCGCGTCAACTGCGTCGCCCCCACCATCACCCTGACCGAACTGGCGGCAGAGGCCTGGAGCGATCCGCAGAAAAGCCAGCCGATGATGGTGCGCCACCCGCTGAACCGCTTTGCCGAGGCAGATGAGGTCGCAACCGCCATCGCCTTGCTGCTGTCACCCGGCAGCGCGATGATTTCGGGCGCGGTCCTGCCGGTGGACGGCGGTTTCCTGTCGGTCTGATCCGGCCTTCTGCCGCGCCGGGCGGGCTCAGCGGTGAATAACGGGCCGGGGCGGGTTGCGCCCGGCCCGCAGTATTTCCATAATCCGCCGAAACTTGGGGCGCCGGCACTTGAGGCAAGGCCGGTCGCAGGCGGGGACAGATGAATTCCAGCGTTACCGAAGAAACGACCCGACGGCCGCAGCGCCGTATGCGACCGGAAAGCCCGGCTGAACTGTTCGCGCGGATCGTGCAGCTGGGCGAACTGGTCAAGCTGCGCCCGCTGCCGGATGAGGACCACCTGCGCTTTCTGGCCCGGCTGCGATTTTCCACCACGCCGGAAGAGGCGGTGACCTATACCGCCTTTGCCGCACTGCCGCCCTCGGCCGCCGGTTGGGGCTATGAATGTCTGCGCCTGATGGCCGAGCATCTGCAACCGCAGGAACGCCAGATGATGGAGCAGATCGGCACCTGGCTGGGCAATCCGACGACCCGGCTGCGCCATCAGCTGATGAAAGAGGCGCTGTGGATGCCGACCCGTGGCCCCTCGGTCCTGCTGGGCCTTGCGGTGGGCTGGTCCACCGGCAGGCCCGCGCCGAACGATCCCGATCCCTCACCGACCCACAAGACCCCGGTTGCTGTCAACAGCGCGGTGCTGTCCTGTCTGGCGCGTGTCCCCTTGTCCCAGCGTTCCATTTTTCTTGCGCGTATCCTCGACATGGCCGAAACCTTGTTCGGGGTGACGTAAGCAATATGACCCTGACCCTGCAGATAGAGAATTTCCACGTTCTGGATGATGGCGGCCCGGTCAGCATCCTTGTCCCCGAAAGCGGGATCCGCGTCGGACGCCGCGACGGCATGGACTGGGTGCTGCCCGATGCCAGCCGCTATATCTCGGGCCATCATTTCGAGGTCAGTTTTGACGGCGCGACATGGTGGCTGACCGATGTCTCGACCAATGGCACGTTCTTGCAGGGCCATCGCCACCGGCTGGGTGCGCCGCATTCGCTGAGCCACGGCGACCGGTTTCAGGTCGGGCAATATATCATCGTGGCGGTTTTCGACATGCCGGACGGGGGGGCGGCGCTGTCGCCCGCGTCCTTGCCGGAACATCGGATGGACCGCCCGGTCGAGGAAGCCCCGCAAGAGGACCCCTGGGCGCTGGATGGCTTTGGCGGTGCGCCGGTCGATCCGCTGCCGGTGCAATCCTCGGCCCGGCATCCTGATTTTTCCGATGATTTCATTGATTTGCCAGCGGCTTCTCAACCTGAACCGGCGGCGGCTGCCGCGCCACCACCCCCCGCGCCGGTCGATGAGGCGGCGTTTCTGCGTGGCTTCATGCGCGGTGCCGGGCTTGAGGGCGGCGATATGCCGCAGGCCGATCCCGAAGCGTTCGGGCGTGTGCTGGGCGAGGCCCTGCGCGCCAGTGCCTCGCAGCTGATGCTGGCCTTGCAGGATCGCGCCGCCGCGCGCCATTTCACCCGCGCCGGAGACCGCACCATGCGCGGCGCAAGTGACAACAACCCGCTGAAATTCCTGCCCGATCCGGAACAGGCGATAGAGGCGCTGTTCCTCAAGCCCCGCGCGGGTTTCCTGACCGGGGCCGCGGGGTTCGAGGAGGCGCTGTCCGATCTGCGCCGCCACCAGACCGCGCTGTTCGCCGCGCTGCAACCAGCGCTGATCGAGTTGCTGCACGATCTGGACCCCGGCCGGATCGAGGCCGAAGCGCGGGGCAGCGCCCTGACCGGCGGGCGCAAGGGGCGGGCATGGGAAACCTTCGTACAGCGCTGGGATGCCAAGACCGCCAGCGAGAACGGCATTCTGGATGAATTCACCCGCCTGTTCGCCGCCGCCTATCGCAAGGCAGACGAGCAGGGTCGGAAATAGCAAGGAGCGACCATGGCGTTGAACCTGTTGGAGCCGGTATCGGAAAGTGATCCCTGCGGCCCGGATCTTGAACGCGCCGATGATGAGGCGTTTCTGGATTACTATTTCGAGGCCGAGTCGCGCCTGCCGGAACGCTATTTCATTCCCGGCTCGACCGGAGACGGGCGCGAGGACCGGCTGTTCGATCCACGTTCGGTTGATCTGGGCGCCGAGACGGCGGCGATCCGGGGGCTTTTGACGCGCAGTCGCGACCTCAGGTTGGTCAGCATTCTGGCGAGATACCAGATACTTGCCGGAAAATTGTCAGACTTCACTTCAAGTCTGGAGGATATGGCGGCGCTGATGGGCCAATGGCCGGATGATCTGCATCCGCGCGTCGATTCGGGGGCAGCGGATCGTCGCGCCGCGATCGAGGCCCTGAACAGCCAGCCCGCCTCGGTGATGCCGCTTCTGCATCTGCCGCTGCTGCCCGGCAGCGATGTGACGCTGCGTCGCCACATGGTCGCCAGCGGCAAGGCCGCGCCTCGTATGTCCGAACAGGAATTGCCCGGCACCGACGTGCTGGCGGCGCTGCGCCCGGACGCGGTTCAGCGACCTCTGGCGGCGGTGAATGACCAGCTGTCGCGCGCCGCCGACGCCCTGTTCCGCATCCAGCGTCTGACGCAAAGTCATCCCGGGGCGCGCTTCACCCCGGAACTGGGCGCGGTGCGCACGGCGATTGCGGATATGCAGGCGATGATCGCCACCGCGCGGCCCGAATTGCGCCCCTGGTCCGAGGCCGCGACCCCGGAACTGCCCGCCGAACCCGCGCCCGAGGCGCTGACCGACACGCCACAAGCGCCGGCCGCCCCGGCGTCAGGCGGATCGGGCCCCGCGATCACCGACCGGGCGACGGCTGCGGCGGCGCTGGAGGCGGTGCAGGCATGGATGGCGCGGCATGAACCCTCATCCCCCGCGCTGCTGCTGGTCGAACAGTCGCGGCTGTTGGTCGGCGCCTCGCTGGTCGAGGCGATGGAGGTGCTGATGCCCGACCGCGCGGGCAGCGCGATTCTGAATATCGGCCACGGCAGCGGCTTCAGCCTGCCGATGGAGCGGCTGAAAACGCTGTCCCAAAGCGGCCTGAAGGACGGGGGTATCGGCGAAGATTCGCCCATCCAGCTGCCGCCCATCCGGGCGCGGGCGGACATCAACGGCTTTTTGACTGGCGTGGAGGGCTATTTCACCGTTCACGAACCCGCGAGCCCAATCCCATTGCTTCTGCTGAAGGCTCGTGACATGCTGGGCAAGCGATTTGATGCCATTATGGCTGAACTTCTTGTGCCGCCCGGACAAATTGATTGACATGACCGTGGCTTGTTTGGATTGACTCTGTAGTGAATTTTACGTCTGCTGTGCCGCAGCGGAGGATTGAAAGAATGGCATCCGACAAATCGACTGATTTTTTGAAACGCAATCGCCCGCCGCGGGTGAATATTTCCTACGAAGACCCTTACGATTCCGAGAAGATGGTCGAACTTCCCTTCGTCATGGGGGTGATGTCCGACCTGTCCGGCAATGCGTCCGAAACCGACAAGCCCGACATGGAAGAGCGCGACTTCGTCGATGTGACCGCCTCGACGCTGGACGACTACATGAAAAGCGTGGCCCCCGGCCTGTCCTTCAATGTCGAGAACAAGATGGGCGATGATGGCCGCATGGGCGTCTCGCTGCATTTCGAGAGCATGGAAGATTTCAACCCGGCCAAGGTCGCGGCCCAGATTCCGGCGCTGAAAAAGCTGCTGGAGGCGCGGCAGCATCTGGCCAACCTGCAACGCTATATGAACTCGAAGCCGAAGGCGCAGGAACAGATCCGCAAGCTGCTGAACGACCCCGAGTTGATGGCGGCCCTGTCCGAGCGCGAAGGCACAACGGACACATCTGAAGGGAACAGCTGAACATGGCGCAGGAAAAGCAGGCGCAGGTTGCCGACGCTGGCGCACTGTCCGGACTGGACGAGTTTTCCGATATCCTGCGGCAGACGATCAAGCCGCGCACCGATGTCGCCGCGAAAGAGGTCGATAACGCCGTTGTCGCGCTGGTGCGCGAGGCGCTGGACGACCAGACCCTGATCGCCGAGGACGTGATCGACACCATCGACGCGATGCTGTCGAAGCTGGACCAGAAGCTGACCGAACAGCTGAACGAGGTCATCCACCACGAGGAATTCCAGAAGCTGGAATCGTCGTGGCGCGGGCTGGCCTATACGGTCAACAATTCCGAGACCGACGCCTCGCTGCGGGTGAAGGTGATGAACGTCTCGAAAAAGGAATTGCAGCAGATGATGCGCCGCTATCCCGGCGCGAAATGGGACAAGTCGCCCCTGAACAAGATCGTCTATGAGGCCGAGTTCGGCACGCTTGGCGGCAAGCCTTTCGGGGCGCTGATCGGGGACTACTATTTCGACCACTCGACCGCCGATGTGGCGCTGCTGCGCGACATGGGCAAGGTGGCCGCCGCGGCCCATGCGCCCTTCGTCTCGGCTGCTGCGCCCGAATTGCTGGGTCTGGACAGCTGGAACGAGCTGGGCACGCCGCCCGATCTGTCCGAGATCTTCGATACCCCCGATTACGCCGCCTGGAACGGGCTGCGCGATTCGGAAAACTCGCGCTATATCGCGCTGACCCTGCCGCGCGTGCTGTCGCGCGAACCCTATGGGCAGGGCGCCAATTCGGTCGTCGAAGAGTTCAACTTCGAGGAAGAGACCGACGGTCACGAGGGCATCAAATATGCCTGGATGAACGCGGCCCATGCGATGGCGGCGAATATCAACCGCGCCCACAAGGATCACGGCTGGACCGTGCAGATCCGCGGCGTGCAGTCGGGCGGCGAGGTGCTGAACCTGCCCACCCATAATTTCGACACGGGCGACGGGTCCAAGGATCTGAAATGCCCCACCGAAGTCTCGATCACCGACCGGCGCGAGGCCGAGCTGTCGAAGGCGGGCCTGATCGGCCTGATCCATCGCAAGCATACGGACAAGGCGGCGTTCATCGGTGCTCAGACCCTGTATCGCCCCAAGAAATACGTGGACGAGCAGGCCACGGCGTCCGACAATATGTCGGCTCGCCTTCCCTATATTTTCGCCGTGTCACGGTTCAGTCACTATTTGAAGTGTATGGTCCGCGACAAGATCGGACAAAGCCCCGATCGGCTTCAGCTTCAGACCCAGCTGCAAACCTGGGTCAACAAGTATGTGTCCGGCAATCCTGAAAGCGCTTCCGAGCGTGAAAAGGCCAAGAAGCCACTTGCCGGCGCGAAAGTCGAGGTTGTAGAGGACGAGGAGAATCCCGGCTATTATATGGGGAAATTTTATTTGAAACCGCATTTCCAGCTGGAAGGCATGGATGTCGGGATGTCGCTCGTTTCCAAGCTACCCAAAGGTAAATGAGTTTTTAGCAGACCGCCGAAATCGAGGAGTTTGACCTATGGCTGTCGATATCTTTCTGAAACTTTCCAACAACATCAAAGGCGAATCGCAGGACGATACGCACCGCGACGAGATTGATGTGCTGGCCTGGAACTGGGGTCTGACCCAGTCGGGCACCACGCATATCGGCAAAGGCGGCGGCGGCGGCAAGGTGAATGTCCAGGACATCACCCTGACCAAATATGTCGATCTGGCCTCGAACGACCTGATCAAGCGCTGCACCAACGGCGAGCATCTTGAGCATGGTGAACTGATCGTGCGCAAATCGGGCGGCACCGCCCCGGTCGAGTATTTCCGCATCAAGATGGAAAACATCATGATCACCAGCTATTCGACCGGTGGTCAGAAGGATGGTCTGGACCGTATTCAGGAAACCCTGACCCTGAACTTCCGCAAGTTCGAAGTTCTCTATACCCTTCAGGAAGATTCGGGTGCCTCGGGCGCCGAGACCCTGGCGGGCTGGGACATTGCCGAAAACAAAGAGTGGAACTCGTAACAGAGCCCGCTTCGATCCGTCACGGATGGATCATCTGACACTTCGGGGCGGGGTCGGCTTGCTGTGCCGACCCTGCTTCATTTCGACCGGCAGGCCATTGCCGGCTGGGTTCTGAACATTCGGGGTGGTCATGGCGCAGCATCGTCAACCCTCGGGCAGCGGCGATACCCGTATCGGCGGGCTGCGCGAGATGTCCTTGATGCATATCTTCCGCGATTCCGCCGCCCGCCGGGATGCTCGGCATCAGGACCGGACCTATACCGACGGGGAACGCGATCTGACCATTCTCAGCCAGAAACGGCGCGAGGGGGCCAGCGAACAGGCGCTGCGGGCCAATCTGGCGCTGGATATCGCCAGCCTGATGAACACGATCCGGCTGGATGTCTGCTCTGATCTGTCCGACGTTCCGCATGTGCGCGATTCCGTCGTCAATTTTGGCTTTCAGGACATGGACAGCCTGTGGCGCGGCGGTCAGACCCCTGCGGAACTGGCCCGCGCCATCCGCGAGACCCTGATCCGGGCCGAGCCGCGCCTGCGCCCCGAAAGCATCGAGGTCCGGCTGGATGAGGTTGCACCCTCGGTCGATCAGCGGCTCAGCTTCGAGATTCTGGCCGAGATGATTTCCGACCCGACCGACATTCCGCTGCAATTCTTTGCCGAGGTCGATCCGGGGGCGGGCAAGATCGCGATGAAACGAATGCAGGGCGGCGCATGAAAAAGGCTTTCCGCGACGCCTACGAGCGCGAACTGGATATTCTTTATGAACGCTCGGCCGAGTTCGCCGAGGAATTTCCGGGGCTGGCCGACCGTCTGGGCGGGGTGCTGCGGGAGAATATCGACCCCTCCATCGCCGGTCTGCTGGAAGGCGCGGCCTTTCTGTCGGCGCGGGTGCAGCTGAAGCTGGACGAGGAATTCCGTGGCTTCACCATGGAACTGCTGGAGCAAATCTTTCCCGACGCGCTGACCCCCATTCCCAGTTGCATGATCGTCGAGGCCCCGCCCCAGACCCGCCCGACCAGTGACGGCGCCCCCAGGGTTTTCCCGCGCGGCGAATATCTGGACGCGCGGTTTCGCGATTCCGACAAGCGGGTGACCTGCCGTTTCAGCCTGACCTCGGCCCTGACAGTGCAGCCCATAGCGATTTCCGGGCTGACCTATCACGACCGGACGACGACGCTTGGCGGGCTGGGGCAGGACCCCGACCGGCTGGCGCGGGCCGGGCTGCAACTGGACCTGACCAAGACCGACGGGCACAGCTTTGCGGAACTGCGGACCGACGATCTGACCTTCCACCTGACCGCCGACATGCTGCGGGCGATGGCGCTGTACGAGCAGATCCATTGCAGCACGCTGCGGGTGTCGCTGCGCTGGCTGCAACCCAATGGCGACCCGGCCTTTCTGCGGCTGGCGCCCGCTCAGGTCGCGCAGATCGGCTTTGACGACGACGAATTGCTGCTGGACCGGCGCAGCAATCTGTTCGAAGGCTTTGCGCTGCTGCGTGATTTCTTTGCCTTTCCGCGCAAATATCTGGGCTTCCGGCTGACCGGGCTGGGCGATGCGCTGCGGGCGGTGAACAGCACCGAGATGCAGGTGATCTTCGAATTCGACCGCGTCGATGACGATCTGGCGCGGCAGATCCAGAAACGCGACATCCGCATCAACTGCGCCCCCGCCATCAACCTGTTCGAGGAAAGCTCGAACCAGATCCGGCTGGACGACCGCCGCCACGAATATGTGGTCATGCCCGATTCCAGCCCGATCACCCATTACGAGATCCACCGCATCCTGCGGGTCCATGCCAGCTATGGCACCGCCCATGACCGGGTCGAGGTGGTGCCGCTTTACGCCCTGCCGCAGGACAGCAGCGCGCCGCGCGCGACCTATTACTATACGATGCGGCGCAAGCAGCGGCGGCTGACCGAGGCCGAGCGGCGCAGCGGCAGGCGCACCGATTATCGCGGCACCGAGACGTGGATTTCCATCTATGAGCCGCCCGAATCCGTCATCGGCAGGCGGGCGCAGCGGCTGCATCTGCGAACGCTGTGTTCCAACCGGCATCTGCCCGCCTCGCTGCCTCTGGCCCGGTCCGAGGATTTCAATCTGGTCTCGGATCAGCTGATGACGCTGACCTGCGTGAACGGCCCCACCGCCCCGCGCGAGGCCATGACCGAGATCGAGCGCGCAGGCCCTCACCGCACCGGGCAGGGCGATGTCTATTGGCGGCTGATATCCTATCTGTCGCTGAACCATTTCGGGCTGGACGACCGCTTCGGTCGCGACGGCGCCGCCAGCCTGCGCGAGATCCTGACCCTGTTCGCCGATCTGTCCGACAATGTGACGGAAACCCAGATTGCGGGGATCACCGGGCTGAACGTGCGCCCCGTCACCCGCTCGATCCGCCGCCCCGAGGGGTTCTTTCCCGCGCGCGGGCTGGAGATTTCGCTGACCATCGACGAAACCGCCTTCGAGGGCAGCGGCATCGTTCTGCTGGCCGCCGTTCTGGACCGCTTCTTTGCCGAATATGTCAGCATCAACAGCTTTACCCAGACGGTGACGATCAGCAAACAGCGCGGCGTCATCAAGCGCTGGCCGCCGCGCACGGGGTCCGGGCCGCTGATATGACCGGGGCGGCGGGATTTCTGGCGCTGCTGCGCCGATTGGAGCGTGAGGCGGCGGACAAGCCGCGCATCGGACGCTCGACCCGGCTGGCCGATGATATCGTCGAGATCGGGCAGGACCCGCAGCTTGCCTTTCCCACAGCCGAAATCAGCGAGGCCGCGCCCGGCCCCTACGACCGCAGGCGTCTGCGGGCGCAGTTCATGGGCTATTTCGGGCCGCAGGGCGCGCTGCCGCTGAACATGACCGAAGAGGTCATGCGCTGGCAGCAGGAAGGCGAAGAGGCCTTCGTCCGCTTTGCCGATCTGTTCGCCGGCCGCTTTTATCAGCTGTTCTTCCGGGCCTGGTCCGACGCCCATCCGATCAGCCAGTTCGACCGCCCCGACGAGGATCGCTTTGCCAGCTATGTCGCGGCGGTGGCGGGGATCGGCTCTCCGGCTTTCATGCAGCATGACAGCTTTCCCGATATCGCCCGGCTGCCGCTGGTGTCGATCTTTGGCGGTCGGGTGCGCAGCGCCGTGCGGCTGCGCCAGATGCTGGAGCGGTATTTCCAGCTGCCGGTCGAAGTCGAGGAACACGTCCCCGCATGGCTGGAGTTCGAACCCGACGAGATGCACGGTCTGGGCATGGGCGGCGCGCTGGGGCGCGACATGTATCTGGGCGCGCGGCTGCGTTCGGTGAATGAAAAGATCTGTATCCACCTGCATCTGCCCGATGCCGGTCAATATGGCGAATTCCTGCCCGGTCAGGCCCGCCACGACCGGCTGGCCGATCTGGTGTTCTGGTATCTGGGCCGCAGCTATGAGGTCGATCTGGCGTTGACCCTGCCGCCCGACCGTGTGCCTTCCGCGCAGCTGGGCCAGACCGTTGCCATCGGCTGGCTGGCCGCCCTGCGCCCCGAGGCCCTGGCGGGCAGCGCCCCGCAGATCGAGATCGCACGCTTTGCCCTGTCGCAGGGTCACTGACATCACGAGGTTTGAATGACTGCCATTACCATCGAGAAATTCGCCGGCAAGATGAACCGCGTGGGTTACGACGCCTTCCTTCAGGCGATGCGTCAGGCGCGCGGCGACGGCAATCGCAATGTGGAACTGTGCCATTGGCTGTTCCACGCGATCTCGGACCAGAATTGCGACATCTCGGTCACCCTGCGCGAAAGCGGGCTGGACCGGGGCAGGGTGCTGAAAGATCTGGACCGGGCGATGGGGGCGTTGCAGAAGAACGTGACCGAGACGCCGGGCATATCCGAACGGCTGGCCGATGCGCTGAACCACGCCTGGACCTATGCGACGCTGTTCTTTGGCGAGGCGCAGATCCGCACCGGTCATCTGCTGGTGGCGCTGCTGAACGATCACGCGCTGCGCCATGCGCTGGTGCAATATTCCGGCGTCTTCGACGATCTGTCCGCCGACCGGCTGGGGGCCGAGGCGCGCACGCTGTGGGCGGGCTCCGAGGAAGAGGACATGCGCCCGATGGACGGCTCGGGCCTGCGCGCGGGGGCTGGCGGGGATGCGGCGGGGCCCTCGACTTCGCTGGGGCGGTTCTCGGTCGACATGACGGCGGATGCGGCGGAAGGCCGGATGGATCCGGTGGTGGGCCGCGACGACGAGATCCGCCAGATCATCGACGTGCTGATGCGGCGGCGCCAGAACAACCCGATCCTGACCGGAGAGGCGGGCGTGGGCAAGACCGCCGTGGTCGAGGGCTTCGCGCAGAAACTGGCCTCGGGCGAGGTGCCCCCGGCGCTCAAGGGGATGCGGCTGCATATGCTGGATATCGGCGCGATGCAGGCCGGCGCCAGCATGAAGGGCGAATTTGAACAACGCCTGCGCTCTGTCATCGACGAGGTGCAGGCCAGCCCCACCCCGATCATTCTGTTCATCGACGAGGCCCATACGCTGATCGGCGCGGGTGGTGCTGCGGGCACAGGCGACGCGGCGAACCTGCTGAAACCGGCGCTGGCGCGCGGCACGCTGCGCACCATCGGCGCGACCACATGGGCCGAATATCGCAACTATTTCGAAAAGGATCCGGCGCTGACCCGGCGGTTCCAGCCGATCTCGGTCGATGAACCCTCGATCGAGGTGGCGTGTTTCATGATGCGCGGGCTGCTGGGCCCGATGGAGGCCCATCACAAGGTCCGCATTTCCGACGCGGCGGTGGAATCGGCGGTGAAGCTGTCGGCGCGCTATCTGCCCGCGCGGCAACTGCCCGACAAGGCGGTGTCGCTGCTGGATACCGCCTGCGCGCGGGTGGCCGTCAGCCAAAGCGCCATTCCCGCCCGCATCGCCGATACACGCGCCGGGATCGCCGCGCTGGAAATGGACATCGCCGCCAAGACCGCCGAGCGTGATCTGGGTGCCGCCCCCGAGGCGCGTCTGGCCGAGCTTGAGACCGATCTGACCGAACGGCGCGCGCGGCTGACCGCGCTGGAGGCCGCCTATGGCGACGAAAAGGCCATTGTCGATAACATCCTTGCGCTGCGCACCCGTCTGGGCGGTGACGATGCCGACAGCATCCGCGCGGAACTGGCTGAAGGGATGCGCGGGCTGGAGGCGATTCATGCCGACGACCGGATGATCTGGCCGCATGTGGACGATCAGGCGGTGGCCAGCGTCATCAGCGACTGGACCGGCATTCCGGCGGGCCGCATGGTGGCCGATGAATTGCAGGCGGTTCTGGGTCTGGCCGATCACCTGAAACAGCGGGTCATCGGTCAGGACGAAGGCTTGCAGATGATCGCGCGGCGGGTGGAAACCGCGCGGGCGGGGCTTGGCAATCCGGAAAAGCCCATCGGGGTCTTCATGCTCTGCGGCCCGTCCGGCGTGGGCAAAACCGAGACCGCGCTGGCGCTGGCGGAATCGCTCTATGGCGGCGAACAGAATGTCATCACCATCAATATGTCCGAGTTTCAGGAGGCCCATTCCGTCAGTCTGCTGAAGGGCGCGCCTCCGGGCTATGTCGGTTACGGCGAGGGCGGGCGGCTGACCGAGGCGGTGCGGCGCAAGCCCTATTCCGTGGTGCTGCTGGACGAGATGGAAAAGGCCCATCCCGATGTGCACGAGCTGTTCTTTCAGGTCTTCGACAAGGGACGGATGGAGGATGGCAATGGCCGCCCGATCAATTTCCGCAACACGCTGATCCTGATGACCTCGAATGTCGGCACCGGCACGATCATGGCGCTGGCGCCGGAAGGCCGGATCACCGATGCCGAGACGCTGGAAGCCTCGATGAAAGAGGAACTTCTGGGCACTTTCCCGCCCGCGCTTCTGGGCCGGATCGTGACCATTCCCTATGTGCCGCTGTCGCGCGCGGTTCTGGGCGGCATCACCCGGCTGAAACTGGGCGCGGTGGCGCGGCGAATGCGTGAATCGCAGGGTGCGGTGCTGCATTACGGCGACGAAGTGATCGGCGCGATTGTCGAACAGTGCCGCGATCCCGACAGCGGCGGGCGGATGATCGACAACATCATCACCAACTCGATCCTGCCCGACCTGTCGCGGCAGGTTCTGGGCCGCATGGTCGCGGGGCAGGCGATGCAGGACGTCACCATTCGCGTGGCGGATCAGGGTTTCGACTATGATTTCAATTGAAGGAGGATTTGAGATGGCAGGTTTCGACTGGGTGATCGTTCAGGACCGTACAGGCCGCGATATCGGCGCGGTGGGTTTCATCGGGGATGATGCGGTGGCCATCGCCTCGTTCTTCGACAGCCGCGACGCCGACAAGGATGGCAAGGTCAGCGTCGGTGAACGCATCGTCTCGACACTGTCGCCCATAGGCTTGGATGGCGCGGCTATTGCCGAAGTGGCGATGCAGGGCCGCTCGAACCCGCTGATCGCCGAACGTGATTCGGGCTTTTACGGCATGAGCGCCAATATCTTCGCCGGTTTCGCGCAAAGCATGGTCGTGGACGCGGTCTGGTCGGTCTATTTCAAGCGCGGCGTCCGCGCGGCGGGAACCGGCGTCGCCCGCGTCATCACCGGAAACATGGTCAAACAGGTGGTGATCCGCAAAGGCTTCGAGCGTACCGCACGCGAGGCTTTCGACAAGGTCACCGCGCTTTAGGTGATGCTGGAGCTCTGACTCAGAATCGAAAGCGGTGTCGATCTTGAGCAGATGAACACTGACTGATGCACGATCGGGGTGGATTGTCTGCCGCGGTTGCAACGCCCACTGATCTGATCGACGCCAGCCTGCCGGACCTCACTTTTCATCGTGACAAGGCGCATCGCCCGCCCCCGGCGATGCGCCTTCTTCACCACCACGCAGGATGGCTGCGTGAAGGAACTTCAGCCATCTGTTCCAGATCGGTCAGAGCGCCCGGTCCCGGACGCCCGCGGGCTTTTCAGGAAAGCCAGTTCATATAGGCCTCGGTGCCGCCATTTCGCGCGGCGGCCAAAGCGGCGCGGATATTTATTTTGGCGGCCGCGCTGCTGTCGGACAGGACGTTCACCAACACATCGCGGACCAGTTCGGCCTGTCCCGGCATCAGGTTGCAGGGGTCCAGCTGGAAATAGCCCTGCTCGACCTCGTGCCCGCGCACGATCAGCGGCGGGTCATTGCGGCCGAACGCCTCGGCGAATTGCGCCGCCGAGGCGCCCGCCTGCGCGGGATCGACCCATACCTGCAACCGTTCCAGCGGGTTGTTCGTCGGGTCGGGGATGCGGATCGGGGTGATGCCCGGCAGATCGGCGATGGCGGCCTGCCACATCTCCAGTGCATGGGTTTCCCGGGCCCGGATGGCGTCGTGATCACGTTCCATCCATTCCTCCATCGCGGCGATGGCCCCGGCGATGCTTTCCTTGCCGATCTTCATGCCACGGCCGATGCCGATATTCTGAAGATAGGCGGCGCGGATCAGGTCCTTTCTGCCCGCGACGATCCCCGAGGTCGGGCCGCCCAGAAACTTGTGGCCCGAATAAATGGCGACATCCGCGCCCTTGGCCAGAAAGCCTTTCAGGTCGTATTCCGACGCGCCGTCCACGATCACCGGCACGCCCTTGGCATGGGCGATCTCGACAAAGGTGTCGAACGGGATCATCCCGTAATCCACGACGTGATGCGACACGACGTAAAGGGCCGCGGCGCAACTGTCGTCCAGCGCGGCCTCAAGCTGATAATCCTTGGCCAGCGTGGACTGGCCGACGATCCGCGTCGTGGCCCCGGCCAGCGCGATGGCCTGAGAAACCGGCGCGCCATATTCGCACAGATGCCCCATCTGCACCGCGACCGCCTTGCGCGGACCCGGATCTGCGGGCAGCGCCTCGGCCCGGGCCGGGTCCATGCCGGTGATCGCGCCCGCCACCGCAAGCGTGATCCCGGCGCTGGCCGAGGCGGTCAGGAAACCCGCTTCGGCGCCGGTCAGGCGGGCGATGACCTCTGACGCGCGGGCCTGCATCTCGTGGATACGGGCAAAGCGGGGCATGGCGGCGGCGGTTGCCCTGGCCACGCGCTCTGAGGTGATCGACCCCCCCAAAGAGGTCATCGTCCCTGAAACATTGACCATTCGGCCGTATCCCTCGGCATCGTGCCAGGTCCAGTCGATCGGATAGTCGGTATTTCTAAGCATGGTTCCGTCTTTCAGTGCTTGTGGAAAATTCCATAACTGTGGTATTTGCGCCAAAAGGATGGAAGGCGCGATGGCAGGTGGTCGAATGAAGATCGAACCGGCGAAGGAAACGAGTGACCCGCCGCGGCGGTCGCGCACCAGCGGCATCGACCGGGCGCTGCAAATCCTCGACATCCTGTCGGAGCGGCACCAGCCGATGACGGCCTATGAGCTGGCCAAGGTGACCGGGGCGCCGCCCTCGACCGTTTACAAGCTGATCGATGAGCTTGAGGAAAGGGCGATGTTGTCGCGCAGCGGTGATGGCCGGGTCTGGCTGGGGCCGCGGCTGATGCGCTATGGCCTTGCCTATCGCGCCCGGATGAGCGCCTTCGGCGAGGCCGAACGGGCGATGTTCGCGCTGAATGAGCGGGTGGGCGAGATGGTCCAGATCTGCGCCCGCGACGACGGCATGATGCAGGTGGTGGCGATGGCCGAGGGCACCGGGCCGTTCCGCGTCACCTCGGATGTCGGGACGCGGGTGCCGCTGAACTGGACCGCCTCGGGGCGGCTGCTGATCGGGCATCTGCCCGACCATGCGCGGCTGGCGGTGTTTCGCGACCACGCGCGGCCCTCGAATACCGGGCTGGCCGAAACCGATCCGGTCAAGCTGGCGCAGATCTCGCGCGAGGATTTCCTGAGCGGATTGTCGGTGCAGATCGACACGTCCGAGGATCAGGTGGCCTGCATCGCCGCGCCCATTCGCGGGCTGGACGGCACTTGCGAGCTGACGCTGTCGGTGGTCATGCCCAAGCATCGCGTGCCCGAAAAATTCGAGATGGTCTCGCACGAGGTGCGCGAAGCCGCGCGGTCGGTCGAAAGGGCGCTTGGCCTGCATCATCGCGGCTGATCCGCAAGTTGCGCCGAGACCTCGAAGATCGCCTCGATCTCGACCGAGATGCGGTTGGGCAGCGAGCCCACGCCAAAGGACGACCGCGCGTGGATGCCGCTTTCGCCGAAGATTTCGGCCAGCAGGTCAGAGGCGCCGTCGATGACGAAGGGGTGCCGCTCGAAATCCGGGTCGGCATTGACCAGCCCCAACAGCTTGACCACGCCCCCCACCCGGTCCAGCGAACCCAGCGCGTCGCGCAGCGCCGACAGGATGTTGATCGCCACCAGTTTCGCATGTTCGCGGGCTTCCTCGGCCGTCACCTCGCTGCCGACCTTGCCGCGATGAAGCGAGCCATCGGCCAGGACCGGACCCTGGCCCGAGACATAGACCATGTTGCCCGAGCGGCGAACATTTCGGAACGATCCGATCGGCGTCGGCGCGGTCCTGGGCAGGGTAATGCCCATTGCGGCAAGGCGGGTCTCGGGGCTGGTCGCCAGCGCGTCACTGTCCATAAAGTTCCTCGGTTCTTTTGCAATAGCTGTGGTGTTGCCCGCCCAGAAGATGCGCCTCGGGCCTGCCCGAAGCACAGTATTCCGCGACATGCGGGCAGCGGGTGCGGAAGACGCAGCCCGACGGCGGTGCCAGCGGGCTGGGTATGTCGCCTTGCAGCGGGGTGCGGTTGCGGGCGGCACGCGGATCGGGCTGCGGGATCGCCGAGTTCAGCGCCCGCGTATAGGGATGGGCCGAGGCGCGCTGGATGCTGCCGGTCGGCCCGATCTCCATCAGCCGTCCCAGATACAGCACCGCCACCTGATCGCAGAGATAGTTCACGACCGACAGGTCATGGGCGATGAACAGCATCGTCAGGTTGCGGCGCGCGCGCAGGTCCAGCAGCAGGTTCAGCACCTGCGCCTGAATCGACACATCCAGCGCCGAGACGCTTTCGTCGGCGACGATGAAATCCGGTTCCAGCGCCAGCGCGCGGGCGATGCCGACGCGCTGGCGCTGCCCGCCCGAGAAGGCGTGCGGATAGCGGTTCATGTGATCCGGGCTGAGGCCGACCTCTTCCAGCAGCGCGGCCACCCGATCGCGGCGGTCCCGACCCCTGCCGATGCGGAAGGCACGCAGGCCCTCGGCGATCAGGTCGCCCACCTTCAGGCGCGGGTTCAGCGACGATACCGGGTCCTGAAAGATGATCTGCATCCGCCGCCGCATGTCGCGCATGGCCCGGGCATTCAGCGTTGTGATGTCGGTGCCGTCAAAGCGGATCTCGCCGCTGGTCGGTTCGATCAGCCGCAGCAGCGTGCGGCCCAGAGTGGTCTTGCCCGACCCGCTTTCGCCGACCAGCCCCATGATCGAGCCGCGCGGAATGTCAAAGCTGACATTCTCGACCGCGTGGACGGTGCCGGACGGGGTCTCGAACCGCTTGGTCAGGTTGCGGATTTGCAGCAGCGCGTCGCTCATGCCGCCCCCGCGAAATCGAAGATGCAGGCGGAAAGGTGGCCCTGCGCCTTTTTCTCCAGCGCGACGGGCTGACGGCATTCGGGTTGCGCATGGCTGCATCGGGGCGCGAAGGCGCAGCCCGGCGGCAGCGCGGTCAGCGAGGGAACCGCACCGGGGATGGGGACCAGCCGCTCATCCGCCGCCAGATCGTCGCGCGGGATCGAGGCCAGAAGGCCGCGCGTATAGGGATGGCGGGTATGGTCGAAAAGATCCATCACCCCGGCCTGTTCAACCACCGCGCCGGCATACATGACCGCCACGTAATCGGCCATTTCCGCCACCACACCCATGTCATGGGTGATGAACAGGATCGACATGCCCAGCTCTTTCTGAAGCCGCCGCATCAGGTCCAGGATCTGCGCCTGAATGGTCACGTCCAGCGCCGTCGTCGGCTCGTCCGCGATCAGCAGGTCCGGGTTGCAGATCAGGCCCATGGCGATCATCACCCGCTGGCGCATCCCGCCCGACAATTCGTGGGGATAGGTTTTCGCGCGCGCCGCAGCGCCGGGGATTTCGACCAGTTCCAGCATCTCGATCACCCGCCGGTTGCGCTCGGCGGCGGTGACATCTTCATGCAGCAGAAGCATCTCGCCGATCTGGTCGCCGATGGTGAACAGCGGGTTCAGCGACGACATCGGTTCCTGAAAGATCATCGACAGACCCGGCCCCCGCAGACGGCGATAACCCGCCGCGCCCAGCCGCGTCAGGTCGGTGACGGTGCCATCGCGGCCGCGAAAGTTCAGCCGTCCCGACAGGATCCGCCCGGAAGGCGGCAGCAGCCCCATCAGCGCCAGCGAGGTGACCGACTTGCCCGAGCCGCTTTCGCCCACCAGCGCCAGCGTGCGGCCCCGCCCAAGGGTAAAGCTGACATCGCGCAGGGCGGTGACGGTCGCGGCGCCACGGCCAAAGCCGACCCGCAACCCCTCGACCGACAGGATCATGTCGTCAGGCATCTGCATCGCATTCCCCTTCCATCAGCGTTCGGGTGGCAGGCGGCGCGCGGCGGGTCTGGCATCGCTGCCCAGAATGGTCATGCGCGGCTCGAACACGCGGTCCATGACCATGTGGTTGCCCTGACTGTCCATCACGTCGATGGCGGCGTCCTCCAGATCAAAGACCGTGAAATCGGCCCTTGTTCCCGGTGCCAGCCCGTCCCTGCCCGAGAGACCAAGGACCGAGCGGGGCGCGTCGGTCGTGGCGTTTATGCAATCTTCGAAGCTCAGCCCCACGGCCAGCAGTTTCGAGACGGTGGTGGCCATGTCATAGACCGGCTTCGCCATCGAATGCTGATGCAGATCTGTCGAGATCGAGAAGGGGCGCAGCCCGTCCGCGATGGAATCCCGCGCGGTCTTGAAGTTGAACGACGCGCCGCCATGGCCGATATCCATCAGGATGCCGCGCGCCGCCATGTCCTGCGCCATCCGGAACAGGGCTTCGGTGTCGCGGATCGAACCCGCCGCCTTGCCGTTGAAGCAATGCGTGACGATATCGCCCGGCGTCAGCAGTTCGAATACCTCGTCGATCAGGGGGGGCGGTTCGCCGACATGGACCATCAGCGGCATGTTCACCATTTCCGCCACCCGCTTGGCGATCTTGGCGGGGGTGATGCCCCAGCTGCCGACGATGACGCCGGATGCGCGGACCTTGATGCCGCAGATCACGTCGCGGTTCGCCTCGATCACCGCCAGCGTGCGGTCGATGTCGATGGATCGCCAGTCGGACAGTTCCGGCACCCGGTTGCAGGCCACCAGCCCGATCGAGCCGATGTTGAGGAACGCCTTGATCGTCTCGCTGGCCGGGTCGATGACATATTCGCGCAGCCCGTGGAAACTGGCCTCGCCCGCCGATCCGGCATCGGCCATGGCGGTGACGCCGGTCGGACGGCCCGCCTCGGAGGCGCGGACCGAGATATCGGTGCCGCCATACCAGACATGAACATGCAGGTCGCACCAGCCGGGCGACAGCCAGGCGCCGTTCAGGTCCATCACCCGGGCCCCCTCGGACGGTGCCGCCGCGACATTGCCCGACGCATCGACGAAGATCTCGTCTGGCACGGCGTCGAAGCCCACGGCCTTGAAGTTCGTCAGTCTCAGCGGCACTTCAGGTCTCCTTGGCAAGTTTGGGGTCCAGCGCATCGCGCAGCCCGTCGCCGACGATTTGCAGCGACAGAACCGAAAGGGCGATGGCAAGGCCGGGAAAGAGGATCAGAAAGAAGGCGTTGTCGATATATTGCCGTCCCTCGTTGATCATGATCCCCCAGGTCGGGATCTTCGGATCGACGCCCACGCCAAGGAAGGACAGCCCGGCCTCGGCCAGCATGGCATAGGCAAAGATGAAGGTGGCCTGCACCATGATCGGCGACAGGATATTGCGCAGCACATGGGTGACCATGATCGTGGGCGTGCGGGTGCCAAGGGCGCGGGCGGCCTCGACATAGGGCAACTCTCGGATGACGAGGGTCGATGCCCGCACGATCCGGGCGATACGCGGGGCATAGACCACGGACAGCGCAAGGATCACGTTCACCATCGAGCCGCCGAAGATCGCCACCAGCGACAGCGCCAGCAGGATATCGGGAAAGGCCATCATCGCGTCGATCAGCCGTGACAGCGGCGTGTCGAGCCTGCGGAAAAATCCCGCGACCAGCCCGATCACCACCCCCGCCGCCGAGGACAGCAGCGCCACCCCCAGCCCGATGCCAAGCGATGTCTGTCCCGCGACCAGCAGGCGGCCCAGCACGTCGCGCCCGAATGCGTCGGCGCCCAGCATGTATTCGGCGCCGGGCGGTGTCAGGCGGTTTCTGACCGACATGCCGCCGATGCTGGTGACGCCAAGGGCAGGCAGCAGAAAACAGGTGGCGACGATCAGTAAAAACAGCATCAGCGCGACGACGACCGAGGGGCGCTGGAACAGCAGTTTGCGAAAACCGGGGGCCGCGAAGGCGGCAGGGGCGGGACCGGCCATCAGTATTTCACCCTCTTGTCAACGACCAGATAAAGAAGATCGGTGGCCAGGTTCACCAGCACATAAAGCGCCGCGACCACGATCAGCGTGCCCTGGATCACCGGATAATCCCGACGCAGCACCGCGTTCACCACCAGATTGCCCATGCCCGGCAGGTTGAAGACCCGCTCGGTCACGACCGCGCCCGAGACCAGCAGCGCGAAGGTCAGCCCGATCACGGTGATGATCGGAATGCCCGCGTTCTTCAGCGCGTGACGCAGGATCACGCGGCGCTCGGTCATGCCCTTGGCGCGGGCGGTGCGGACGTAATCCTCGCCAAGGATTTCCAGCATCGAGGCGCGGGTAAAGCGCAGGATCAGTGCCGAATTGGTGATCCCCAGCGTGATCGCGGGCAGGATCAGATGGCGCATCCGCTCGGTAAAGCTTGCGCCCGCGCCGCCATAGCCCGAGGCCGGGAACCAGCCCAGATCGGTGGCAAGGTAACGCTGAAAGACCAGCCCGGTCAGGAAACTGGGAACAGAGGCCGCCAGCATCGCCGAGGTGATCGACATCTGGTCCAGAAACGAGCCGCGCCGATAGGCGGCCCAGATACCGATGGGCGTCGCGATCACCAGCGCCACCAGCAGCGAAAACAGGGCCAGAAAGATCGTCGGCTCGGCCCGGCTGGCAAGGACCGTGGCGACCGGCTGGTTGAAGAACAGCGACTGGCCCAGATCACCGCGCAGGATATTGCCCAGAAAGGTCAGATATTGAACCGCAATGGGCTGATCCAGCCCCAGCCGGATGCGCAGGGCGGCAACCTCTGCCGGCGCGGCATCGGGTCCCAGCATCAGGGCCGCCGGATCGCCCGGCGCCAGTCGGACCAGCACGAAGGTGATGGTCAGCACCAGAAAGATGACGACGACCATGCCGATCAGGCGACGAAGAAGATAGCTGCGCATGGCAAGTCTCGATGCGTTGCGAAGGGTGGCGGCCCGGCCATCGGGGAAAGGGGCCGCACGCTTGCGCGGCCCGGCTTGCGTCCGGCGTTACTGGTCCTTCGATGCGTTCCAGAAGGTCGGCCAGGGCGAGGGCGTCACCCCCGTCAGCGACCGCGACTTGCCCTGAACTTCGTTGAAGTTGCCGATCTTGATCAGACCCACATCTTCATAAAGCTGTTGCTGCAACTCGGCATAGATGTCCTTGCGCGCATCGGGATCGGACTCGGCGGTAAACCGTTCGAGGATCGCTTCCTTTTCAGGATTGGCCCAGCCCTCGCGGGCGGTGGCGAACAGCGAAGAGGTCAGCGTCGGTTCCGGCAGGAACGGCGAATGGGTGATATAGATGTCCCACAGATCCGGGTTGTCGCGGTTCTGCGCCAGCGTCGCCCAGTCCACGACGTCCATCTGCACCGTGAAACCCGCCATTTCCAGCGCCATCTGGGCAACCTCTGCCATCTGGTAATGGAACTCGTATTGGCGCGAGGTCAGGATGCGCAGGGGCTGACCGTCATAGCCCGCCGCATCCAGATATTCGGCGGCCTTTTCGGGGTCGTTGATGTTGTAAAGCTCGATCCCCGCCTCGTTGTGCCACGGCCAGCCCTCGGGATAGAGCGCGCCATCGGTCTGGAAGAACTTCTCGTCCCCGAAGGCCGCAAACAGCATGTCGTCATAAGGAAGCGCGGCCTGCACCGCCCGGCGGATGTTCAGATCCGTCATCAGCCCCTTCTTGTGGTTCACCGCGAACAGGGGCCAGCCGAAGGCCTCCAGCAGGACCGGCTCGGCCACATCGGACGCCTCGATCCGCCCGAAGGCTTCGGTGGACAGGCTGTCGGCATAGTCGAACTGTCCCGACAGCAGCCCCTCGATCCGGGTGCTGGTATCGGGAACGGGGATGAAGCGGATTTCGTCGGGGGTCTGCGCCCGTTCGCCTGCGGCCTCGCCCGGCTGCGCATAGTCGTCAAAGCGGACCAGTTGCGTATATTGGTCGGGCTGATGCGCCTCCATCCGATAGGGGCCGGTGCCGATCGGGTCGGTGATCTGGGGGGCGATGATCTCTTCGGGATAGATCACCGCAGCCGAGTTGGAAAATGCCAGCAGCGTCGTCAGCGGCGCATAGGGCTCGCTGAGGGTGATGGTGATCTCGGCCGGGCCGGTGGCCTCGATACCGCTGATCCGGTCGGCGATGGCCATGCCCCGGCTTGCGACCTCTTGCCAGCGGTTCAGCGATGCCACCACGTCGGCGCTGTCCATCTGCGAGCCGTCATGGAAACTGACGCCCTCGCGCAGCGGGATGGTATAGGTCGTCCCGTCCTCGCTGATGGTCGGCATGTCCGAGGCCAGCAGCGGCACGACCTGCCAGCTTTCGTCGAAGGTATAGAGCGTTTCCATGAAATGCTGGGTGACGATGCTGACCACATCCTTGGTCGAGATCATCGGGTCGAACGTGTCGGGATCGCCGACAATGGCGACATCGACCTTGTTCTGTGCGGCAAGAGGTCCGGCGGCGCAAACTGCGAAAACAGCGGCACTGGCCAGACAGGTGGCGCGGAATGTCATCTGAGGCTCCCTGTATTCTTTTATAATGGTGTATAATCCTCTGTAACGAGTAAAGATGACGGCGCCCATAAGTGTCAACCATCATCCATAATTGGGGAATACGGGCGGCAATGCCTGCACGGAACGGGCGGCGATGAGCCTGCGGCAAATCATTGCGCCAGCCTCATCGGCAGCGGCGGTGTCAGGAATAGAACGCTGTCCGGCGGAGAAGGCGTCAGCGCAGATCCAGCGGCCAAAGCGCCGGCAAGGCCGCGTCGTCCCCGGCTGCGAGCGCATGCAGGATCCCCGACGAAGTGAAGAACACGCCGCCGATACCCGGCACGGTTAGATCGGCGTCCCGAGTGTTCATCGGTTTTTCCCGCTCAACATCATCCGATCACGCAATCCGGGGGCCTGCCCAACGATGCCATACCGAATGGTAAGCTTCTGATCCACGATATCGACTGCGACGGGAACGAGGGCCTTCAGGCGTGGATCTGGCCGCGCAGCACGGCATGGGCGCGATCAAGGAAGTCGATCTCTCCCATCTGCCCGCCCTTGAGCGCCATCGGCAGGCAGCGCCCGGACAGCTTGGCCTTCAGCACCGGAACGCCGGGGCAGATCATGCCCGCGAAATCCAGCCATGCCGGGGCCAGCCGCCCGACGATGGCGCTGGAGGTGTCGCCACCCGCCACGACCAGACCGCCGGGATGGCAGGTCCCGACCAGCCCGGCCACAAATCCTGCCGAGGCCTGCGCAAGATCCGCGGCAGAGACTGGCCCGGCAGGGTCGGCGGTCAGCAATGCGATGCAGTTCCGGCCCTTCGTCAGTTGTGCCGCGATCCGGCTCTGGACCTCGTCCAGCCGGGGGCCTCCGGCAAGCATGTCGGCCGGGGTGATCGGAAACCTGTCATAACCCTTTGCGGCGGCGATCTGCGCGGTGGTCAGCGATGATCGGCTGCCCGCAAAGGCAAGGATCGGGCGGCCACCGGCCATATCGCCGCTTGCAGCCGGGCCGGCTGGGCTGGCCGGAACGACGTCATGGGCGGCCAGCCAGGCCTCGGCCACCGAGGATGACCCGATCACCAGACAGCGGCTGTTGGCCGCCGCAAGGTCGCGTCCGGCAGCTTCGACATCGGCCTGACCAAGCGCGTCGTAATAGCGGGGAAAGCTGCTGCCGGCAGCGCCGGGGGGCACGAGCTCCAGCCCTTCCAGCCCCAGTTGCGCAAGGTGCCGCAGCATGTCGGCCTCCAGCATCGGGGTGACCGGGTGGACCGACATCACGGGGTGGCGGTCGATGCGGTGGGTTCTGCCATCCGGGCCACGCGCGAAAAGCGTTCCGAACACCGCATGACGACCCAGCGAGGGCTGCCCGCCGATGATGGCCAGATTGGCGATGCCGAGGGCGCGGGCCATGATCCGGGCCATCAGGATGAAATTGCCCGTCCGGGGGCTGCTGTCGAAGGTCGAGCAGATCTTGAGATGCAGGAAATCGGGCGCAAAATCCGCAAGGCCGCTGCCAAGACGGCTGGCCAGCGCCGTTATCCGCCCTTGTCCAAGCGCGCGCGCATCGGTTGCGATCCCCCAGGCATCCAGCCCCTCCAAATCGGCGGGACATGGCAGGTCGCGAAACAGCCGCGCCTTCAGCCCCGCCCGTGCCAATGTCGCCAGCGTATCGGACGCGCCGGTGAAGTCATCCGCCACAAATACATAGGCCACGATCTCAGCCCTTCGCGCCGAAACGGGTCATGGCCTGTGCGAGTTCGGCGTGAGTTCGCGCGTATTGCTCCAGCGGGATGCCCGCGACCACCGCCTCATGCGCCTGACGCAACGAGGCCAACCCCGCCGCCGGGCCGTCGGGATGCGCCATGATCCCGCCGCCCGACAGGAACATCAGATCGTCCGATCCGATCCGGGCCAGCGTATGCGGCAGCGTTCCCGCCCATTGACCGGATGAAAAGACCGGCATCACCCGGTCATCACCCGCCGCCATCGGCGTCAGACAATGGCGCGCGGCTTCGGTCACGTCCTCGTCAAGGTCGGAAAACTTGCCGCCCATGCCATGAACATGCAGATGGTCGATCCCGGCCAGCCGATACAGCGCCTGATAGGCCCGCACCCCCATCCCCAGCAGCGGATGCCGGCCCATGCCGCCAAAGCCGTTCCGGTGCCCGTGGATCGCCAGCGGCGAATGCCGGCGCAGCGTCTGCACCGCCGAAAGCCCCACCCAGTTCAGGGAAACCATCGCGCAGGTCCCTTCCTCGGCGGCCAGCAGATCGGCGTGGCGGCGCATCGCATCCGTTTCATCGGTGATGTTGAAGGCGACCATCACCAGTTTGCCGGTCCGGTCGCGATGACGGCGCACGCGGTCCATCACGGCGCGGATACGCGCATCCACCGGGGCATGGGGATGGGTGCCCGCGATTTCGTCATCCTTCACGAAATCGGCCCCCGCCTCGCACAGCCTTGCGACCAGATCGGCGATATCCTCGGGCGAGAGGCCGATATTCGGTTTGATGATCGTGCCGAACAGGGGCCGGTCAGGGACCGAACTCAGGGCGCGCGTGCCGTCGATCCCGACCTGCGGCAGCTCGTACCGGGCGCGATACCCGGGCGTCACCGCGACATCTATCAGCTTGAGGCCCGTAACCTCGCCCAGATCATAGAGGTTGCCCGCCACGACCGATGCCAGCGTGGGCAGGTTCACGCCGACATTGTCCTCGGGATAGTCGATCACGACACGGAAAACGCCACAGGGGCCGTTCAACCCCTTCCGCTCGACCCATGCCGAACGCAGCGTGGGGGTTTGCGAATGTCCAATCTGCCCGGTGCTGACGACCACGGCACCAAAGCGCGCGCGCAACTCGTCCGTTTCGCCATCGACGCGGACAAAGGTGCCCGCGCTTTGTTCCCCGGCCATCATCGCCGCGACATCGGCGATGGGGCAGGGCGTTTCCACGATATAGGTCGCACGAATCATGGGTCAGATCTTCGACAGGTCAGGAAAGGGGCGGACGCGATCCTGACCATCCCAGCCGTCGGCAGCGGCGCGGATCATGTCGAACATGCGGCCCTTTGGGCCCCTGACCTCGGACAGCTCGATGCAGGTGCCGGGATGGGCCTCGCGGTCGAAATAGGCGAAACGCCCGTCCTCGCCGACCTTGCCCGACATCTTCACGCGGAAGCCCCGTTCCTCCATGATCGCCAGATCGCGGTCATAATCCTCGCTCCAGCAGGCGGTGTGCTGCAACCCCCAGTTCCCGGCATCGGTGAATTCCTTGTAGCACGAGGGCACGGCATTGCGGCACTGGATCAGCTCGATCTGGATATAGCCCGAATTCGCCAGCGCGACGGAATTGTGCGGCTCATGGCTTTGGCCCTCGAAAATGTAATCCTCGATCGGCACGCGCGGGTTATAGAAGAAGGGACCGACCCCCATTACCTCGGACCAGTGTTGCATGGCCTTCTCGATATCGGGGACGACGAAGCCAAGCTGGCGGATCGGGCCAAGAAAGTGGCTCATGGGTTACTCCATCAGATAGTTGGGCAGCCAGGCGCTGAGGCCCGGAAACAGGGTGACCAGAACAAGCGCCACGAAAAGCGGCAGAAAGAAGGGCGCCACACCGCGCACGACCTCGCCGAAGGGCATCTTGGCCGCGATCGACATCATGTAGAGGCTCATGCCGACCGGAGGGGTCAGCAGGCCGATCATCAGGTTCAGCACCATGACCACGCCGATCTGTTCGGGCGGCGCCCCGGCCTGGATCAGCGCGGGCGTCACGATGGGGGCGATGATCAGAATGGCGGCGATGCTTTCGAGGAACATCCCCGCCACCAGCAGCACAAGGTTCAGGATCAGCAGCAGCACCAGCGGATTGTCCGAGATGCCAAGAAGCCATGCCCCCGCCCTTGCCGGGATCTGGTCCATGGTCAGCACCCATGCAAAGACCGCTGCCGCCGCCACGACAAAAAGGATGTTCGCGGTGGCCAGAACGGTGTCCCGGGTGGCCTCGACCAGCGCGCGAATGGTCAGGCTGCGATAGATCAGAAAACCGATCAGGATCGCATAGGCCACGGTGATCCCGGCGGCCTCGGTCGGGCCGAACATCCCCGACAGCAATCCCCCGATCAGCAGAACCGGCGTCAGCAGCGCGGGAAAAGAGATCACCGACAGTTTCACGAATGCCGGGAAGGTCGGCGAAACATCATCGCGCGGCAGGTTATGGCGACGGGCGATCAGCGCGATATACGCCATCAGCATGGCGGTGATGATGAAGGCGGGCAGGATACCGGCCAGCAGCAGCTTCACGGCGGAAACCTCGGCCGCGGTGGCAAAGATGATCAGCGGGATCGAGGGCGGGAAGATCGGACCGATGGTGGCCGCGGCAATCGACAGCCCTGCGGCAAAGCGACGGCTGTAACCCTGCGCCACCATCTCGCGGACCTGCATGGCGCCCATCGCGCCGATATCGGCCAGCGCGGCCCCCGACATCCCGGCAAAGACCAGCGACAGCAGCACGTTGACATGCGCCATGCCGCCGCGCACGCGCCCGACGACCATCCGCACCAGATCGAACATATGGCGGGTGACGCCGGTGGCGGTCAGCAACCCGGCGGCCAGAATGAACATCGGCACCGCCAGAAGGGGCGAGCTGTCGATCGAGTTGACGGCGCGTTGCAGCAGGACAGACAGCGGCAGGTCATGCCAGAAGATCGCAAAGCCCGCCGACAAACCCAGTGCGACGGCGATCGGGGCGCCGATGACCAGAAGGATGGCAAAGCCGATCAGAAGGGTCAGCGTCACGACGCGCTCCTTTCGGATTTGAGCAGCGACCGGATGCGCCACGCCGCCATGACGATCAGCAGCAGCAGGCTGGCCAGGATCGGGGCATAGAACCAGATGTTCTGCATCCCCAGTGCGGCGGTGCGAAAGCGCCATGCCCGAAACAGATAGAGGTATCCGCCCCAGATGCTCATCGCGGCGAAGGCGATGATCGAAAGCTCGGCCAGGATCAGGCACAGCTTTCTGGGCATTGCGGGCAGCAGGTTGACGAAGACATCAACCGCGACATGCTGCCCCTTCAGCGCAAGAACCGGCGCGGTCAGATAGACGCAGAGAACCCCGGCCAGCCGCGATATCTCTTCGGCACGGGGCAGACCCATGTTCCAGATATTGCGCGCCGCGATTTGCGCGACGATCAACGCGACGATCAGCAGCATCAGGCCGGTGGCCACGGTCAGAAGGGCGGTCGAGATCCATTCCAGCGCCCGGGGGGCGGGCGCTGGTTCGGGCGGGGTGATGATATCGGACATCTCAGGAAATCGCGGCGACTTCGGCGTAGAATTCACCATACTGGCTGTCGAACTCGCCCGCGATCCGGGTTTTCACGCTGTCCCGGAAGGCATCAAGGTCCAGCCCGGCGGCTTCGTCCACAATGGTCATGCCGCGTTCGCGCAACGCCTCCAGATCGGTGGCTTCGGATGCCTGCATCTCGGTCGAGGCACGGGCGCGCGTCTCGGACGAGGCTTCGGCGATGGCCTGCTGATGCGCCTCGGGCAGACCCTGCCAGACATCGTCATTCATCATCACCATCTGCGCAGCCGAGGTATGGCCGGTCAGGATCAGATGCGACTGCACATCCGCCAGATTGGCGGTCAGGATCACATTGAGCGGATTTTCCTGTCCCTGCACGACGCCGGTGGCCAGCGCGGTCGGCACCTCGGACCAGTCCACGGGCACCGGCACGGCGCCCAGCCCCTCGACGGTCGCCATATAGATCGGGAAGGGAATGGCGCGGATCCTCTGGCCCGCAAGATCCCCGGGTTTGAGGGTCGCCTGATTGGTGGTCAGGTGTCGGGTCCCGAAATAGAAACCATAAATCACCCGGGTTCCGGATGCGGCGATCAGCCCGTCGTTCAGCGACTGCATGACCGGGCCGCCGGCATCGGTCACCGCCAGCAGGTGATCGATATCGCGATAGAGATAGGGCGTATCAAATGCGGCAAAGGGCGCATAAAGCGAACCGATCGCCCCCGCGGTATTGTGCGAGAATGCGATCGAGCCGGTCGAGACCGCTTCGGCCAGTTCCTGAAGTTTTCCCAACTGCGAGTTGGGGAATATCTGGATATTGATCTCGCCGCCGGTCTTCTCGGCTACCGCTTCGGCAAACCATTCCGCCTGCGCACCTGCGATGGAATTCGGCGTGTGCATATGGCCATAACGCAGGGTCGTTGCCGCCGCTGCGCCCTTGCCCAGATATGGTGTTGCCAGCACGGCGCCACCGGCGATCAACAGACCCCGCCGCGAAATGCGGATCGAATTCGTCATCTTCCCCTCCCGAAAGCAGATTCTGCGACGAGGCTTTCGAACGCCGCGCATTGACGAAAACATTATGGGAAGTGCATAGAGCCAACAACGACAGTTTTTTGAGGGGTTTTGATGGATCGCGCGCCACCCAACCGTGCCGGTATCCGCGAGATCGCCCGCGCGGCCGGGGTGTCCGAGGCGACGGTGGACCGGGTGCTGCATGGCCGCCCGAATGTCCGGCGCGCCACCGCCGAACGTGTTCTGGCCGCCGCCGCCGAATGTCGCTATCTGCCCGATGCAGAGTTGGCGCGGCTGGCGCGTCGCGATCGGCTGCGGCTGGTCGTGGTGCTGCCGGGGGGTGCGAATTCCTATATCCGGGGGCTGAACGACGACCTGCGGATCTGGTCGCAATCGCGCGATCGCGGCGCGCGGATCCAGAGTTTTCTTGTCGATTCGATGGCGCCCGATGACATGGTGCGTTGCCTGCGGCGTCTGGGGCGCAAGGCGGATGCGGTGGCTTTCTTTGGCGTGGATCATCCGCTGGTCCGTGACGAGGCCAATGCGCTGGTCGATGCCGGCAAGACGGTGATGACGCTGATCAGCGACGTGACCGGCTGCCGGCGGCAGGCCTATATCGGCATCGACAATCTGGCGGCCGGGCGCACGGCGGCCTTCCTGATGGCCCGCGCCGCGCCGCCCGAAGGTGGCAAGATCGCCCTTGTTGCCGCGACGCGTCATTACCGGGCCCATGTGGAACGCGAACTTGGATTTCAGCAGCTGATCGGGCGGGATTGGCCATGCCTCGGCTTTGCGGGCACGGTCGAAGGGCAGGACGATCCGCAGATCAATGCGCGGCTGACGGCGGAATTGCTGGACAGAACGCCGGATCTGATCGGGATCTATAATGTCGGCGGCGCGTCAGAGGGGATCGGGGCGGAACTGCGCCGTCGCGGACGCGCGGGTCAGGTCCAGCTGATCGGCCACGGCCTCAGCCCCGGCACGCGGCAATTGCTGGCCGAAGGGGTGATGAGCGCGGTTCTGACCCAGCGCAGCCGATCCCTGATGGAGGTGATGGTGGATCAGCTTCATGCAGTGGCGGCCCCGTCTTTTCTGCCGTTGCAGTTCATCTTTCCGACGAATCTGCCGTGACTGGCCATCGACCGTGACGCCGGATGGGGCCGGCCAGTGGCGAAACGGTTGCGCGCTCTCAGACCCGTCCGGCGCGAGGACAGAGACAGCAATGCGCCAAAGCGCTTGTTTCATCCATAAATTTACGCGACCTTACCGGCAAATGCCAAATCACCTGGGATATGTCGGCCTGCGAGGGGGCAGGTCATGTTTCCCGCGCCACGATTGTCAAGGAGCGAGAGATGAACCCCTATTCGGCCCTTCCTGCATCCGCGTTCTGGCGAAGTGCTGTCGCCGAGCCGGCTCGGCATGACATCGCGGGGTTGTGGCAGCCCAAATTCCTGATCGAGCGGACCGACAACGTCGTGACCTATGGTTCCTGCTTCGCGCAGCATATCGGGCGCGCGTTGAAGGCGCGGAAATACCGCTGGCTCAGCACCGAAAACCCGCCCGAGGATGTGTCCGACGAGACGGCAAGCGAATACAACTATCGGGTCTTTTCCAGCCGGACGGCGAATATCTATACCGCGACGCTGTTGCTGCAATGGGCGCGCTGGTCGTTTGGCAAGGCCGAAGCCCCTGACGAGGTGTGGCTGGATGCGGGCCGCGCCGTCGATCCGTTCCGCCCCCGGATCGAACCCGACGGCTTTGCCTCGGCCGACGAGATGCGCAGGATGCGCGGCGTGACCCTGCGCGCGTTCCGCAAAAGCGTTCTGGAGGCGCGGTATTTCGTGTTTACGCTTGGCCTGACCGAAAGGTGGATCAATGGACAGGGCGGTTATGAATATCCCATGTGCCCGGGCACGGCTGGCGGACGTTTCGACCCGGAAAAGCACCAGTTCGAGAATCTTGACTACAACAGGATCGTCACGGCGCTTGAAGAGGCGTTTGACATCTTTCGCGCTGCCAATCCGGGCTTGCGGTTCATCCTGACCGTCTCTCCGGTTCCGCTGACCGCCACGGCCTCGGGGCAGCATGTCCTGACGGCGACGACGCAGTCAAAATCCGTGCTGCGTGCCGTTGCAGGACATTTCGCGGATCGCTGCGATGATGTGGATTACTTTCCGTCCTATGAAATCATCACCAGCCCGGTCTTCCGCGGAGCCTTCTTCGAGCCCAACCTGCGCAGCGTAAAGCCAAAGGGCGTCGATTTCGTCATGAACAGCTTTTTCCGGGACATGGCCACAAAGTTCGGAACGGGCGAAGCAGAAGCTGCCCCGAGGCGGCAGTCCCGGCCTAAGCGGCAGCCCTTGGCGGATAGTGCCGACGATCTGGTCTGCGAAGAGCAACTTCTGGCCGCATTCGGAGACCGGAAATGATACGCTTGTGTGTGCTTTCGAACAGCCATTCCGCCGCCTTGAAACTTGCCTGGGACGAGATGTCCGCAGATCACCCCGATATCGCCCTGACGTTTTTCGCAGCACGCGGCGGGCGGATCGGCAAGTTGCAGGTCCGTGGTGACGAGCTTGTTCCTCTGGACGACATCCTGGCGGATCAGATTGCCCTGACGTCCGGCGGGAAACGGTCCGTCCGCCCGAATGATTACGATGCCTTCCTGGTTTACGGCTATGGCAAGGCACAGTTGAAGGGCGGTGGTGCGGCGCGGTTCAGTTCGGCCTTCGCAGATCGGGTCACGATTGAGCGCGCGCGCAAACGCCTATTGTCGGAGCGTCTTCTGATCCGGCTGCGGAAAATCACCGACAAGCCGGTTTTTATTTGTCCTTGCCCCTTGCCGACGCAGCAGGATGGCAAGTCCGCGCCGCGACTGAAGGATTACCATGACGAAATGGACCTGCTTCAGCGGGTTGTCTTTTCGCCGCTGTCCGCAACGCTGGTGCCACAACCGGCAGAGACGATCCTTGATGGCTCGGCGACCCGCCCGGAATATGGCGAGGGATCTGTAAGGCTGCGCGTACCCGGAGAGGGTCTGGCCGCGCATGACAGTGGCGAACGCCTGCATATGAACAAGGAATATGGCAGGGTATGGTTGACGCATTTTCTGCCGCTGCTGACGACGATCAAGGACAAGTACCTGTTGTCGGCACGATAGGTTTCTTCGACCCCGGCACATATCCGGCCGTCGCCTATTCGCGCGACGGTCCCTGTGATGGTCAAAGACTGACGGCGCTGCGAAGCCGCGCCAGCGCGTCGGGATCGAAGGCGACCAGATCGGTCACATCCTCCACCCCGGCAACATCGCGCATCAGATCGGCAGGCACGCCGTGATCCTTGCGCAGATCGACACCGTATTTTCGGTTCAGCCATGTCAGGATGGGCGTGTCCTGATCCATCCACTGGGCAAATTCAGGCCGCAGTCTGGGTCGTGTATAGCAGCCGGGATGGGCGGCCTCTTCGGCTGCAATGGCGCGGAGCAGGCGATTGGTGTCCTTGGTAAATACATTGGACGCATCTGCATGATGGCGGCGGCGATAGTCCTGGATCAGCACCATGCCCTCGGCGCAGATACTGATATTGGCCTCACCGGCGGCGCGGCGGAACCGGGTTCTGTCGATACCGCAATATGCGCAGAAATCCGCGACGATATCGCCGTCCGTCAGCGTGTCGCGTGCGAATTTGCGGGCATGGACCGGCGCAATCAGCGCCAGATCCTTCAGACGTTTCAGGCGGCCATGACCGGGTGGAGGCAGCTTGTGGCTGGCCTTCAGCTTTTGCTGGACCAGCGAGATGAAATGTTCCGAAGGGGTGCGCAGATAGGCGACGAATTCGATTTGTGCCTCGGTGCCGAACAACTCGCCGATCAGGCCCGGCAATTGGCCAAGATCGGGTGCGGCAAAGAAGAACTCGCTGGACAGAACAAGTGTCGTATCGGGGTTCCGGGCCGCTTCGGCGGCGACGGCGCGCCAATGATCCATCCCGACCTGGCGTGCCTGCTGATAGTCCTTCCCAAGATGCCCGACCATCGATCGCTGAACACCGCGCGCGAATGGAACGGTCAGCACCCCGTGATTGTTGCCGAATTTTGGCTTGGGATAAAGAAAGCCCTGTCGAAGCAGAGGCCTGCGGTTGCGTATCAGCGCCCTTTGCAGGGCCGTCGTGCCGGTCTTGGGTTGACCGATATGAATGATGATCTTTCTCACGATTCGCGCAACTCTTTTGCCTTGCGTCTGCGGTATCGTTGCGGCGTTCCCCGGTCAATATCGCGACAGTTCCATGCGAGCGATATCATCACGCAGCCGCAGCCGCGCCACATGGTCTTGATATCGGGCGCCCAGATCATCAATCTCATCCTGATCAAATGGCTGATATGATGGGAATTTTTTTCCCTTCCGATAACGAGATATGGCCGAAAATACATCCTTTCTCGTCACCGGTCCGGATTTGCTCAACTCAAAGAGGGATTCAACGGCGGCATGCGAAAATCCCGGCCTTGAAATCTTCTCGGGAATAACGAACGACGATTCAGCCACGCCGGTTATCTGCGACAGAAGCCGGGCTTCGTTGCCGCGCAGATCCTCATAGAAATAAACATATATCCGGGAATTGGGGAATGCCTGGCGCAACTGGTCGAGCACATCGTTCCAGTCAATACGATGCCGCCCTGCCCGATAGAACTGATCGAACGGTCGATAGGGCGTGGATTTCAGCGCCTCGCAATAAAGCGACGGCAGGAATCCCACATAATTCCGCACCCCGAAATAGATATCGGGATCATGCAATCCGAAATGGGCGCAGACCTTGCGGCTTCGCGCGGCAATATCGGGATACAATCCCTTCGCACTCAGCGCGTGTTGAACAAGGCCGGGGATATTTTCGTCAAAGATCAGATTCAGATCGTCATCGGGCTCCGGGGCCCGACCAAAACCACGCCCATAGAGCAATGGGCGCGTGTATTTGGCCCGGAATTCGTCCAGATCCATGTACCGCAGCCCATGACGAACCAGCGCCTCTTGCGACAGCATCAGCGCCTTTTGCAGGAATGTCGTTCCGGTCTTGTGGGCACCCAGCCACAGGATCGGCTTGCGCGCTTGTGGCTGGCTCATTGGTCACCTTCTCGACGCGGCGAATCCTGACGCGCGGCCCGTACCTCTGCCCGCAGATTGCGAATATCGCGTTGCAGGATGGACAGGGCGGCGATCAGATCCTCATTCGTCACGCGATGCTTATCCTGAACCTCCCGGCGGCCGACGCGGATCGGACCGATACCGGTTCTGGCAGAAAGATAGCGCCCGACCATGCGCATCGTCTCGCGGACGCCGGAATATTTAAGGTGATAGAGGCCACGCGAAACAAGTGTGCCGGGGCGGTGCGGTCCTGCATTTTGGCCACCACGCTGCGATTGCGCGTTCACGATCCGGGTGAAATCCGCGAAATCATTTGCCCTCAGCGCCTTGAGCATCAGGAAGGTGCGGCCCCGGCCATTTCTGCCGCCGAAATCCTCGATGGCGTCCTGATCATACTGGTCGATCACCGGGCGCAGCGCGTCATAAAGCTCTCGGATCAGCGGTCCTTCGGCGCGCTGGCTGACCCATGACAGCTGGTTCGCCGTCCAGGCCAGAAGGTCCTTGCCATAGTTATCCTCTTGGTCGTTATGGCGCAGCCAATCGCGGATGTTGTCGTGATGTTTGAATATCTTCAACAACTTGCTGTCCACGGTTGCCATGGTCTGTCCCACCCGCGCCACGCGGTGCTGACACAGCTTTTCAGGGATCAGGACGATGCGCTGCCCGCCAAGGATCGAGGCCCAGTGGAAGGGATTGTCCTCGAAAAAGTAATCGCCGACCGGAAAGCGCAGATTGATCCGCTCGACCAGATCGCGGCGATAGATCTTGCGCCACGGAACCGAGACGAAGCGCAACATCGCCCGCCGCGTCGTGTCGTCAAGTTCAAGCGCGGTTTCCTGCGGATAGGCGCGCCAGCGGTCGATATCGGCCGGATCCGACAGTTGTCCGGTCGAGACGTCCAACAACTGATATCCGCACATGGCCAGGTCGGCGGAATGTGCCACCGCGGCATCGTAAAGCCGTCCGAACATCTGCGGATCATAGATGTCGTCGCCATCCGCAAAGCCGATGAAATCGCCGGTCGCGGCATCCATCCCGGCATTCGCCGCCGTTGCCACGCCGCCGATGGTGTTTGTCTCGAACAGGATCGGTTTGATGCGCGCGTCCTTTTGCGCATATTCGCGGATGATATCCGCTGTGCCATCGGTCGAGCCATCATCGACGACGATGATCTCGATATCCTGCAAGGTCTGGGCAAGAACACAGTCCAGACTTTGCCGGATATAGGCGTCGATATTATAGGCGGTGACGATGATCGACATCTTGGGCATGACGGGAATCTTTCTCAGCGGGTCAGATGATTGACAAGCGAATCGGCAAGGTCCGCCGCATGCTTGGTCCGCATCCGCGTCAGATCACCAAGATCAAGCCGTCCCAGAAGATCCGCATAGCGTGCCTCGAATTGCAGGTGCAATGCAGGATCAAGTCGCGGGCGCGCCCAACGCACCAGACGATTGGCCAGCGCCCAGAAATGATGCGCGTACCGGCGGCGCAGATCGGGACGGCCTTCCAGAAAATCGTAGGTTTCCTCCAGCGCATCGAACATCGTCAGGCGCTCGGCGCCAAACGCGTTGGTCAGGTTGTTGCCCTGCGGATGCACGATATGGGTGCAGTTGACCGCCCGGCAAACCATGATGGACCGGGCCAGAAGCAGGCTGTGCCAATGGCCAAGGATGTCGTTGTTCACCTTGGTGCTGCCGAACCGCATCCCCGCGCGCTTGTAGTGACCGGTGCGCAGCAGCTTGTTCCAGGGATAGTTGGTGAAGCCCAGCAGCCGGGCCATGTTCTCGACCGAGCCGATCGTCATCCGCCCGCCCTGCAACAACTGTTCAAGGATCTTCTGATCCTCATAGCCCATGTCGGTGAAACTTGCCGTCTCTTCGCGCTCATAGCGGTAGGCGAAGACCGCCACATCGACCTCGGGATCGGCATCCATGTCACTGATCGCCTCGGCCAGCACCTCGCCATGCAGCGTGTCGTCGGCGTCGAAAAAGATCGTATAGCGCCCCGAGGCATGCGGCCAGGCGTCGTTGCGGGCGTGACCCGCCCCGCGGTTCTCCGTCCGCTCGATGATTTCGAGGCCGGGATGGCGCTGTGCCAGATCGCGCAGGACTGCGACGCTGTCATCCGACGATGCGTCGTCAAGGCAGATCATCTGACAACGCAGCCCGGAATCTTCCAGCGCGAAAACCTGCCCGACCAGTTCTGGCAAGTGATCTTCGGCGTTATGGACGGGCACGATCACGCTGAGATCAGGGCCATCCTTCCGGGCAGCAGCCGCGTTCATACAGAGCTCCTCTATGGGCATCGGGCTTCGCTTATGGTCTCAATCGACACCAAACAGGTCGCGAGTATAGACTTTGTCGGCGACGTCAACCAGTGCGTCGGCGCGGCGGTTGGCAATGATCAGGTCGGCCTCGACCTTGAAGGCGTCCAGATCGCGCAGCACCCGGCTGTTGAAAAACAGGTCCTCCTGCAACATCGGCTCATAGACGATCACCTCGATGCCCTTGGCCTTGATCCGCTTCATGATCCCCTGAATGGAACTGTCCCGGAAATTGTCCGACCCGGCCTTCATCACCAGTCGGTACACGCCCACCACCGAGGGCTTTCGCGACAGGATCTGCTCGGCGATGAAGTCCTTGCGGGTGGTGTTCGACTGCACGATGGCCGAGATCAGGTTTTGCGGCACATCCTCGTAATTGGCCAGCAATTGCCTGGTGTCCTTGGGCAGGCAATAGCCGCCATAGCCGAAACTGGGATTGTTGTAGTGATCCCCGATCCGCGGGTCCAGGCCGACGCCGTCGATGATCTCGCGGGTGTTCAGATCATTGCGCAGGGCATAGGTGTCCAGTTCGTTGAAATAGGCCACCCGCAGCGCCAGATAGGTGTTGGAAAACAGCTTGATCGCCTCGGCCTCGACCGGGCCGGTCAGCAGCACGGGCATGTCCTTGCGGATCGCCCCCTCGACCATCAGATCGGCAAATCTCCGCGCAGCGGGGCTGTGATCGCCGACCACGATCCGCGAGGGATAGAGGTTGTCATGAAGTGCGCGCCCCTCGCGCAGGAACTCGGGCGAGAAGATGATGCCGTCATACCCCGTCTCGGCCCGCATCCGGGTCACAAAGCCGACCGGCACGGTGGATTTGACAACGATGGTGGCTTCGGGGGCAAGGCGGCGGGCATCGCCGATCACTGCCTCGACCGTCGAGGTGTCGAAACGGTTGCTGCTGGGATTATAATTCGTGGGCGTGGCGATAACGACGAATTCCGCCCCGGCCAAAGCCGTCGCGGGGTCGGTCGTGGCCGTCAGGATCAGATCCTTCCCCGCCAGAAACTCCGAGATCTCGGTATCCTCGATGGGCGATGTCCGGGCATTGACCTGCGTCGCCCTGTGCGCATCGATGTCCAGCGCCCGCACCTCGTGCGACTGCGCCAGCAAGACCGCATTCGACAGCCCGACATAGCCAAGCCCTGCAACCGCGATGATCGTCATGTAAGCTCCTGCTCGAAATGGGGTCGCGTCGATAGCCCCTGAACCATACAGTCGCGTCAGGTTCAAGAAACTTCCCATGCCCGGATGTTCGCAGACCCCGTGTCACCCCTTTTCCAGCAGCGTCTTGCGCAGTTTCAGCCCGTCCGGATCCAGCCATTTCTGAACCCGCAGCCCGTTGTCGCGCAGGTATTTATCGACGATCTGGCGGTCCCACTGGCTGCGGTCACAGCGGATGAAACGCGTCTGCCGGATCAGGGTATGGCCCGAAACCCGCGCCGCCGCGAAATTCGCCTATCGATATCGGCGGGCACGGCATCTTTGCGATAGCATGCCCCTCGGTTTACGAAGAAAGATCGTAGCGCCTCGGCCATCGTTCTCGCCGCAGCCGTCAGCTTCCGGCTTTGGCGATCAATGGATTTCGAACCGGAACCCTTGTGGTTGACTGTTTCCTGCACTTGCGTTGCGGGCGGAGTTACGGCAGGGACACGCCGGGCACAGGCGGACGAACCGATGAACGCATTCAGACGATTGGGGATCGACGGCTATATGATCCTGCTGCTAGTGACGGCGGTTTTGGGTGTGCTGTTGCCCGCGCGCGGTATCGGGGCCGAGATTCTGGGCCATGTCACCTATGGGGCGGTGGCGCTGCTGTTTTTCCTCTATGGTGGCAAGCTGGATCCGCTGGCCGTCAGGGCGGGGCTGCTGAACTGGCGCCTGCAGGGGATGACCTTTGGCGCGACCTATCTGCTGTTTCCGTTGCTGGGGTTGGCACTGATTGCGGTGTTCGGTCGGGTGCTGGGGCCGGAAATGTCCATGGGGCTGATGTTTCTGGCGGTGCTGCCCTCGACGGTGCAAAGCTCGATCGCCTTCACCTCGATCGCCGGGGGCAATGTCGCGGGGGCGATCTGCGCGGCTTCGCTGTCGAATATTCTGGGGGTGGTGCTGACGCCGCTGCTGGTCACCCGGCTGATCCAGATCGAGGGGGCAGGGGTCACGCTGGAGGCCATCGAGAAGATTGGCGTGCAGATCCTGCTGCCCTTCATTCTGGGCCAGTTGATGCGGCGCTGGATCGCGGGGCCGATCAACCGTCACCGGATGATCAGCATGGTGGTGGATCGCGGCTCGATCCTGCTGATCGTCTTTGCGGCCTTCAGTGCGGGCACCATGGCGGGCGTCTGGTCAACGATTCCCGCGACCAGTCTGGCGATTACCTTTGCCATCGTGCTGCTGTTCCTGCTGATGGTCGTGGCGATCATGCGGCTGTCGGGACGTCTGGCCGGGCTGTCCGAGGCGGACCGCTCGGCGCTGTTGTTCTGCGGTGCGACCAAAAGCCTTGCCAGCGGGTTGCCCATCGCGATGGCGCTGTTTCCCGCAGCCCAGGTCAGCGCGATCATCTTGCCGATCATGATCTATCACATGACGCAATTGCTGCTGTGTTCGGCGATCTCTCAGAAAATGGTGCGTTCTCAGCAGGTGGCACGGCGGAACGCGGCCTAGCGGCCCCGCGTCCATTGCCCGTCCGCCGGTTTTGCACGAACCGCCAGCGACACCGCCACATAGGTCGCAAAGCCCACGGGATCGCGCAGCGCCATCCCGATCAGGGCGCCTTTGGTCAACCGGGGCTTGGCCTCATTCGCGATCAGGTCGGGATGCAGCCGATTGATCTCGGCCACACCGGCATCCTGCCTGCGCCGCACCCGGACCAATGCGGAGAACCCCTCGACCATCGGCCATTCATAACTGCCCTTAACCTCGATCCGTTCCCCGGGACGAAACAGCAGCCGCACGAAGGTATCGTCCGAGATCAGCCGCGGAAACTCGTCCCAGCGTGCCCGCCCCGTTGCGTTGACCGCGAACAGACCGAAACCCGGCGCCGGGCTTTGCGCGAAAGGCAACTGCTGCCAGAACCGCGCATAATGCCGGGTCAGGCCCGATCGTGCCGCGGCGATGCGTGGCCGGGCGCTGGCATAGCGCGGCTGCGACCCGGACAACGCCCGCACCAGCCCGGCGATGACGCCGGGGCCGATGCGGACATCCGCGTCCAGATACAGTCGCATATCGCCCGAAGCTGCCCGGTCCCCGGCATTCAGAGCGCCGGGTTTGCCCAGCCCGGGCAGGTCCAGCACCTGAAATCCCCAGCCCTGCGCCTCTGCCTGCCCGGCCCGCGTCTGCGTCAGTTCCACCGTCCGATCGGTGCAGCCATTGGCAACCACGACCACCTCGGCCCCTGCGTCGGGGGCAGGCTCTTGCAGCAGGTGATCAAGGCAGGGGCCGATCCAGCCCTCCTCGTTATGGGCGGGAATGATGACGCTGAGCACGGCGGTTTCCTTGTTGCGATCAAGGGGGTTATGCGGTGCGGGGCGAAATGGGTCAACCGCGTCGCGACGGCGGGGTTGAAGGCACATCATTTGCGTGTCACGCCTTGGAAAAAGCCGGACAGGAGGATCAGGCGATGCGAAACGGCGGACAGCTGCTGGTGGACAGCCTTGTGGCGCTGGGGGCGCGGCGTGGGTTCGGAGTGCCGGGCGAAAGCTATCTGGCGGTGCTGGATGCGCTTTACGATGTGCAGGACCGGCTGGATTTCGTGCTGTGCCGGAACGAGGGCGGCGCGGCATTCATGGCGGCGGCGCATGGCAAGCTGACCGGTCAGCCGGGGCTGTGCTTCGTGACGCGGGGGCCGGGGGTCACCAATGCCTCGATCGGGGTGCATACCGCCATGCAGGATTCCGCGCCGATGATCCTGTTCGTGGGGCAGGTCGGCACGGATATGAAGGGGCGCGAAGCGTTTCAGGAAATCGACTATCGCGCCGTTTTCGGCAGCATGGCAAAATGGGCGGTTGAGATCGACGATGTTGATCGCATCCCCGAAATCCTGTCCCGCGCATGGATCACCGCGACAACGGGCCGCCCCGGTCCGGTCGTGGTCGCGCTGCCCGAGGATATGCTGACCAGCCGGACCGACCGGTCGCCGCTGCCCGGTCCCGCCCTTATCGCGGAACCGGCCCCGGATGCTGCAACACTGGCGCAGGCGCGCGAGATGCTGGCCGGCGCGGCGCGTCCGCTGATCCTGCTGGGCGGCTGCAACTGGAGCGATGAGGGCCGCGCGGCCCTGCAATCCTTTGCCGAGGCCAGCGATATTCCGGCCATCGTCGCCTTCCGGTATCAGGACCGGTTCGACAATCACTCGTCCGTCTATGCGGGCGAGGCCGGGGTGGGCATGCCGCCGCATGTCAAGGCGCTGATCCGGGATGCGGACGTGATCCTTGCCGTCAATGTCCGTTTCGGAGAGATGACGACGGATGGTTATGGCCTGCTGGATGTGCCGGTCCCGGCTTCGGCGCTGATCCATGTCCACGGCTCGGACCGCGAGATCGGCAAGATCTATCGCCCCGCGCTGGGGATACATGCCGGGCCGAACGCCTTTGCCGCCGCATTGACCCCCGTCAGCGGCGATTGGGGCGCCTGGCGCGCGAAGGCTCGTCGTGATTTTCAGGACAGCCTGACCGCCCCCGCCCAGCCCTCGCCCGTCGATATGGCGGCGGTCATGGCCCATCTGCGCGACACCCTGCCCGGGGATGCGATCATCACCAATGGTGCCGGGAATTTCGCGATCTGGCCTAACAAGTTCTTTGCCTTCGGGCGCAATGCGCGGCTGCTGGCGCCGCAATCGGGCGCGATGGGCTATGGCCTGCCCGCGGCCATCGCCGCCCGGCTGGAGTCGCCGGATCGCGTCGTGGTCTGCTTTGCCGGGGATGGTGATTTCCAGATGACCTGTCAGGAACTTGGCACCGCCATGCAGGCGGGCGCGCAGCCCATCGTGCTGGTCCTGAACAACGGCATCTATGGCACGATCCGCGCCCATCAGGAACGCAATTATCCCGGTCGCGTCTCGGGCACGACGATGCAGAACCCCGATTTCACCATGCTGGCCCGCGCCTATGGCTTTTACGCCGAACGGGTCGGGCAGACCGGCGATTTTGCCGCCGCCTTCGCCCGCGCGCTGGCCTCACCCACCGGCGCGGTGCTGGACCTGAATATCTCGGCCGAGGCGCTGACGCCGCGCCAGACCCTCACCCAGATGCGAGAAGCGGCGATGGCGGCGCATCACGCGGCGGACAGCGCCTCCAGCAGCGCCTGATCGCTGGTCAGACAGCGCAGATCGAGGATCAGCGCCCCGTCACGGATATGGCCGATGACGGGAACCGGCGCGGCGCGCAGCCGGGCAGACAACCGGTCGGGCGCATCGCCGCCGGTGCCGGTCAGCCGCAGCCCGGCGCTGGGAATGGTATCGACCGGCAACGCGCCCGAGCCGATCTGGCTGGCGCAATCGCAGATGGCGGCGTCAAAGCCCCATTCCGCGACGATCCGCGCCACCTGCGGCTGCAACCGCGCTGCCTGCGCGACGATATCGGCTTGCGGGCGCGACAGCATGCGCAAGGTCGGCAGCCGTTCCAGCAGCGTGTCGGGATCGCGATAGAGGCGCAGCGTGGCCTCCAATGCCGCGATGCGGATCTTGTCCAGCCGGATGGCGCGTTTCAGCGGGTTCTTGTTGATCCGCGCGATCAGGTCCTTGCGGCCGACGACGAAACCCGCCTGAGGGCCGCCCAGCAGCTTGTCGCCCGAAAACGTGACCAGATCGGCGCCCTCGGCCACCGCCTCGGCCACGGTCGGTTCGCGCCGCAGCCCGATGCGCGACAGGTCCAGCAGAGATCCCGCGCCCAGATCGTTCAGCAGCGGCACCCCGGCCTTGCGGGCGATTTCGGACAGGCGCGGGGCAGGGACCTCGGCGGTGAAGCCCTCGATGCGGTAATTCGAGGTATGGACCTTGAGGATCACCCCTGTTTCGGGCGTGATCGCGGCCTCGTAGTCGCGCGGATGGGTGCGGTTGGTGGTGCCGACCTCGACCAGTTTTGTTCCGGCGCGGGACATGATGTCGGGCATGCGGAAGGCGCCGCCGATCTCGATCAGCTCGCCGCGCGACACGATGGCCTCGCGGTCCTGACCCAGCGTATTCAGCGCGATCAGCACGGCGGCGGCGTTGTTGTTGACGATGGTGGCGTCCTCGGCCCCGGTCAACTCGCACAGCAACCCGCGCAGATGGTCGTCGCGCTGGCCGCGCGCGCCGCCATCCAGATCGAATTCCAGCGCCAGCGGATGGGCCATGGCAGTGCTGGCGGCGCGGATCGCCTGTTCGGCCAGAATCGCGCGGCCCAGATTGGTATGCAGCACCGTGCCCGTCAGGTTCAGCACCGGCCGCAGCCCGGAGCGGCTGGCGGCGTCCAGATCCGCCGCCACCGCCGCCGCGATCCCGGCGGCGACATCCGCGCCATCCGCCCCGGCGGCGATCTCGGCCCGCGCGGCGTCCAGCCGGGCCCGCAGCGCCAGCAGCGTGGCGGTGCGGCCATGCTGCGCGGTCAATGCCTGCCCGGCATCCGTCAGCAGAAACTGATCGACCGAGGGAAGCGCGCGAAAACCATCCATCAATAACCTGCGAGAAACGGGTTGAAGCCACCCTTTCTGAATTCGGTCTCTTTCATCAGAATGTCCAGCCCCAGACTGCCGACATCATCGGCCACGGGTTCCAGACTGGCATTGCGAACCTGATAGAAGATCTTGACCCAGGACTTGCATTCCTTGCAGACCTCGGCCTTGACGGTCGCGTCGGTGGTTTCAGCCGAACGATAGGTCATGCCCCTGGTCGAGCCGCAGCACAGGCATTTCACCCGCACCTCGTTCCACTGCGTATTGCAGCAGGCGCAGGTGGCATAGCGGATATTCTCGATCCCCTGCGCGCCCATGACGGACGAGGTGACGGGCCGTCCGCCGCAGGTCGGACAGGTGCCCACCCCCACCGGCACCAGCCGCTCGGCATCCAGCGTCGCGGCCAGCCGGGCCATATGCACCTGCACCGCGCAGGCCACGAACAGATGCGGCGCGGGGCTGTCTTCGGGGATGGTGTCGGACAGGATGTTTTCCAGCAGCCATTGCCGGTCGGCGTCATCGGCGGCGCGCACCGCGTTCAGGGCCAGCCGCGCCTCGTCGGGCATCTCCAGCTCCAGCGCGGCCTCGGTCAGCGCGGCCAGCGTATCGGCAAGGGCCGCGTCGTGCAGCATCGCCCGGCGGTCGATCGGCGGCATATTGGCGGCGCGGGCCTGATCGCGGCGTGCGTCGGGCAACGGGGCAACCGGCGGCAGCGTCACCGCCAGACGCGCCTGAAGCCGCGACATATCGGCCAGAAAGCGCAGGTAGGGCGCCAGTTCGCTGGTTTCGGCCAGAAAGGCAAAGCGCTTGGCGCGGGTCTGGAACAGCTTGACCGGGTCGGGCAGAAAGGCCAGCGGCGCCTGCGGGACACCGCCGATCATCGAGGGGTCGGGTTGCAGATTATCGGTCATTCAATCCTCATCGGCGTGGGCAGGCCGGTTCATTCAATGCAGACCGGACCCGACGCGGGGGCGAAGGGTCCGGCCGTCTGTTGTCAGTGTGGTCACGCCTATTCTGACGGCCGGTCGGTCCCGCGTCCAGCCAGTTCACGCAGCCATTTGCGGTGGTGACGGAAGGCCCAGCCGCCGGTCACCGTGCCACGGGTCATGGCGCGGATGGTGCCACGGGTCCAGATCGCCGCATAGACGTGGATGATGAAGATCAGGATCGACCCCACCGCCGCCATCGCATGGATCACCACCGCCACCCGGCGCACCGGAATCGAGGCGAAGAAGGGCGCGTAACCTTCCCACAGATAGATATATTGTTCCCAAATCACGATCCCGCTGAGGATCATGGTCAGGATCAGGAAGGTCATGCCCCAGAACACCATTTTCTGACCGGCATTGTATTTGCCAAGCTCGGGCAGGTTTTCCTCGCGCGCCTGAATGACATCGCCGATCTTGCGGCTCCATTCCACATCCTCGCGGGCGGGCAGGTTCAGCCGCCACATCTGGATGAACAGGCCGATGAAGCTGACGACCAGCACCAGACCGATGATCGGGTGCATCCAGCGGGCGTTCTGCCCGCCGCCGAACAGCCCCGTCATCCAGTAAAGCGACGGGTGAAAGAAGGCAAAGCCCGAGATCAGCAACAGGATCATGCAGATCGCCGTCAGCCAGTGATTGGCGCGGGTAAAGCCGCGATAGCGGTTCACCAGCACCGGGTGTTTGGCCTCGATCCTGTCGCCGGGGGCGGAATAGACACGTTTGACAGCCATCACGCCCCCCTCTCGTCATCGTGGTCGGACGCTTCGACCAGTTCCTCGGCCTCATGCTCTTCTTCGGCACTGACCTCGTTGGCGCGTGCCAACAGGCCATGCAGCACCGCGCCCGCCGCCGCCAGACCGGCCGCTGCCAGACCGACAGTCTTGGCCGGGCCCTTCCAGCCTTCGACCAGCGGAGATATCCGCGGATCATCCGGCAATCCGGCATAAAGCGAGGGCTGGTCGGCATGGTGCAGCACATACATCACATGCGTGCCGCCGACGCCTTCGGGATCGTAAAGCCCGGCATTGTCATAGCCGCGCGATTTCAGATCGGCGATGCGGCCTTCGGCATGGGTGATCATGTCCTCCTTGGTGCCGAAGACGATGGCCTGCGTGGGACAGGCCTTGGCGCAGGCCGGCCCCTGACCCACGGCGACGCGGTCCGAGCAGAGCGTGCATTTCTTCGACACATGCGCGGTCTTCGAGATGCGCGGGATGTCGAAGGGGCAGCCCTTCACGCAATAGCCACAGCCGATGCAGTTGTCCGAGATGAAATCGACGATGCCGTTGGTGTACTGCACGATCGCGCCGGGGGCCGGGCAGGCCTTCAGGCAGCCCGGATCCTCGCAATGCATGCAGCCGTCCTTGCGGATCAGCCATTCCAGATCGTTGGTCACCGGGTTTTCATATTCGGTGAACCGCATCAGCGTGTACATCTCGGGCGTCAGATCATGCGGGTTGTCATAGACCCCGACATTCTCCTCGATCGCGGGATGGGTGTCGTTCCACTCGACACAAGCGGTCTGGCAGGCCTTGCAGCCGATGCATTTGGACACATCGATCAGTTTGGCCAGCTTGGTCAACTCGCGATCCGGCGTGGGTTGGGTGGTTGTGGCCGAGACGCGCATGACATCGCGCGCCCCGAAATTGGCCTCCATCGGCTGAACCGGAGGGTTCGCGACGGCGGTGGTGGGGAAGTCGGCTGTGTTGGTCATGCCACCGGCTCCTCTGCGGGTTCGATATTCACAAGGAAGGCCTTGAATTCGGGGGTGTTGATATTGGCATCACCCACGAACGGCCCCAGCGTATTCGGGCCGAAGCCCTTGCGCGCGGCGCCCTTGAAGCCCCAGTGGATCGGTATCCCCACGACATGGACCTGCTTGCCGTCACAGGCCAGCGGACGGATCCGCCGGGTGACGACCGCCTTGGCCCAGATCTGACCGCGCTTGGACCAGACGCGCACCCGGCCACCCTTGCGGATGCCCCGTTCGGCGGCCAGTTCCTCGCTGATTTCCACGAAGAACTCGGGCTGCGTCACCGCATTGGTGACGTTGTGCTTGGTCCAATAGTGGAAATGCTCGGTCAGGCGATAGGACGTCGCGACGAAGGGGAATTCGTCACTGGTGCCCAGCTGCGCCACGTCACCTTCGAACATCCGGGCAACGGGGTTGCCGCGCATGCCGGGGTTAAGCGGATTGGCCACCGGGCTTTCAAACGGCTCCATATGGGTCGGGAAAGGCCCGTCCCGCATGAGACGCCGCGAGAAGAACCGGCTGGTGCCCTCGGGGTTCATGATGAACGGCCCGACCTCGCGTGGATTGGCGGTGACGGCGATGTCGGGCACGTCGTTGCCGACCCAGCGTTCGCCATCCCATTCGATCAGCGTCCGGCTGGGATCCCAGGGCTTGCCGTCGATATCGCAAGAGGCCCGGTTATACAGCACGCGGCGGTTCGCGGGCCAAGAGAAGGACCAGTTCAGATAGGTGCCCATGCCCGACGGGTCGCTGTTGTCGCGACGCGCCATCATGTTGCCATCCTTGGTCCAGCAACCGGTATAGATCCAGCAGGCGCCGGTGGTGGTGCCATCGTCGCGCATCTCGCCGAAGCCAGACAATTGCTGGCCGGCTTCGAGGATCTTCTTGCCGGGTTCCTCGGGGTCGAAGACATCGACCAGCGCCCGCCCGTTCAGCTCCATCGCCAGTTCTGCCGGGCTGGGATGCAGCGGGTCCTCATAGCTCCAGTCCAGGTTCAGAACCTGCTCGGGTGCCTTGCCGCCCTCTTCCTCATAAAGCTTGCGCACGCGCTGATAGATATTCGCCATGATGGCGATATCGGTCTTGGCGCTGCCCGGAGGTGTCACCCCCGCCCAGTGCCATTGCAGCCACCGGCCCGAGTTCACCGTGGCGCCTTCGTCCTCGGCAAAGCAGGTGGTAGGCAGCTCCAGCACCTCGGTCTGGATCGAGGCGGTATCCACATCGTTGTGGATGCCGTGATTTTCCCAGAACGACGCGGTTTCGGTCTCCAGCGGGTCCATCACCACCAGCAGCTTCAGCTTCGAGAAGGCCTCGGTCAGCTTGCCCCGGTTGGGGAAGGCGAGGATCGGGTTGAAACCCTGACAGAAATAGACGTTCACCTCGCCCTTCGACATCATGTCGAACATGCGCAGGCCGTCATATTCCGCGATGTCCAGCTTGGGCAGCCAGTCATAGCCCCAGCCGTTTTCGGCCGTGGCATTATCGCCCCACAGCGTCTTGAGGAAACTGACCATGAACTTGTTATAGTTCTGCCAGTAGCTCATCTGGTTGGGCCGCAGCGGCTGGTTGCCACGGGTGGACATATAGGTCTCGAAATCGACCTCGTTCTCGCGTGGCATGGCCAGATAGCCCGGCGCAAGGTTCGACATCAGGCCGACATCGGTCAGACCCTGAATGTTCGAATGCCCGCGCAGTGCGTTCATGCCGCCGCCCGGAACGCCGATATTGCCCAGCAACAGCTGCAACATCGCCATGCCGCGGATGTTCTGCGACCCCTTGGAATGCTGTGTCCAGCCAAGCGCATACATCGAGGTCATGGTCTTGGTGGGCGTCGAGCATTCGCCGATCATCTCGCAGATCTTCAGGAAACGATCCTTCGGCGTTCCGCAGACATTCTCGACGAATTCGGGCGTATAGACATCGACATGCGCCTTGAGCAACTGCCAGACGCAGCGCGGATGCTGCAAGGTCTCGTCGTTGACGACATAGCCGTCATCGCCCAACTCGTATTCCCAACTGGTCTGGTCATAGCTGCGGGTTTCTTCGTCATAGCCGGTGAACATGCCGTCCTGCCAGCCGAAATCCGCACGCACCAGATAGCCGACATTGGTATAGTTGCGGACATAGTCCCACTGCACCTTGTCGTTCTCGATGCACCAGCGGATCACCCCCATCAGGAAGGCGATGTCCGTACCGGGGCGGATCGGGGCATAGTAATCCGACACGGAAGCCGAGCGGTTGAAGCGCGGGTCCACGACGATCAGTTTGGCACCGCGATGGTGCTTGGCCTCTGTCACCCATTTGAAGCCGCAGGGATGCGCTTCAGCAGCGTTGCCGCCCATGATGACAACGAGGTCGGTATTCTTGATATCGGTCCAGGAGTTCGTCATCGCTCCACGGCCAAATGTCGGGCCCAAACTGGACACCGTGGGGCCGTGTCAGACGCGCGCCTGGTTGTCGAATCCTACGATCCCGAGCGAGCGGACCACTTTCCAGGTCGCCCATGCGGTTTCATTGGTGGTGGCCGATGCGGCCAGAAAACCGGTCGTGGTCAGACGGTTGACGGGCGTGCCCTTGTCATCCGTCTCGATCAGGTTGGCATCGCGGTCGTCCTTGATGGCGCGGGCGATCTTGTCGAACGCCTCATCCCACGAGATTTCCTCGAACCGGTCCGAACCCGGCGCGCGATAGCGCGGATGCGTCAGCCGGGTTTCCGCGTTGACATAGCTTTTCAGCGCAGAGCCCTTGGGGCAAAGCGTGCCACGGTTGGTCGGGTGGTCGGCATCGCCTTCGATGTGGATCAACTCTGCCTTCTCGCCGGCGTTCAGATCGCCATTGGAATACATGATGATCCCACAGGCGACCGAGCAGTAAGTGCAGATGTTGCGGGTTTCGGTGGTGGTGGCCAGTTTGAAGCTGCGCACATGCGCAGCCACCTGAGCCTCTGCCTGCCCGAAGCCCATGGCTCCAAGCGTGGTCGCCGCCGCCCCCGCCCCCGCAAGCCGCAGAAATCCGCGGCGCGAAAGGTCGATATTCATGGGACCTCCTTCGTACCTGTCGTCAAGATGGGTAAGACTATCGTCGCCCTTTCCTTGGGCATAAGTCAAGGATCAAGCAGGCAGATCGTTTTTTTTCCGTAACTTATCCGTGTATGCCACTGCATGTCCAAGCAAGTGTTGAATTTGAACAATTGGTCGGAATTCTGGTGATTCTGACGGGCTGTGATGCAAAGTCGCATCATGGCAAGGGTTTGCGCGCAATTGGCTGCACGGATCAGGCATCATTCAGCCGGTTGCCGTGAACCCCGATCCATGCCTGTGCGCCCCGATGCACCGCGTCATAGGTCGCGCGCCCCAGATCGCGCCCCAATCGGGTATGCTTTCCGGCAAAGGTTTTCGGGCCGGAATCGCAGGCCAGCGCGATGCAATCGGTGCCGGTTCCGGTCGCAAAACCGCTGCCGATCCGCAGCCCGCAATCGAGGATCGCCGCCGTTCGTGCCTCGGCGGCGATGGTCAGGGCCTCGATCATGGCGGCGTCGGTCAGGCCGTCCTCGATCAGCAACGCAAGATTGATCGTGCCCCAGCCCTTGCGCGGGGTGTCGCGGTGATGGCCGACCCGCTCGGCATTGCCCAGCCCGACCGTCGCCAGACAGGTGACCGCGCCGACCCGCGCCTGTTGCAGATGGCCAAGGTCGCGCGAGGTCATCATCGCCACGTCACCGGCATGTCCGATCCGCGAAAGTTCTGCCGCCAGCCAGTCGCAGGCGTCAAACCCCGGCGTCAGATCGGCATCACGCACCTGACGCCACAGCAGATGCCGGGCATCGACCAGCCCCGGCCGGTGCGGCGCGAAGGACAGCACCCGCCGCATCCGCCCCAGATCGACGATCAGCCACGGATCGCAGGTCCGCCATGACGGCGCGTCGGTCAATTCGGGGCGCGCTCGGCCCAGCCCGCAAAGATCCGCTCCAGCGCGACCACGGCGTAGTAGAGGACGATCCCCAGAAAGGCGAGCGCGATCAGGACCGCGAACATCAGGGGATAGTCGCTGTTGATCTGTCCCGACAGGAACAACGCGCCAAGGCCGCGCCCATGCGGAGAGACGATTTCGACCAGATTGGTGCCGATGAAGGCCAAGGTGACCGAAACCTTCAGCGCGCCGAAAAATTCTGGCAGGGTCTTGGGCAGGGCGATCTTGCGGAAGATGGTCAGCTTTGACGCCCCCAGCGCCGCAAGGATGTCGCGATATTCGGGCTCCAGCGTGGACAGGCCGATGCCGACCGACACGGCGATGGGAAAGAACGAGATCATGAAGGCCATCAGCACCGTGTTCAGGTCGTGCTGGCCAATGAAAATCAGCGCGATCACCGGCACCAGCGTCGCCTTGGGGATGGCGTTGAAGCCGACCAGCAGCGGATACAGCCCCTCGCGCGCGATGCGGGAAAAGCCCATGACCATGCCAAGGGCGGTGCCGAAGATCACCGCAAGGCCAAGGCCCAGAACCGTGCGCCACAGCGTCTGCCAGCCCATGTCGATGAACATGGTGCGGAACTTCCAGAAGGCGGCGGGCAGATCGGACGGCGCCGCCATCTTGTAGGTCGGCCAGCCATTGATCCAGACGACGAACTCCCACAGCGCCAGAAAGACGGCGATGGCCGCCAGCGGAACGGCGATCTTCTGAAAACTTTCCATCAATGCACCTCGCCGTCGCGGCCCTGCGCGATACGGATCTGATCGCGCAGCACATGCAGCATCTCGACCGCCTTCGGCTCATAGAGGATGTCGATGCTGCGATCGGCGGGCAGATCGACATTCAGCACAAATTGCGTGTGGGCAGGGCGGCCCGACAGCACCACCACCTGATCGCCCAGAAAGACGCTTTCGCGCAGGTCGTGGGTGATCAGCACGCAGGTGAAACTTTCGGCGGCGCGCAGGTCGCGCATCGTCTGCCACAGATCCTCGCGGGTGAAATTGTCCAGCGCACCGAAGGGTTCGTCCATGATCAGCACGCTGGGTTTGTGGACGATGGCGCGGCACAGGCTGGCGCGCTGGCGCATCCCGCCCGACAACTCGGACGGGCGCTTGTTCTCGAATCCGTTCAGCCCGACCATGTCCAGCAGATGCATGGCCCGGTCGTGCGCCTGCGCCCTGGTCGTCTTTGGCGCGACGATTTCCAGCGGCAGGGTCACGTTGTCGATGATCGTGCGCCATTCCAGCAGGACCGGGTTCTGGAACGCCATGCCCACGGTCTTGCGCGGGCTGGTCACCTTCTGCCCCTCCAGCCAGACCTCGCCGCTGGCGGGCTTCATCAGCCCCGAGATCAGCCGCGTCAGGGTGGATTTGCCGCAGCCCGAGGGGCCGACGACGGCGCAGAACTCTCCCTTGGGGATCGAGATATCCAGCCCGTCCAGCACCGGCAACGGCCCCTGTCGCGTTTGATAGGCGTGGCTGACGCCCTTGATTTCGATCAGATCCTGCATCCGTCCGGGTCCGCCCGCTGCCTTGCCTGTCACTCGATCATCAGGCTGCCGTCATCGGGCAGATAAGAGGCGTCGAAGAAGCGGGCGGCGTCGGGTTCGGACTGGAAGTCATAGACGGTCTTGGTCTGCTCGATGGATCGGGCGAAACGCTCGGGGTCGATATTGCCCATGCCATGTTCGCGGACGTAATCGGTCAGCACATTGCCCTCGACCGACAGCATCAGGCGGCGCTGTTCCAGCGCGCTGTCCGAGGCAGGGTTGCGCGAGGCCAGCGTGGCGATGGCGGCTTCGGGATCGGCGATGGCTTCTTTCCAGCCCCTTGCGGTCGCGCGGATGAAGCCGGTCACGGCCTCGGGGTTGGCCTCGGCGAAATCGGTATTGACGATGATCGCATTGCCGTAAAGCTCGACCCCGTAATCGGCCATCAGCAGCACGGTCAGATCATCGGCAGGCACGCCCAACCGTTCGGTGGACAGCGACGAGGTATAGGAAAAGCCCGTGACCGCCGCCACCTTGCCCTCGGCCAGCATCGGTTCGCGCACGGGGAAACCCACCGGGTCGATGGTGATCTGGTCCATGTCCAGCCCCTGTTCGGCGGCAAAGATCGGGAATTGCGCCCAGGCGCCATCGGGCGGCGGGGCGCCCAGCACCTTGCCCTCAAGGTCCTTCGGTTCCTCGATCCCCAGCGATTTGCGTCCGACCACGGCGAAGGGCGGCTTGTCATAGATCATCATCACCGCCGTCACCGGCGCATCGGGGTTCTGGTCCAGAAACTTCATCAGCGAACTGACATCGGTGAACCCGACCGGGAACGCCCCCGTCGCCACCTTCGGGATCGCATCCAGCGAACCGTTGCCCTCGCTGATCTCGACCGTCAGGCCCTCTTCGGCGTAAAAGCCCTGTTCGATGGCCAGCGTATAGGGGGCGGCGGGGCCTTCGAACTTCCAGTCGAGGGTAAAGGCCATCGGGGTCTGGGCGGCTGCCGCCGATGCGGTCAGGGCCAGAAACGTGGCTGCGGTCAGTCCGCGAAGGGCGGAAACGGGCATGGCGAAGCTCCTGTTCGTCTGTCTTGCACATCATTTGCCAGACAGTCGTCGGCTGGTGAAGGGCAAGCGGCTGAAAAGCCGGGCAAAAGTGAATCGGCTACCAGTCTTGCACGATCCTTGCGCCTTGTGTCCAGAAAATGCGCATCATCGTCGTATCGGCCATGCGGCATCCCGCATGGCCGGGCCGGTGGTGTCAGCGAAAGGCGGGGATCACCTTTTCGGCGTAATCGGCGATGATCTTTTCCTCGTCGCCGCTGTCCAGATAGATGTTGAACTGCGTCGTGCCCGCCGCCTGCAATTCGCGGATCTTCTCGACATGCTGTTCGGGCGTGCCAAGGACGCAGAAGCTTTGGACGATATCGTCGGTGATGAAGTCCAGATAGGGGTTATCGCTTTGCCCATGCTTGGAATAATCGTAGCCGCGCCGGTTCTCGATATAGCTGGTCAGGCTGGCCGGAACCCTGTCGGTATCGGCGCCGTATTTCTCGACGATATCGGCGACATGGTTGCCCACCATCGCCGGGAACCAGCGGGTCTTTTCCAGCGCCTCGTCCATCGGGCCGGTATGGGCGGGGGCGGCCGACATGACGCGATAGTTCGACATGTCGCGCCCGGCCTCGGTGCCCGCCTTCTTCGCCTCGTCCGCCAGCCATTTCACGATCGAGGGCTCGGCGATCTGAAGGATCAGCCCGTCGCCCACCCGCCCGGCCGAGGACAGCGCCTTCGGCCCATAGGCCGCGACCCAGACCGGCAGTTCATAGCCATCGGCCCAGGGGAACTGCACCGGCTCGGGCGTTTCGCCATATTGCACCGCCTCGCCCCGGACCAGCGCCTTGACGACATGGGCGAATTCCTCCAGCCGGGCCAGCGGGGCGGGCTTGCGGCCCATGACCCGCACGGCGCTGTCGCCCCGGCCCAGACCGATATCGAAACGCCCGCCCGACTGCTTGGCCAGCGAGCCGAACAGCGACGCCGCATGAGACCATTCGCGGGTATTGGGGTTGGTCACGCAGGGGCCGAAGCGCATCTTCGTGGTGTGTTCCATGCACATCGCCATCGCGGCATAGCTTTCGCGCCACAGGATATGGCTGTCATAGAACCAGCAATAGGCAAAGCCCGCGTTTTCCGCCTGCCGCACCAGGGCCCTTGCCCGGTTCGGTTCGACGAAGCCCTTGAAACAGATTGCAAATTCCATTTCTCTAACTCTCCCTGTCATCGTTTTTCCGTCAGTGTTCGGGGGCCCAGATGCGGATTCCCGCATGGCTGAAGGGCACCTCTTTCGAGATGTTGATGCGGATCAGGATCGGCGTGATCGCCTCGATACAGCGGGCGGCCTGCGCGTCGCCTGCGTTATAGGCCTCGACCCCCAGCCTTCGGATCAGCGCCATCGTCTTGCGCCGCGCCTCAAGATCGTTGCCGCAGACCAGAATGTCGCAATTGATCGGCTGGTCCAGCGTCCCCAGCGTTCTGGCCGAGACATTGTGCAGCGCCCCCACCACCGGGATATCGTCACCCAGCAACGCCTGCGCGGCCTCGGTCGCGGACCCTTCGGGCGGCATCGAGACCTTTTTCGGATCGCCGGGCGACAGCGGCACCACGATATCGACCAGCACCTTGCCTGCCAGATGCGGTTTCAGCGCCCGCAACGTGGCCTCATGGGCGGCGAAGGGCACGGCAAGGATGACCATCTCATCCGCCGCCCTGATCGCCGCGACATTGTCATGCCCGGTAATCACCGCCGCGCCGTCGGGCAGCCTTGCGGTCAATTCGGCGGCGATGTCAGCCGCCCGCGCACCTTCGCGCGATCCCAGCGCGACCGGCACGCCCGCGATGGCAAAGCGCAGCGCAAGCCCCTGTCCCTGCGGGCCGGTGCCGCCGATGATGGCAATGGTCATCTGAACTGATCCTCTTGCTGTTTGCGGATGATGTCGGTGGCGCGGCTGGCCGGATCCGGGCGCCAGTCCAGCCCGCGCAGCAGCACCAGAGGCGTGCGGGCATTCTTGCGCACCACCAGCCCGGATGCGGCGGCGATCTCGTCCGCCAGCGCGGGTTCGGTGACCTGCAACGGGCGGCCCCATGCGTCGTGGTTACCCTGTTCGCGGATGGTCGCGGGAACCCCGGCCAGCCCGATGGCGACATTCACCTGACCCATGCGCCACGGCCGCCCGAACGTGTCGGTCATCACCACCCCGATCCTTGCGCCAAAGTGGGCGGCCAGCGCATCGGCCAGCCTGCGGCAGCTTGCGTCGGGATCGGCGGGCAGGGTCAGCGCGGCATCCCGCTGGCCAAGGTTCGATTCATCCACCCCGGCATTGGCCGAGATGAAGCCCAGCCGGTGTTCGCAGATCATCACGCCCTCTGGCGCGCCGGGCGCGCGCCATGCCCGCAGGATGCGGCGGGTTTCGCGCAGAACGACCTCGACCTTGCGGGGATCCTTGTTCAGTTCCTGCGCCAGTTGCAGGGCCCGGTCCGAGGGCGTCACGCTGTCATAGGGGATCAGGCAGCCCTCGGCCTTCGAGACGACCTTCTGCGCCACACACAGGATATCGCCATCGGCCAGCGCCAGCCCCGCGCCCTCCAGCGCCGTGGCAAGGATCGTTGCCAGATCGTCGCCCGGCTGGATGTCGGGGATGCCGGGGATCGCGGTCAGGCTGACGGGCGCGGGCGGTGTCATGGCCGCACCTCGGCCAATGTGGCGCGTAGGGGGTGGGTCAGCAGGGCGGACAGGTCCTCTTGCCGGTCGATATCGTGCCGCAGGCTGGCCAGCGCCGGGGTCTCCGGATCCAGCCCCGCCGCTCGCGCCGCCGCGCAATGGGCCATGAAAGAGCCGGGGCCATAGTGGAAATCCATCCGCGCAGGCAGCGGCAGCAGCAGCGCATTGGTGCCGCCATCGGCGGATGCGCAGATCACCACCCGGTCGGGGTCGGCCGGACGGTCCAGCAGCGCCAGCAGATCCCGTTGCGTCGGCGCGGCCAGATCGCCGGGCAGCACCGCCATGCCGTGATGGCCACGCAGCACGGCCCATCCGGCTGCCTGCCGGATGGCACCGTTCAGGCCGCCGGTTGCGCCCTCGGGAATCACCCGGACGCCAAGCCCGTGCGCCAGCTCCGCGATCGCCGGGCTGGCGGTGACGGTGGCGATCTCGAAAGGGTGGGTGGCATCGGCCTGCGCCCTTTGCAGCCGGTGCAGCACGCGCGTGAACAGCAGGCTGGCCAGCCGTGCCCGCCGCGCGGGGGGCAGCACCGCGCCCAGCCGGGTCTTGGCCCGCGCCGGGTCCTTCATCGGCACCACGACCAGACGCGCGCTCATGCCGTCACCTGCGCCAGTTCGAGCAACTCGCCCGCCAGCCGCTGCTTGTCGGCCTGATCACGCATCAGGATCGGGCGGCATTCGGCCCGCATCCCCAGTGCCGTGATGGGGTCGCGCAGGTCCGCGTCCTGAGCATCGATCACCAGCAGGTCGATCAGCCCGGCATAGCGTTCCGCCACCCCCAGCGCATCCGCCCGCATTCCCAGCGCCGCCATCATCCGATCCGCCGGACCCTTGACGACCTTGCCCGCGATGAAGGGGCTGACGGCCAGTTTCGGCGCCTTCGCGGCCCGGAAGGCCTCGGTGATGCCGTTGATGCCAAGGATCGGCGCGATGCTGACCAGTGGGTTCGAGGGCGCCAGCACCAGCAGATCGGCCCCGGTGATCGCGGCCAGAGCCTCGGGCGTGGGGCGGGCGCTGTCGATGCCGTCGAAACGCAGCTCGCGGATTTCGGGAGCGCATTTCTCGCGCACGAAATATTCCTGAAAGCTCAGCCAGCCGGCATCGGCGCGCACCCGCGTCTGCACCCGGTCATCGGTCGGCAGGACGATGCGCGGGCCGACCCCCAGCGCCCGGGCCGCATCCTGCGCGATCAGGCTGGGCCGGTCGCCGCGCCCGCGCCGCATGGTGCGCCAGATATGCAGCCCGAAATCGCGGTCGCCAAGCGACATCCAGCAATCCTGCCCCAGCCGGAACAGCACCTCCAGCGCGCGGTGGCCCTCGTCGGCGACGCCCCAGCCCTGACTGCGGTCGATCAGCCCGGCAAGACTGTAGGTCAGCGTATCGATATCGGGCGAGACCCACAGCCCGTGAAATTCGTCGTCATCGGCGATATTGCCGATCACCGTCAGCGTGACATCGGGCAGGGCGGCCAGCCCCTCGGCCATCTTGGCGCCGCCGACGCCACCGGCCAGCAGGGTGACGCGGGTCATTCCGCGGCCTCGATGCGCCGGGGAAACATTTCCAGGAAATCCAGCGGGTCGCGACCGCCACGCGCGACCAGAGGGGCAAGTGCCGCCGGGTCGTGATCGTCATAGACCTCGCGGATGTCATAGACCGTATTGCGCCGCACCGGCACCCGTCCGGCGGCACGGATCATCCGCACCAGTTCATGCGCGGTAATTTCCTGCCCGTGGCTGGCCCCTGCGGCGCGGGAAATGCTTTCATTCATCAGCGTGCCGCCCAGATCGTTGACGCCGCGATGCAGCATCTGCTGCGCCCGGGCCGCGCCCAGTTTCGTCCACGACACCTGAATATTGTCGATCCAGCCCGCCAGCATCAGACGGCTGACGGCGTGCATCCGGTCCACCTCGTCCTCGGTCGGGCCGGGGCGCACGCGGTCGGGGGCCTGCGTATAAAGCGGTGATTCCGTATGCACGAAGGACAGCGGCACCAGTTCGGTGAATCCGCCGGTGTCCTTCTGGATCCGCCGCAGCAGCGCGATATGCGCGGCCCAATGTTCAGGCCCGTCGATATGGCCGTACATGATGGTGGCGGTGGTCGGGATGCCGACCTCATGCGCGGCGCGGATGATTTCGACCCAGACCTCGGCGGACAGCTTGTTCTTGGTCAGTTGTTGGCGCACCTCGGTATCCAGAATTTCCGCCGCCGTGCCGGGCATCGAGCCCAGACCCGCCGCCTTCAACTCGGCCAGAAAATCGTGATAGCCGCGCCGGGATTTGGTCGCGCCATACCAGATCTCGAAGGGCGAGAAGGCGTGGATATGCATGTCGGGCAGGGCGTCCTTGATCGCGGTGATGATGCGGCGGTAATGATCGCCCTCCATCTTTGGATGCAGCCCGCCCTGAATGCAGACCTCGGTCGCGCCCCGGTCCCAGGCCTGCTGGGCGCGGGCGGTGATCTGCTCAAGGCTCAGCCATTCGGCGCCGGTTTCCTCGGCCCGCTTGGCGAAACCGCAAAAGCGGCAGCCCATATAGCAGATGTTGGTAAAGTTGATATTGCGGTTCACCACGAAGCTGACCCTGTCGCCATTGGCGCGGCGGCGCATCTCGTCGGCGCTGGCATAGAGGGCGGGCTTGTCGGCGCCCTCGGCCTGAAACAGGATGACGCCCTCGGCTTCCGAAACCTCGCCCCCCGACAGGACCTTTTCGAGGATCGCGCGGACCGGGGGGCTGGCGTGGCGCAGTTCCGACAGATCGCCCGTTGGCAGGGTCATTGCACCTCTCCGATATGGCGTTGGTCGCGGGCCAGCCCTTCGGCTCCGGCAAGCGCCGAGACGCGGGCCAGCACCGGCGGGCTTATGAAATCGCCGCCCTGCATGAAGCGCGGATAGACCGTCAGCCTTTCGCGCAGCTCGAACCCCGCTTCGGCGCAGGATGCCGCCAGCGTACGGATTTCGGGCCATTCATGCTGCGGGTTGATGAAGTCGATGGTGACCGGGGAAATCCCGCCCCAGTCATTGATCCCCGCGCCCAGATAGGCGATGTGGCGCGCCGACAGGTTCGGGGGCGCCTGAAGGCTGATATCGGGCGACAGGATGATCCGCGCGGCGGCGATGGTGCGCAGCATGTCCTCCAGCGATGGCTCGGGGTGGTTCGCCATCGCGATATCGGGCTTGCGCTGGAAGTTCTGGATGATGACCTCTTGGATATGGCCGTGGCGGCGGTGGGCGGCGTCGATGGCATGCAGGGCCTCCAGCCGTTCGGCCCATGTCTCGCCGATGCCGATCAGCAGGCCGGTGGTGAAGGGCACCCGCCGCAGCCCGGCGCGGTCCAGCGTGCGCAGCCGTTGCAGCGGCACCTTGTCGGGGCAGGCGTGATGTGGCCCGCCCTTGCGCATCAGGCGGCGGCTGACGGTTTCCAGCATCATCCCCATCGAGGCCGCGACCGGGCGCAACTCTTCCAGTTCCGCGTCGGTCAGCGTGCCCGCGTTCACATGCGGCAGCAGCGAGGTCTCGTTCAGCACCAGCGCGCACATGTCGCGCAGATAGGCGGTCATGCGCGTGTAACCCAGCCGCGCCAGCCCGGCCCGCGCGGCTTCGTGGCGCAGTTCGGGCTTTTCGCCAAGACTGAACAGCAGTTCCTTGCAACCCTCGGCCTCGCCCCGCCGGGCGCTGGCCAGCACCTGATCGGGGGTCATGATATTGGCCTGCGGCGAACCCGGGTCCTTGACGAAGGTGCAGTAACCGCAGGTGTCGCGGCACATATTCGTCAGCGGCACGAAGACCTTGCGCGAATAGGTGACGGTGCGACCCCAATGCGTGTCGCGGATCCGCGCCGCTTCGCCCAGCAGGTCATCCAGATGCTGCGGCAGGATACGCGGACTGTCGGCGTCCGGCATCGGCATGTTCATGGTCCTCTCTCCCTGTTGGAAAGACTGCGCCCTGTGCTGCGAATCTGTCAAACATAATTTTATCAAATGGAAAAATTCTGTGGCGGTGCCGGGTGCGGATTTTTACCGGCGCACGGAATCCATGCAGAATCTTGCTGCATTCATGGGATGTTGGTGGAATGATCGGCGGATCGCAAAGCTGTCCGACCGAAAGGAAACAGGATGCCCAAGGCCTATTGGATCGCCCATGTCACGGTGACCGATCCCGAACCCTATGCCCTTTATGCCGCTGGCGCGTCCGCGGCCTTTGCCAGATACGGCGCCCGGATTCTGGCGCGCGGCGGCACCGTCAACCAGCTGGAGGGCGAGGGCCACCCCCGCAATGTGGTGATCGAGTTCGACAGCATGCAGGCGGCGCTGGACTGCTATCACTCGCCCGAATATCAGGCTGCGAAAGAGCATCGCCGCGATGCGGGCATCGCCAATATCATGATCGTCGAGGGGGCAGAGTAACGCGGGCCGTCAGGCCCGCAACGTTGCGCCGCCATCGACATAGATGTCGGTCATGGTCACATGGCCCGCCTGTTCCGACAGCAGATACATGACCGCCGCCGCGATATCCTCGGGCGTGGCCAGTTTTCCCAGCGGAATCCCGGCGCGGAAACTTGCGCCGTCGCCCGCGATCACCCGCGCCGCGCCGTCGTCGTCCTGCCACATGCCGGTCTGCATCGGCGTCAGGGTAGAGCCCGGCGCGACGATATTGCAGCGGATGCCGTGCCGGGCCAGTTCCAGCCCCAGACAGCGGGTCAGCATCGTCGCCGCCGCCTTGGATGCGGCATAGATGCCCATGTTCATGCGCGGGATCCCGGCGGCGTTGGAACTGACGGTCACCATCGCGCCGCCCTTGCCATGCGCCACCATCGCCCGCCCGAAGGCCGTGGTGACATTGAAGGTGCCGCGCGCATTGACGTCCATGACCCGGTCCCATTCCTGCGCCGGGGCCTCCAGCATGGGCAGGGTGGACAGAACCCCCGCCGCGTGAACCCCCAGCATCAGCGGACCGAACCGCGCCTCGGCCTCGGCGATCAGCGCATCGGGGCTGTCCTGCCCGACATCCAGCGCCTGCCAGATCAGCCGGTCGCCGTCGATGAAATCGCCCGCCGCCAAAGCCCCGGGCGTATCGGTGGCGACGACCATGGCCCCGGCCTCTTGCAGCGCCGCGACCAGCGCCTGTCCGATGCCGCCCGCGGCCCCGGTGACAAAGGCCAGCCGGTCCTGAAAACCCGTCAGCTTCATGCCAACTCCTCCTGCATCCCCAGCGCGGCCAGCACCTGCCGCGTATTCATCACCACGCCGCTGCAATCCGCGATCCAGCGCATCGCCATCTCATGCTGATCGCGGCTGAAATCGGCCTGAGCGTCCGAGACCGCAAAGGGGTGAATATCGCGCTGGAATGCCTCGGCCACGGTGGCAAGGCAGCCGATATGGGCATAGATGCCGGTCACGATCAGTTGGCTGCGACCCCGCGCGCGCATCAGATGCTCCAGATTGGACCGCTGAAACGCGCTGTAGCGGTGTTTCAGCAGAACGTGATCGCCCTCGGCAGGGGCAAGCTGAGGCAGGATCTCTTCGTGATCGGGGGTGGCGCTCATCCCTGGACCCCACAGATCGGCCTGAAGCCCGCGATCGGGGCGGAACTGATCGCCGCGCTGCGCGGTATAGAATACCGGTATCCCCACCTTGCGCGCCGCCGCGATCAGCCGGGCGATATTCGGAATGGTGGTCGCCAGCGGTCCGCCATCGTCACCGAAGGCGCGGCAGAAGTAACGCTGCATGTCATGGACCAGCAGCGCCGCCCGGTCCGGCTGAAGATCCCATGTCGCCCGCGATCGCGGCAGATCGTCGGCGGGCGGGTCATAGGCGGGGATCGCGGGCAGGGCCATCGGGTCGTCCTTCGTCAGCTTGCAGTGTGAATGCCGGTCATGCCCGCCGCGCGCGGCAGGCCAAGCGCGTCCAGCAGGGCACCGAACTTGGCGCCGGTCTCGGCCGCCTCGGCCATCGGGTCGGAACCGGGAACGATGCCCGCCCCGGCGTGAAGCCGCGCGGTCGTGCCGCAGATCTCGGCGCAGCGGATGGTCACGAACCACGCCCCGTCGCCCTGCGCATCGTTCCAGCCGGTCGCCCCGGCGTAAAAGCCGCGCGGCACCGGCTCCAGCTGGTGGATCAGGTCGGCGGCGCGGCGCACCGGCAACCCGCAGATCGCCGGGGTGGGATGCAGCCGCGAGGCCAGCAGGATCGAGGGCAGGCTTTCGTCGTGCAGCCGCCCCTGAATGCGGGTGCCCAGATGCCACATGCTGCCGGTATGGGTCAGCGTCGTGCCCTCGGGGCAGCCCAGATCGGCGCAGAAGGGGGCCAGCACATCAAGGATATATTCGACGACCAGCGCATGTTCGCGCCGGTCCTTGTCCGATTGCAGCAGCCCGTTGGCGGCGGCGCGGTCACGGACCGGATCGGCGCTGCGCGGGGCGGACCCGGCCAGCGGATGGGAAACAATCTGCGCCGCGGATTTGCGCAACAGCAGTTCCGGCGTCGCGCCGATCAGCAGCCGGGGGCCGTCCTGTCCCGGCTGGTCGGGCAGGCGGGTGGCGAATGTGGTCACGGTCCGGTCCTGCGCCAGCCGCGCCATCACCAGATCAGCGGGGATGGGCCGGTCGGTGGTCAGCGCCAGCGTCCGCGACAGCACGACCTTGGTCAGCGCCTGATCCTGCCCGGCGCTGTCACCCATGATCCGCAGCGCATGCGCGACGGCCCGGGCAAAATCCCCGACCGGCGGTTCGGGCTGCATCGAACGAACCTTGGGCAGCAGCGCCGCCGCCATCTGCGACGCGATCGGCAGCGCCTGCGAGGTCAGCACCGAATCCGCCCGCCACAGGCAATCCTCGTCCTGATCCGAGAAGGGCAGCGCCCCGCCGATCATGCCCGCCAGCCCCGCCAGTCGCGATTCCAGCGTATCGCCACGGCCACGCGGAATCGGCTGTGCGGCGCCAATGCCCCGCAATGCGCCATAGGGCCCATCGAACGAGAACAGGCATCCCTCTTGCGCCGGGTGAATGTCACCCTCGGTATCGATTGTGCGAATGTTCATCCGCTTCCTTCCGAATCTCGTCGCGATTGCGCTGTGGCGCTGGTTGTCCGGGAAGGGCTGGCTGTGGCTGGCCGGGCGCATATGGACCAGCCAAAGGCGCGAGGCAACCTTGCTTGCCGATTGCGCGCGCAAACTGCCAGAAGCGCCGGGGATACTCAAGCGGGATCGGCAGGTGCGGCGCAGGTCCGCAATGGGGCCGGCTTATGGCGGCATCCTTCTTCTGCCGGTCAGGCCCGGGCTGTTGCTGCGATCCTGCGGGCGGGCTCGATTCCGATCTATCCCCCAGAGGTACAAGCGAAATTAGCGCGGCGACGGCGGGACCGCGCAAATCCCCGCCGCCTGTGCGCCTGTCCCGGCCTTTTCTTCGGCGGCGCCCGGCTCTAGACCATCGCCAGAAAAACACGAAGGGGACGGGACATGGCGGTAAGCTGGCTGGAAGCGGCGTTTCTGGGATTGTTGCAGGGCCTGACAGAGTTCCTGCCCATCTCATCCAGCGCCCATCTGCGCATCGCGGGGGAATTCCTGCCCTCGGGCGCCGATCCGGGCGCCGCCTTCACCGCCATCACCCAGATCGGAACCGAGCTGGCCGTGCTGGTCTATTTCTGGCCCGATATCCGCCGCATCGCGGGCGCCTGGCTGGGCCGCGTGCTGGCGCGCGACCACGCGGCAAACGCCGATGACGTGCGCATGGGCTGGCTGATCATCGTGGGCTCGCTGCCCATCGTCGTGCTGGGTCTGCTGTTCAAGGACCAGATCGAGACCGGATTGCGCAACCTCTATATCACCGCGACGGCACTGATCGTCTTCGGTGTCATCCTTGGCATCGCCGACCGGATCGGGCGCAAGCAACGGCCCCTGCAACGACTGACATGGACCCACGGCATCCTGTTCGGGCTGGCGCAGGCGATGGCGCTGATTCCCGGCGTCTCGCGGTCGGGCGGCACGATCACCGCCGGGCTGCTGATGGGCTATACCCGAGAGGCCGCCGCGCGCTATTCCTTCCTGCTGGCGGTGCCCGCCGTCTTCGGCTCGGGCTTTTATCAGCTGTTCAAAAGCATCGGACAGGTGAACCCGGTCGGCTGGGGCGAGACCGCGCTGGCAACGCTGATCGCCTTCGGCGTCGGCTATGTGGTGATCGTGTTCTTCCTGCGACTGGTCTCGACCCGCAACTATCAGCCGTTCGTGTGGTATCGCATCGTTCTGGGGATGGCGATCTTCGCGCTGCTGGCAACCGGCCACATCCCCGCGATCTGAACGCGCAGCAGACCGTAAGCGGTGCAAAGACCCCATGTTTCCATAAATCAATGACTTAGCGATACTGGTGTCACCTGATCAAAGGAGGTGACAATGCTGGACGGAGAGGTTCCGGAAGAGGTTGAAACTGTCTGGGGCTTTGCCGTCCCGACCATGCCCAACGGGCGCCGAAAATGGCCCGAGGCGCTCCGCGCCATGGCAGTCGAACGGATCGAGGCCGGCGCCAATGTTCGTGAGATCGCTGAAGAAATTGGCGCGCACCAGTCCCTGGTAGCGGTATGGGTCAAGAACGCCAGACCCGTTGATGCCGCGCCGACGTTTTTCGAGGTCCTGCCGCCGACAACGGCGAAACCGGGCCGCAACGCCAGATCCAACCCAGCCGTGGCGGATGATGCAGCATCCTGCCGGATCCGTATCGGTGATGCCGATATTGCGATACCGCCTGGTTATCCCGCCGCTCATCTTACCGAGATCCTGCGTGCCGTGAGGGCCTCGCAGTGATCTCTCCTTCCGGCAGTTTCCGCATTTTTCTCGCATCCGAACCGGTCGATTTTCGCAAGGGTATGGACGGGCTAGCGGCCCATGTGGCCAACAGATTCGACCTCGATCCGTTCTGCGGGGCGATATACGTCTTTCGATCGCGCCGGGCCGACAGGTTGAAGTTGCTGGTCTAGGATGGCACCGGCCTGGTGCTGATCATGAAACGCCTGCACGGTCGGCGGTTCACATGGCCGAAGCCGCAGACAGGTCCGGTCACACTCAGCAAGGTCGAGTTCGACGCTCTGTTTGAGGGCATCGACTGGACCCAGGTCGTTGCTGCCAAGGTGAACAAGCCCACCTTCCTCTGACTCAATCCCACAGTGCCTCTTATCCGGCCGGGTGTCATCCCGTCCGCTGCCGGAACTTTGCCTGAAAAGGAGCACGCACATGACACGCATTCCCTTTATCGAGGCCCGTTTCTTCGATCCCGCTGAAACCAGACATGCACTGGAATGCCGGTTTGCCGTGCATTTGCGCAAGCTTCGTGCGCCGCATCTGCATCTGCGCGAAGAGAGCAACGGTATTGAGGCATTCGAACCTGATCTCGACATCAAGGACATGCATCGGATCCAGCGGCACGCCAAGCGCATCCTGGCGTGCCGCGAGGCCGCTTCTGGCCTGGATCACCTGAGAAAGGAAGATCGCGTGCGGTTGGGGGTGTTCCGGGATGGGGCCAAGCTGTTCTGGGTCTGCAGTGAGCACCACGCCGACGAACTGGCGGCGTCGATTCACACCGATATGCCCTGGATGGCGCTGGCTACAGACCTCGTCTGGCACGCGATGCGCCGATCGGTCCGCGAGGGCTGGCCCGGCCTGCGTTTGTCGCCCATATTGCTGGATGGTCCTCCGGGCATCGGCAAGAGCCACTGGGCGCGCCTGCTGGGCGAGGCGATTGCCGCACCGACCACAGTGATCGAAGCAACGGGCGAGAATGCCTCGTTTGGGGTGGTCGGATCACAGCGCGGCTGGGGTGGCTCCTGCCCGGGACGGGTCATCGAAACCATCATCCAAAACCGTATCGCCAATCCTGTCGTCGTCGTGGATGAGATTGAAAAGGCGGGCACCCCCACCTCCACCAAAGGCCTGACTTTCGGTCTCGCTGAAGCTCTGTTGCCGCTTCTTGAACCGATGACCGCGCGCCGCTGGAGTTGTCCTTATTTCCAGGTGCGGTTCGACATGAGTTGGGTGATGTGGGTGCTGACCAGCAACAACCATCGATTGCTGCCGGAACCGCTGCTCAGCCGTTGTCCGCCGCTGATGATGCGCAATCCCAGCTTTCCGGAACTTGTGGATTTCGTCCGACGCGAAGGCCTGCGGCGGAAGCTGTCAGATACCGCCATCGCGTCGCTCATTGAAGCGCTGGAACATCCTTTTTGGCGGGGTCGCCCGCCCAGCCTGAGGGTCGTGATCCGCATGCTCACACGGGCGGCTGACATCGAAAACCGACCATCCCTGCACTGAACCAGACCCTCCCCCTCTTCCTATCAGGAGACCACTATGAAACTCACCCCCGATCAGCGTATCTGGGTCAGCAAGGTGCTGGCCGCCATCTCAGCCGTCGAGACCGCCCCCTCGGAAGCCGACCTGGCTGATGCACCGGTTCTTGACTGCTGGCGCCCCCTGATCTCCCACCGCGGCGACCTGATCCTCTGGGGTATGGTTTCCGGTCATCCACGACTGGGTAGTAATCAAATCACCACCTTACAGTTGATCGCAGTCAACGCAGCACGTGGCTGAATTCCTGCTGGGCCGCGAGGTGTCTGAGCGGCGCCTGCACTCGGTCAGAACCGCCTCTCTGGAAACCGGTGTCGGGGAAGTGGCGCTGGAACAGTTCCTGACCGAGGCGGGCGCTTTCACCCCGGGCGATGACCGACCGCGCAGCCGCAGGACCTTTCCCGCCAATATCTACGCGCCATTGCTGGCCGAGGTCGCGTCGCTGGTCACCGCCATCGGTCTGGCACAGGCCATGGGCGCGACCAGAGGCGAGGTCGAGGCGCTGATCCGGGGAGGGGTTCTGACACCGCGAACACAAAACGCGTCGATCAAGCTGAAATGGCGGATTCAGGATGGTCTGGCCCTGAACGCCGAGTTGCAGGCGCTGGCGGTGCCGAACCCCTCAGGCGGGCAGGGCTGGGAACGCCTGCAGGCGGCGAGCGCCCGGGCGCACATGCCGGTCGGCGACTTCATCTCGGCCATCCGTGCGGGCGAGCTGCAGGTCGGCCGGGTTGCGGCAGACGAAAGCTATCACGGATTCTCGGTCCGGAAGTTGTCGGTGGATCGTTGGCTGAAAGCCCGTGCCGATCACGCGATGCGCGCGGTTGACGCCTTGCCCAACGTCATGTCCGCGGCGGAATTCGCGCGTTCCATCGGTTTGCGGGATAAGCGGAGGTTTCAGGCGCTGATCGAGGCCGGACATGCGGAGGCGCTGGAGACGGTACACCCCGTCACCCGGCGGATGCAGCTGCGGATGACGGAAGCGCATATCGCCTCGTTCCATGAAAAATTCCTGACCCTGACATCCATGCAGGCTGAAACCGGCCTTCATCGGAACTCGATTCTGTCGCTGTTGAGGGCAGCCAGCGTCGGGGTGTTCGCCCCGGAGGGGCTCGATTTCGGCCCCATCTATCTGCGCCAGGAGGCGATGCCGGTCCTCCTCACGGCGTCTGGTAGGGAGAAGCGGTGAAATGACCTTCGCAGGCCTGAAAATCCGAACTTCAGCCAATTCACATAAAAATATCACTATAAATCAAAGCAATATTCTGATCGATTCGTCGTTCCGGGGTTCGCACTTGACAGGGGTGTGCACGAAAAACCCCGGAATCGTGCACTCTTATGCCTCGTTAGCACACTAAAAATTGATGGTGGCGCTCCCGGCAGGACCCGAACCTTTATCTAAACTAGATACATTATCGAATTCTTTAGAGTATTGTTTTTAATATTTTTTCCGTTCTTTTGGTTGATACACATTCGTGTAATCTGGGCTGGCACCGCTAGCTATGTGGAAAGCGCGGCGCCAGCCCAGATCACACGACCCGGCAGGCGTCCTGCAAAAAGCAACAAAGTCAGACGATTCCATTTTCGGTCAAAGCGTTGCGAACCTGCTTGGGAACGAGTATCAACTCTTGTTGGCCCCGTAGCTCAACTGGATAGAGCACGGACCTTCTAAGTCTGGGGTTGGGGGTTCGATTCCTCCCGGGGTCGCCATTTATTTATTTAATTTCAATTATTTAGTGATGCACTGGGCCTGCTCTCTTAAGGGTGATTGATAGCCTATTACGGACATTCTTGAGCCGCCACCTAGATCTAAAGAACGCGGCCGTGAGAATCTTACTCACAAACTTTCCTTGAGATATCCACAAAGTTATCCACACTGCCCCGATCATGCAGGGCAGGTCTCTTCAGCGGGCGGGAATGCTGGTCACCACACCTTGGCCCTTGCGATGCTGCGGACCGCTATCCTGTGCATCATTGTAACGGCCCGATTGTTCTTGCAGTTACCCATATGTCTCGGATGATGGTGTTTCGGCGATGCGAGCGCCTTCGACAAGATCGGCGAGGCGTGAGAGGCCGCGCCATATGACGGTGGTTCCTGGTGGCGCATCGGAGGTCCGATCGAGATAGCCGCCGAGCCGCGCGTAAGCGCGACGCCGATCCCCTCCTGCCATTTTTGAGTTGATGCCTTCATTCTCCGCTGGACATGTGCAGCGGAGGTTTTGGATTTGGAGAGAGACGGCAAAATGGGCGTCCAATTGGACGGCTCTATAGGCGTCGGGGTCTCGCGGCTTGAGGTGATCGGGGGGCCAAGCGGTCGTCGGCGGCGGACGAAGGCAGAGCGGGCGCGGATCGCGGCGGAGAGCATGATGCCCGGGGTGACGGTCGCAGATACTGCGCGCAAGCACGGCACGACCCGCTGGCAGATTTACGATTGGCGCAAGCAGATACGCAAAGGTAATTTGGTGGTGCCCGAAAGCGTGGCGGCCTTGCCGTTCTTCGCGGAACTGGTGGTTGATGACAGCGCGACTGAGGCTTCGGCGGCCGTCCCCGGGTCTGATCTCGAAATCGTGGTGGGCGACATCGTCATCCGCGCGGGTCCTGGTGTCGACGAGGGCCAACTGACCCGGGCAATCCGCGCGGCACGGGCAGCGGCGTCGTGATGTTCGGCCAGGGCGGCCCGGTGAAGGTCTTCGTGGCGACCCGGCCTGTCGACTTTCGCAAGGGGATCGACGGTCTGGCACTGGCGGTGCAGGAGATGTTCGGGATGGACCCGTTCTGCGGAGCCGCCTTTGTGTTCCGAGCGAAGCGGGCGGATCGGATCAAGCTCTTGATCTGGGATCAGACCGGGATGGTGCTGGTTCACAAGCGGCTCGAGGGCGGCAAGTTCGTCTGGCCACAGGTGCGCGACGGGGTCATGCGCATGTCCGGAGCGCAGTTTGCAGCGCTGTTTGAGGGCGTGGATTGGCGGCTGGTCCGACCCGAACGGGCGCGGCGCCCGCTGGCGGCGGGGTGACTGGCAGGCTGCGTCGAAACGCCTGTTTTTGCTGGCCTGCAAGGGCATCCTGTGATTCACTTCCCGCCATGGAAACAGCTGATCTTGCGCGCGAAAACGCCCTGCTGAAGGCCCGCCTCGCCGAGGTGGAGGCGACGCTGGCCGAGACGCAAGAGGCCAATCGGCGGCTGCAGGATATCCTGCACGCGGCGCAGCGCGAGAAATTCGGCAAGCGCTCCGAAAAGCTCTCGCCCGACCAGTTCAACCTGCCCCTGGAAGATGCCGAATTTGCTCAAGGTGTGCTCGAGGCAGCACAAGAAAAGGCCGAAGCGGCGATGCAGCGGGCGCGCGGGGAAACACCCCGCAAGCCCAAGCGCAACCGCGGGCATCTGCCGTCCCATCTGCCTCGGGTTGAGCGCGTGATCGAGCCTGCCAGCACGCTCTGTCCCTGCGGTTGCGGCGAGATGTCCAGGATCGGGGAAGACGTGTCCGAACGTCTCGACGTGATCCCCGCCCAGTTCCGGGTGCTGGTCACGCGGCGCCCGAAATACGCCTGCCGCCGTTGCTCGCAAGCTGTCGCGCAGGCCCATGCCCCCGAGCATGTCGTGCCCGGCGGGCTGCCCACGGAACTCTTCATCGCCTGGATTATCGTCTCGAAGTTCGGTGACCACCTGCCGTTTTATCGGCAGGCCGAGATCTTCAAGCGGCAAGGGATCGATCTGGACCGCGGCACACTCGGCAACTGGGTCGGGCGCGCCTGTTTCCACCTGATGCCCGTCATCAACCAGATGCGTGCCCATCTGCGTGGCGCAGACCGCATCTTCGTGGATGAAACCCGCGCGCCGGTGCTGGAACCGGGCCTGAAACGCACCAAGAGCGGATTCTTCTGGGCCGTCGTATCCGATGATCGCGGCCATGGCGGGGCTGGCCCACCCATCGTGCTCTTCCACTATGCCCCTGGCCGGGGTAAGGCGCATCCGCTGAACTTCCTCGCCGGATACCACGGCCGCTTCCTGCAATGCGACGCCTACCAGTCCTACAACGCGATGACCGAGATCGCGCGCGACAATGGCCCGTGGCAACTGGTCTATTGCTGGACCCATGTCCGCCGCCGCTTCGTAAAGCGCTTCGAGAGCGATGGTTCACCCATTGCCGAGGAAATGCTGCGCCAGATCGCGCTGCTTTATCAGATCGAGAAGTCCGTGCGGAGCAAGGAGGCCGCTATGCGCCTTGCTGCCCGGCGTGAGCATTCGGCCCCGATCATCGCGGCGCTGAAACCCTGGCTGGAAGCCCAACTCTCGCGCATACCGCAGAAATCCCAGCTTGCCGAAGACATCCGCTACTCCCTCGCGCACTGGCCCGGACTGATCCGCTTCCTCGAGCACGGCATGCTGGAGCTCGACACCAACCCGGTCGAGAACCAGATCAGGCCGATTGCCCTGACAAGAAAAAATGCACTCTTCGCCGGGAATGAAGTCGGCGCCGAAAACTGGGCTATGCTCGCCTCGCTGGTCGCTACCTGCAAGATGTCCGACGTGAACCCGGTCGACTATCTCGCCGCCACACTGCGCGCCATCCTCGACGGTCACCCACAAAGCGGTATCGAAGACCTCATGCCATGGCGCTTCAACCAGCCGTCAAGCCTCGCAGCATAGGGCCGCAACGTCGCGCTTACAGCCGCGCGACGAGTCTGACATAGAAATCGAGGTCACGCGGAAGCTTTTGCTTGCTCTCGGGCGCTGTGCGCTCGAGCAGTTGGCGTTCGGCGTCGGTGAAGACGGCAGCAGGCGATGCTTTCGGCACCTCTCGGCCGAGCATCGTCATCCATGACACGCGCCAGGACACGACGCAGCACAACGCGATACAGTTTGCCAGTCGATCAGCCGTGGCCAGGCGCAGCTCTTCGATCCGGCACCCGGTCTTCAGGGTCCGGAAGAATGTCTCGATCTTCCAGCGCAGCGCATACCATTGGAGCTTGTGGATTGCGTCCGCGTGGGTCGCCACCGGCAAGTTCGTGATCAGCTTCCAGAAGACGGGCACCCGGCCTTCCGGCGGGTCAAGCTCCTCGGCATGGATGATCTGAAGATTCTGATGCCGGTATTTCCGCTGCTTTCCGATCGGCGGGCGGACCGTCATTGTAGCGTGCCGGACCGAGAGCACGGCGCAATGATCCTTGCCCTGCGCATCGCGGAACCGGACCTCGTGGGTGCCGCTGGACTGCACCTCTGCCATCACCTTGGCAATGGTCGTGCCGCCATCCTCCGCCAGACGGTCGACGCAGCTGCGGACGAGGAACCCGGTCCCGAGTTCTTCGGACAGGCAGTAGAGTTCGTATATGTCGCTTTCCCGATCACCGATATGCACGCAGCGCTCTGGCACCCCTGTCAGTTCGGTGGACAGGCGCAGATTGTCGAGCCAGCGCATGCTTTCCTTCTGTTCGATCGGCACCCGGGTCGGATTGATCTTCCGTTTAAGAGCGGCGGTTCCCTTGAACTTGCTGCGCGACCAGAACTTGGCCGCCGTCAGGCCGAGCGGCAGCCCATCCGGCGTGATGGCCATGCTGGCATGCATCAAAAGCCCGCAGACCGCATGTTTCTGATAGCGACCTTCCTTCAGTTTGCGTCCAGTCGACACCGTCGTGAACCCCACCTTCTCCGGAGCCGAACGCTTGAAGGAGAATTCCGTGGTGTCCTGCAGGATCAGGATGGGACCATCGGTTGCCCGGATGCGCAGGGCAGAGGCAGCGAAATGGCCCTCGAGGATCTTGTCCTCGCTGACATTGCCGTTAGCAAAGAAGCGGTAGGCGGCCTTGGTATTTGACCAGTCCTGGAATGCCGTCGGCAGCGATTTTCCCGGCCGTTCCCCGAGGGCCTCGAGCATTGCCTCAAGCCGCCTGTTCAGCCTGACATCTCCCAGATCGCATCCGGCCGTTTCCGTTTCCACCCAACTCTGTCCCATGTCTGCACCTCAATTATTCGGTGCCACATGACGAATCATGATCGCTTGTGCTCAGGCAAGGCCAAGTCTGGTGGGTGAATCAATTCGCCGCACCACTTGTGGGTAACTGCAAGAACAATCGGGCCGTTACGTTGAATTACGGGAGCATATGATACCTATCGTCATGGTTGGTCGGGAATGTCAAGGCTTGCGTGGAGTTCATCTCTATACCTTTCCATTTCAAGCCAAGGGGTTGAGTGATTCACGCAGGTCACGATTTGCCCGCGGATCCTGAACCTGGCTCAACTGATTGAACGCTATAACGACCGGGGCGAATCAGGATGGCGCCTGTGGGGGTTCACAAGCTGCATTGTCCGGGTAAGCCCGCGCCTCTGGATACAGCGGGACGAACAACCGGCGGTTCATGGAGGCGGGGCAATCCGGAAGGGGGTGCAGGATCAGGCGAGGGGGCGTTCCAGAGGTGGTAGGTCCCAAGGATCCCGGCGCTCACCGGTGCTTGGGCAACTTGATCACTTCCGGCTCCTGCCGGGGCAGCACTTCGACAGCATCACCTCTGGCAGACTGGGCGCCGAACTGAACGATCATGGTGCCCGGATGGGATTTCTCAGCACCCCGCCCGCGCACAGAAGCTTTGGATGGAGGCCGACATCTGCATCCGCCGCCATTTCACCGAGAACTTCTTTTGCAAATTGAAGGGGTTCAAAGGTCTGCATCGCAGCCGCCGTCATCAACCCATGATGAACCCCAGCAGGTCCAGATGTGACAATGCCGCCGGACGTCCCGTTCGATGGATTTTCGCAGGTCTCAGCCCAGCTTGCCGTCGGGCTGGAAGAAATGCGACAGCGGCAGGGCCGCAGCACCCAGCATCCGGGCGCTGCGGCCCAATGTGCCCTCGGCGATGTGCGGGCGGTCTATGCCGGCGGCGGGCATCGCGGCAAGCGCCCGGCGTGTTGCCTCGACCAGTTGTGCGCGCGTGGCCGCAGGCACAGCGCCGTCCAGCACCACCAGCGACAGGTCCAGCAGCGCCGTTGCGGACATGGCGGCGAAGGCCAGCGCGTGGCCGGCCTCTGCCGCCCATTCGGCCTCGATGGACTGCGGCACGTTCCAGCCTGCGTCATCGGGGGGCAGGGCGTGGCCCAGCCGCGTCTCCAGCGTCGCGACCGAGGCGATTTCCAGCAATTGCCGCCCGTCGCGCATCGGCAGCGACCCCAGCGCGCCGGCATTGCGATGTGGTCCCAGCCGCAGCCGCCCGTCCAGCACCACCCCGCCGCCCGCGAAATGCGCGATATACAGATGCAGGAAATCGGCCGGCAGGGCGGCGCGGCCGAAGACCAGTTCCGCCGCGCAGGCGGTCGAGGCGTCGTTTTCCAGAAAAACCGGAAAGGGCAGGTCGCGGGCCAGTTCCCCCCGCAGATCGCGCCCGCGCCACGGAGTCATCTCGTCGCCCCAGTCCCACAGCCGGAACGGCGCGGCGATGCCCAGCCCGGTGATGCGCCCCTGCGACCCGGCAGGCAGGCTGGCCGTCAGCGTATCTATGCCCTGCCGTGCAAAACTGATGACCCGATCAGGATGAGCGAAGGGGCAGACCTCTTGCCGGTGCATCCGCACCGCGCCGGTGAAATCGACCAGCGCCAGTTCGATCAGGCGCCGCCCCAGCTTGAGGCCCAGAAACCACGCTCCGTCCGGTGCCAGTGCAAGTGGTGTCGAGGGCTGGCCGACCTTGCCGCGCACCACCTTGCCGGGATCCAGAAAACCTTCGGAAATCAGCTTTCTGGTCAGGTTGGTGATGGCCTGCGCCGACAGTCCCGTCCGCTGCGCCAGTGTCGTCCGCGCCAGCGGGCCGTGCCGCCGGATCAGGGACAGGATCAGCCGCTCGTTCCGGCTGTGATCGCGTGCCGGGCTGTCATTCGCCATCTGATGGGCCTCCTTTTCTGCATTAATCAACATGATTGATTTATTGACAAGCGCCTTTTCATCGGGCTTTCTGACAATCGAAGCGGACGAGGTATCCGCGAATCTGGGAGGAGAATTCATCAATGACCATCAAGACCGTTTTTCGCCTTTCGCTGGCCGCATCTGCGCTGGCCCTGGCTGCCGGGGCGGCGCAGGCGCAGGCTCCGGTCAAGGCCTGCCTGATTACCAAGACCGACATCAACCCCTTTTTCGTCAAGATGAAGGAAGGCGCGACGGCCAAGGCGCGGGAATTGGGGATCGAGCTGATGACCTTCGCCGGCAAGATCGACGGCGATCACGAAACCCAGCAACAGGCGGTGGAAAGCTGCATCGCGGCCGGGGCAAAGGGTATCCTCATCACGGCCTCGGACACCAAGGCGATCGTGGATTCCGTAAGCCAGGCGCGTGATGCGGGGATTCTGGTCATCGCGCTGGACACCCCGCTGGAGCCGATCGACGCGGCGGACGCGACCTTCGCGACGGATAACCGCGAGGCCGGGCGCCTGATCGGGGCCTGGGCTGCGGGCAAGCTGGGCGACGCGGCAGCGGATGCCAGGATCGCCATGCTCGACCTGTCGGCCGCCGGCGCAACGGTCGATGTGCTGCGCGATCAGGGCTTTCTGGAAGGCTTCGGCGTCGATGTGAAGAATGAGAATGTCATCGGCGACGAGGACGACCCGCGCATCGTCGGCCACGAGATCACCTCGGGCAACGAAGAGGGTGGCCTTGGTGCGATGGAGGCGCTGTTGCAGCGTGATCCCAACATCAACGTCGTCTATACGATCAACGAACCGGCCGCGGCGGGCGCCTATGAGGCCTTGAAATCATTTGGTAAAGAGCAGGACGTGCTGATCGTTTCGGTCGATGGCGGCTGCCCCGGCGTCGAGAATGTCGCGGCGGGCATCATCGGCGCGACCTCGCAGCAATATCCGCTGCTGATGGCTGCGCACGGGATCGAGGCGATTGCCGCCTTTGCCGAGGACGGAACGAAGCCCGAAAGCACCGAGGGACTGGATTTCGTCAATACCGGCGTGAATCTGGTGACCGGAGAGCCGGTGGACGGCGTGCCCTCGATCAGCATCGAGGAAGGCACCGAGCAGTGCTGGGGCTGACGCGCCCCGGCCCGCTTGCCACCTGACAGACCCGGTGCGGCGGCAGGACACCCCGCCGCGCCGCCTTGCCCTCAGGAGTTATTTCGATGTCCGACAGTCCCGACCCCGTGGTGGATCGCAACCCGGCCGACGAGGTGGCCCGGTTCGACCACCACGCGCGCAGCCCGTTGCAGCGGTTGCAGCATTTCCTGCACCGTTATCCGACCATGGTTCCGGTCATCGTGCTGGTCCTGTCACTGATCGTCTTCGGGATGGTCTCGCCCAATTTCTTCTCGGCCTTCAACCTGTCACTGGTCATGCAGCAGGTCGCCGTGGTCGGCACGCTGGCTGCCGCCCAGTCGCTGGTCATCCTGACCGCCGGGATCGACCTGTCGGTCGGCGCGGTGATGGTGATGATCTCGGTCATCATGGGCAAGCTGTCGGTGGATTTCGGCATTCCGGTCCCGATCGCGATCCTGATCGGGCTGGGATGCGGCGGCCTGACCGGCGCGCTGAACGGTCTGCTGGTGACGCGGCTGAAGCTGCCGCCCTTCATCACCACGCTGGGAACATGGAATATCTTCCTTGCGTTGAATTATTACCTGTCGGGGCGCGAAACCATCCGCAGCCAGACACTGGACGCCGAGGCGCCGTTGCTGAAGCTGTTCGGCGAACGCTTCAACCTTTGGGGCGCGGTGCTGACCTGGGGCGTCGTGCTGATGCTGATCGTCTTTGCGGTGCTGTGGTATGCGCTGAACAAGACGGCCTGGGGGCGGCGCGTCTATGCGGTGGGCGACGATCCCGAGGCGGCGGCGCTGGCGGGCATCCAGACCAAGCAGGTGCTGATGTCGGTCTATATCGTCGCCGGGGTGATCTGCGCGCTGGCCGCCTGGTCCTCGATCGGGCGCGTGGGGTCGGTCAGCCCGACCTCGTTCTTCGAGGCCAATCTGGAATCCATCACCGCCGTGGTGATCGGGGGGATTTCGCTGTTCGGCGGGCGCGGCTCGATTCTGGGGCCGCTGATCGGGGCGCTGATCGTCGGCGTCTTCAATTCGGGGCTGCGGCTGGCCGGGGTGGACGTGCTGTGGCAGCTTTTCGCGACCGGCTGGCTGATCATCGTCGCCGTCGCCATCGACCAATGGATCAGGAAGATCTCGTCATGACCGAACCGCTTCTTTACGCCCGCAATCTGGTCAAACGCTATGGCCGTGTGACCGCTTTGGATCGCGCCGATTTCGACCTTTATCCGGGCGAAATCCTTGCCGTCATCGGCGATAATGGCGCCGGGAAATCAAGCCTTATCAAAGCGATATCCGGTGCCGTCCAGCCCGATGAGGGCGAGATCCGGCTGGACGGCCAGCCCGTCAGTTTCGCCAGCCCGCTGGAGGCGCGGCGGGCGGGCATCGAGACCGTCTATCAGACGCTGGCGCTGTCGCCCGCGCTGTCGATCTCGGACAATATGTTCATGGGGCGCGAGATCCGCCGCCCCGGCGTCATGGGCCAGTGGTTCCGGATGCTGGACAAGCCCGCCATGGACCGCTTCTCGCGCGAGAAACTGTCCGAACTGGGGCTGATGACGATCCAGAACATCGACCAGCCGGTCGAAACCCTGTCGGGCGGCCAGCGTCAGGGTGTGGCGGTGGCCCGCGCCGCGGCCTTTGGCAGCCGGGTCATCATTCTGGACGAGCCGACCGCCGCGCTTGGGGTGAAGGAAAGCCGCCGGGTGCTGGACCTGATCCTTGACGTGCGCTCGCGCGGGATCCCGATCGTGCTGATCTCGCACAACATGCCGCATGTCTTCGAGGTGGCGGACCGGATCCATATCCACCGGCTGGGGCGGCGGCTTTGCGTCATCGACCCCAAGGAACATTCGATGTCGGATGCGGTCGCCTATATGACCGGCGCGCGGGTGCCAGAGGGGATCGCCGCGTGACAGCGCGCGTTGACGGGACAGAGGGGCGCCGCCCTTCGTCCCGCGACCCCTTGCAGGGGTATTTCGACACTGATGAAGGGCAGGCCCTGATCCGGCGGATAGCCGATCTGCCGGGTCGGCGGGTGCTTGTGGCCGTCGCCGGGGCGCCGGGATCGGGGAAATCGACCCTGGCCGAGGCACTGGTCGCGCGGCTGGCGGATGCGGTTCTGGTGCCGATGGACGGGTTCCATCTGGATGACCGGGTGCTGGCGGCGCGCGGGCTTCTGGCGCGCAAGGGGGCGGTGGAAACCTTCGATGCCGATGGCTTCGCGGCGCTGGCCGCCCGTCTGACTCAGCCCGGGCGCGAGGTGGTCTTTCCGCTGTTCGACCGCCTGCGCGAAATCGCCATCGCCGGGGCGGGGGTGGTCGAACCCGCGCATCGGATCGTGGTCCTTGAGGGCAATTACCTGCTGCTGGACGCCGCGCCGTGGAACCGGGTCCGCTATGACCTGACCATCGGCCTGCCGGTGCCCGAGGCCGAGTTGCGCAGGCGTCTGGAGGCGCGCTGGCAAGGGCTGGGCAAGGACGCGGCGGCGGTGCAGGCGCATCTGGCCAATGACCTTGCCAATGCCCGCCTGGTCACCAAAGGCTCGCGCCCCGCCGATCTTTCGGGTCCCTGAACAGAAACGGCAGGTTCGGCGGCAAAACTTAGCCATCTTGCGAAGTTTTCTCTTGCCGCAATGATCCGTGATGTTATGGTTAGCAATATGGCTAAGCATGACCCCGACCTTTCGCTCCTTTTCCATGCGCTCTCGGACCCGACGCGGCGGGCGATCCTGTCGCGGCTGGCCCAGGGGCCTGCGCCGGTGTCCGAACTGGCCAAGCCCACCGGGCTGCGGCTGCCGACGGTGATGCGGCATCTTTCGGTGCTGGAGGAGGCGGGGCTGATCGCCACTTCGAAGGATGGGCGGGTACGCTCTTGCACCATCGTACCCGAGGCAATGGCGCCGGTGCGGACATGGCTGGATGAGCAGCGGGCCATCTGGGAAAGCCGGCTCGACCGGCTGGACGATTACGTGATGAAATTGATGGAGGAACGCGCGAAATGACCCTCGAACTCGATCCCGAAACCGACCTGAGCTTTACCCGCACATTGGCCGTGCCGCGGCAGCTGATCTGGGAATGCTGGACGCGGCCTGAACATATCCCGCATTTCTTCGTTCCCGCCCCGCATAAGGTGACGGCGGTGGATATCGACCTGCGCGTCGGCGGGCGCTTCAACACCAGTTTCGATGTCGAAGGCAACGTGATGGACAATCACGGCGTTTATCTGGAACTGGTGCCGAATGAAAAGCTGGTCTTTACCGATGGTTATACCGAAGGCTGGAAACCCGCGCCCAAGCCGTTCATGACCGCGATCCTGCTGCTGTCGGATGCGCCCGGCGGCGGCACGACCTATACGGCGATCGCCCGCCACCGCAACCCCGAGACCCGCAAGGCGCATGAAGACATGGGCTTTTTCGACGGCTGGGGCACGGTGGTGACGCAGCTGGAAGCCTATGCCAAGGGGCTGACGGGATGAGCCGTTTCGCAACGCTGCGTTTCGAGCGGCAGGTGGCGGCGCCCGTCGCGACCCTGTGGCAGGCCTGGACGGCGCCTGCCGCGCGGGCCATCTGGGCCTCGCCTGCGCCTTCGGTCACGGTCGAGTTTCTCGAGGCCGATACCCGGGTGGGCGGGCGCGAGGTGTCGCTGTGCAAGGTGGAAGGGCAGCCCGACATCCGCTGCGAATGCGGCTGGCTGGAGTTGCAACCGGGGCGGCGCAGCGCGAATTACGAAGTGATCTCGTCCGCGGGCGTGACGCAATCGGCGGCGCTGGTGACGGCGGATATCGAAGGCACGGATGGGGGCAGCCGGTTGGCGGTGACGGTGCAGCTTTCCTCGCTGGAGGGCGATATGGAGGCGGGCTATCGGCAGGGCTTCGATGCGGGGCTGGACAATCTGGCGGGCGTGGCCGAACGCACCATGGTGCTGGAACGTGTGATCCGGGCGCCGCGACAACTGGTCTGGGGCGCATGGATGAACCCGGAAACCCTGCCGCAATGGTGGGGGCCCGAGGGGTTCTCTTGCCGCACGAAAAGGATCGATCTGCGAGCCTGCGGCGAATGGGTTTTCGACATGATCGGCCCGGACGGCACGGTCTTTCCCAACCACCACCTTTACGGCGAGGTCCGGGCCGAAGACCGGCTTGGTTATACCTTGCTCTGGGGCGAGAACGGGCCGAAACATGCGGATGCCTGGGCCCTCTTCGAGGAAGCGGACGGCGCGACCAAGGTCACGCTTGGCATGGTCTTCAGCACAGAGGCCGAGTTCCAGCAGGCCAAAGGCTTCGGTGCGGTGGAACTGGGGCAGCAGACCCTGGGCAAGCTGGCGCGCTTTGTCGGCGCAGGGTAACAATCGCGGGGCGGGTACTGGCGAATATGCATGGCGGGAAGGACAAGATGGTAAACCTTGAAGGAAAGGTGGTTCTGATCACCGGAGCAAGCCGTGGCATCGGGGCGGCAGCAGCGCGGGCGTTCGCAAAAGCGGGTGCGCTGGTCGGGGTGATGGCCCGAAATGAGGCCGCCGCCCGCGCCCTTGCCGCCGGGATCGGTGGCATGGCCTTGTCCGGCGATGTTTCCCGGGCGGCGGATGTGGAACGCGCGGTGGCTGCCCTGCATGAACGGTTCGGGCGGCTCGACATTCTGGTGAACAATGCCGGCGTCATCGGGCCGATCGGGGATATCGCCGCCACCGACCCCGAGGCGTGGGGGCAAGCGATTGACGTCAACCTCAAGGGGGTCTTTCACGGTATGCGTGCGGCCCTTCCGGTGATGCGCGCGCAGGGTGGCGGAACGATCCTGACGGTCGGATCGGGCGCCGCCCATGCTCCGCAGGAAGGGTGGAGCGCCTATTGCGCCAGCAAGGCGGGCGCATACATGCTGACCCGCACGCTGGATCACGAGGCACGCGCCGACGGCATCCGCGCGATCAGCCTGTCGCCGGGAACGGTCGCGACCGACATGCAGGCGGCGATCCGGTCCAGCGGGATCAACCCCGTCAGCCAGCTTGACTGGTCGGTGCATATCCCGCCCGAATGGCCCGCGCGGGCACTTGTCTGGTTGTGCGGCCCCGGCGGAGACGCGTTTCTGGGCGACGAGGTTTCCCTGAGGGACGAGACGATACGCCGCCGCATCGGCCTCGTTCCCGGATAGGTTTGCCGCGCCGCAGGGTCTCTGCCCCGTTTGCCGGGCAAGCTGACGGTGTCACAGGATTCGAGGGAACCTTCAGGCCATGAAGGCAAGACCCGCCCCGCCCAGTGCCGAAACAATGACCACCAACCACGGCGGCAGCTTCCATGCCACCAGCAGGACAAAGCAGATCAGCGCCAGTGTGAGGTCCCGCAGATCCCCGACGGCGCTGGTAAAGACCGGCGAATAGAGCGCCGCGCCGAGGATCCCCACAACCGCCGCATTTGCCCCCTGCATTAGCGATTGCGCGGTGGCCATCGACCGGAACCGGTCCCAGAAGGGCAGGATGGCGATCAGGACCAGAAAGCCGGGCAGGAACACCGCCAGCAGCGCCAAAGTCGCGCCGATCAGGCCATTCGGCCCGGGTTCCAGCATCGCGCCCAGATAGGCGGCGAAGGTGAACAGCGGGCCCGGCACCGCCTGAGCCGCGCCATAGCCGGCAAGAAATTCGTCCGGCGTGATCCAGCCGGGCAGCACCACCTCGGCCTGCAACAGTGGCAGCACCACATGCCCGCCGCCAAAGACCAGCGAACCCGCCCGGTAAAAGCTGTCGATGACCGCCAATGTCTGGCTGCGATCCGCGACCACCGGCAGCAGGGCCAGCAAGCCGAAAAACGCGATGAGCGCCGCCACAGCGACCCCGCGCGGGACCGGCACGGAAATATGCCCGCCGACGGGCGCGCCCGTCCCGCGCCGCAGCACCAGTCCCGCCATCGCACCCAGCAGGATCGCGCCCACCATGCCGAAAGCGCCCGGCGCGAAAGCCAGCACCGCGACGGCACCGACGGCAATCGCCGCCCGCTCTTTGTCGGGGCACAGGGTCTTGGCCATGCCCCAGACGGCTTGTGCGACAATCGCCACCGCGACGATCTTCAGCCCATGCAGCACCCCGACCCCCACGGGCCCGGAAATGCCGGTCGCCATCGTCGCAAAGACCACAAGCATCAGCGCCGAGGGCAAGGTGAAGGCGGTGAAGGCCGCCAGCGCCCCCAGCCAACCGGCCCGCATCATCCCCAGGGCGAACCCCACCTGACTGGAGGCCGGGCCGGGCAGGAACTGGCACAGCGCCACCAGATCGGCATAGGCGCTGTCGCCAAGCCAGCCGCGCCGCGTCACCACCTCGTCACGGAAATAGCCCAGATGCACAATCGGCCCGCCGAAGCTGGTCAGGCCCAGCTTGAGAAAGGTTGCAAAGACCTCTTTCGGCGTTCCGTGCGCCCCGGTCACCTGCGACTGGTCCTTCATTCTGCCCCCCGAACCGGTCCCGCGCCATTATCGCGCCTTTGCTGCCCTGCGGCAGATCGCTTAAGCTTGCCCGGAAGGATCCTGCATGATCGAGGCCTCATGTACACCGTTCTTTGGAAGCGGCTCATGCGGGAAGGACATGACGCCTGTCGGTTCGTCCAGACCGACGATGGCTGGAGCATCGGTGGGACAACTGTTTTCGATCATGGCGGAAATGCCGCCCATCTGGCCTATGACGTGGCTTCGGGGCCGTCACCGAATATCCCGACCTGTGGGTGATGCTGCTTCAGGCATCCGGGGCCGCACGACCCGTCACGCCCTTGCCACCCACCCCTTGAACGTCAAGGCGGCATAGAACAGCTGCACATCCGAAAAGCCCGCCGCGCACAGAAGTTCCGCATCCTCTTCGGGCGTCAGCACCGGCAGACGCTCTTTCATCGTGGCGATGCCTGCCTTGGCCTGCGCCTCGGGCACGCCACCCGAGATCAGCCAGTCCGCGTTGCGCTGCAGCCACAGATCCTGCTGCCCGTCCGCCTGCGGAAAGCTGTGATGGGCCGCCACGAAGGGCGCACCGGGGCGAAGGCGGGCGTGCAATTGGCGCAGCGTCAGTAGGCGCTCGTCAAGCGGCAGGAAATGCAGGGTCAGCAAGCAGGTCGCGCCGTCAAAAGGGCCAGCGGGGGCAGCGTCGATATAGCCCTGATGAAAGGTCACCCGGTCGCTGTCTGCACCAAGAAGCCGCCGCGCCTGTGCGATCATTTCGGGCGACGGATCCACGCCGTCGAAACGCCAGCCCGGATGTGCCCCGGCAAAGGCGCGCAGTTCCAGCCCGCCCCCGGCGCCGAGGACCAGGACCCGGCCCGCATCCGGCACATGCTCGGCCAGCAGCAGCCCCGCCATGCGATGCAGATCCCACAGCCCGGGCACATGTCGGGCGACGCGTTCGGCATAGCTGGCCGCTTCGCCCGGATCGGTGACAGGTGCTGATGTCATGTCCATTCACCCCCGGGGCCAAACCGGGGGGAGAAACGGTTGTCCCCGATCACGATCACATCCTGCATATCCTACTCCTTGGCGGTTCGCCTCTGCGCATGGCGCCGGGCAAAATCCTGCGCCAGATCGGCCAGCGTCACATCGCGCAACAGCCCCTTGGTGCGGCGCACCACCACCGGATACCCAAGCGTCCCGGGGATCATCGGGCCGTCATGCTCTGCCATGTGCAGCAGGGCATGGAGGACCGAGGAAAGGCGGCTGTCCCGTCTCATGTAACAACATATGTTATGATTTGGGGGAAGTGTCAAGATCCGGCGTACCATCATGTCCTGCCGTCGGCCTTTCAGATGCCTATACAGAGTGCTGACTATTTTGGAGGACGGCGAATACCCTCACATTCAACAATTCGACAAGCGGGTCGAGCACGCCCGGCATGACCAGATCACGCAAACTTCGGCCGACCCCTCGGGGCGACCAGACCGGCCGACAGCCAGTGCGCTTCGGCGCCGATGACAGGCAGACGGTTGATCCCGCGCCCAAAGCCGCTTAGGCAGCCTTGCCGGATAACGAGGGAAATCATGGCACGAACCGATCTCGAAGCCCGCCACCTGGAAACCCTGGACCGCGATCTCGGGCGGTTCTCGAAGCTTGAGCTGGCCACTGGCTATGTCGCGCGGCCGCTGGTCGGGCCCGGCATCGCCTTCGTCTTCATCGCTCTGGCCGGGTTGACGGCGGCATTGCTGCTGGATCAGGGCGGCAATACGCTGATCGTGGTCTGTGCCGCCGTCTTCGGGGCCTATATGGCGCTGAATATCGGTGCCAATGATGTTGCCAACAATATGGGGCCGGCGGTGGGCGCCAACGCCCTGACCATGAGCGGCGCCATCGTCATCGCCGCGGTCTTTGAAAGCGCGGGCGCGCTGCTGGCGGGCGGGGACGTGGTCTCGACCATCTCGTCCGGGATCGTCGCGCCCGAGAGCATGACAAATAGCAGCGTCTTCATCTGGGCCATGATGGCCGCGCTGCTGGCATCGGCGCTGTGGGTCAATCTGGCGACCTGGATCGGTGCGCCGGTCTCGACCACCCACGCGGTGGTGGGGGGCGTCATCGGCTCTGGGATCGTCGCGGCGGGCGTGGGCGCGATCAACTGGCAAACCATGGGCGCCATTGCCGCAAGCTGGGTGATTTCTCCGGTGATGGGCGGGGTCTGCGCGGCGGGCTTTTTGTGGTTCATCAAGGCGCGCATCATCCATCGCCCTGACAAGATCGCCGCCGCGCGGGTCTGGGTGCCGGTGCTGGTCGGCATCATGGCGGGCACGTTCGCCGCCTATCTGGCGCTGAAGGGGTTGAACCGCGTTCTCGATATCAGCCTGGGAATGGCCCTGACCATCGGCGCGGCGCTGGGACTGGCCATATGGCTGGTGATGATTCCCGTCATCCGCCGCCAGTCGCGAGGGCTGGAGAACCGCAACAAGTCGCTGAAGGTGCTGTTTGGCATCCCGCTGGTGATCTCGGCGGCCCTGCTCAGCTTTGCGCATGGGGCCAATGACGTGGCCAACGCAGTCGGGCCGCTGGCCGCCATCGTTCATGCCAGCCAGTCGGGCGCGGTCTCGGAGTCGGTGGGGCTGCCGCTGTGGGTGATGATGATCGGTGCGCTTGGGATCTCTTTCGGGCTGTTCCTGTTCGGGCCGAAACTGATCCGCATGGTCGGCAGCCAGATCACCAAGCTGAACCCGATGCGCGCCTATTGCGTGGCGCTGTCGGCGGCGATCACCGTCATTCTGGCCAGCTGGCTGGGCCTGCCGGTCAGTTCGACCCATATCGCGGTCGGCGCGATCTTCGGCGTCGGATTTTTCCGCGAATGGGATGCCGAGCGGCGGCTGAAACTGGCGCATGAGGAACTGAACCGCCCCCGCGTCGGCCCCGAGGAACGCAGCCGCCGCAAGCTTGTGCGCCGCGCGCATGTGCTGACCATCGCCGCCGCCTGGGTCATTACCGTGCCTGCCACCGCGATCCTGTCTGCCCTGGTTTTCCTGATCGTCCGCCTGCTGGCCGCCTGATCGGGGCGCGAAAGGGTCACAGAACATATGGCCGCGGCCTGACATGCAAACAGGTCGTTGGCCGGCTGTGCCCGGGTTCGCGTCGAGGCGAATGACACTTGTGGGGGCTTGCGGGTACAACGCATCGTCGGGCACATCACCCAGTGCCAGAAACCAACCTTTCTTTTGCCGCCTCGGATCCGAAACGCCTTGAACCATCAGCCAAGCACAGCCGGAACGACGGGGCATGCGCCGCTGCCTGCAAGCCTTGCGGGCCTGCTGCCGGTAAGTGTGATGTTGTGCATGATCGCACTGGAATACACGCAGGCGCATATCTTTGGCGGGCTGGCAGGCGCTTTTTCCGTCCTGAGCGTCATGGTCTTTGCACCCCGCATCCAGACGTCGCGGCTGGCTTTTGTCGCCATCGGCGCGGGGCTGACGGTATGGGCGGCGGTCACGCGGCCGGACTGGACTGAGGCCACCCTGACCGCGCTGGAGCGCGGGGCCATGATCGTCGCACTGTTCACCGCGCTGTCGGCCATTCGCAATGCGGCGATGGGCTCGGCCGGGATTCTCGCCTGCGGTCGTTTTCTGGCGCGGCAACCACCCGGATTGCGCTATACCGCGCTGACGATCGGCGGCCATCTGTTCGGGCTGATCCTGCTTTATGGTTCGATCTCGTTGCTGGGTTCGCTGGCGGCCGAAAGCACCGCAAAGGAAGCCGATGCCGAGCTGCGCCGCCACCGGATCCGCCGGATGATGGTGGCGATTCAGCGCGGCTTCGCCTCGACCCTGTGCTGGTCTCCGTTGGGTTTTTCGATGGCGATCACCATCACCATCGTGCCGGGCGCAAGCTGGTCGTCGGTCGCAATTCCCTGCGTCATCAGCGCCGTGCTGATGATGGCCACGGGCTGGGCGCTGGACGCGATCTTCAAGCCCCGCCTTGCCACGCCCCCACCGCCGCGCCTGCCGGAAACCGGGCGCTGGCTGGTGCAGTTGCGGCCGCTGCTGGTGCTGCTGGCGGTGATCATCTCGGGCGTTCTGGCGCTGCACCTTTTGACCGGGGTCGAGGTGATCGGCGCGGTCATGTCGCTGGTCCCCGCCGCCGCCATCCTGTGGATCGCCATACAGCCCCGACCGCGCGGCACCGGTCGGATGTCATGGACCGCTGACCGGGTCATGCTGTTCGTCACCCGCGATGTTCCCCATTACCGGGGCGAGATCGTGCTGCTGTTCATGGCGGGCTTCATCGGCAGCCTCGGCTCTTTCCTGCTGCTGCCGCTGGTGCAGGCGCAGGGGCTGGATTTCGGGGCGCTGCCGCCATTGCTGATCATCGTCTCGATCATCTGGATCGTACCGCTGACCGGCCAGCTTGGCATGAACCCGATCCTTGCCGTCTCATTGCTGGTGCCGCTGCTGCCCTCGCCCGAGACGATGGGCATCCCGCCCGCCGCTCTGGTGGCAGCGATTACCGGGGGTTGGGCGCTGGCCGGGACGACCTCGCCCTTCACCGCCTCGGTGCTGATCGCCGCCACGCTTGGCCGGGTCACCCCCCGCGAGGCCGGGATCGGCTGGAACGGCGTCTATATACTGGTCATGGGGGCGATCCTGTCGCTTTGGGTGGTCGCGCTGGCGATGCTGTTGTGAAGGGCGGTGGATCGTTCAGGTCAACCTCTGAAGCCATCGGTGGCCATGATGTGGGGGAGCTGGTGGAAGGGCGATCCGGCTGGTACCGTGGTCCAGATCTTTGTCACGTCGGGGCTATCCGCACCGACGTCGCACAGGTCGGGGGCGCCCCTTCGTCCTGCTGAACCGGCATCAGACCAAAGCCCTGCCCCAGGCACAGGCCGGGGACGAGGAAGTTCGGGCGCTCGTCGCTCCATTGCCGGTGACCGACCGCGACACCGGGAACTGGGCCGATCCACTGTTGCCCGATTCATGAATACACTTCTGGTGTAGGCAGTTCTGTTTCACAAATGGCCTGCTGGGGATCACCGCGCGCACCCGGGATGGCAGACGAGCCGTATGAGCCGACCGATGCCGTCAAGCTACAGGGCCCCAACCGGCCGAACTCCAACGAGGCGCTCAGGCGCCGCGGCTTTCTGACGATCTGGTTTGATCCGATGAGCTACCCCCTGATTTTTGGACACTGACATAAGCTATGATTTGCAGTCCGCTGATCTGTAAGCGATGTCCTGCCCCCACCTTCCTGCTGAATCTGTAAGGTGCGATGCGGCCTGCGCAGAGATTTGCACGGTAGGTTTCATTGGGAGGTCATCGGGAGCGCAGTATAGAGGCGATTGGGTTCGTGGAGCTTTTGGCGGCGCGGGCGGCAAAGCGGCGTTGGTCGGCTGAAGCGAAGGGCCGGATCGTGGCCGAGACGCTGATGCCGGGCGTCACTGTGAACGAAGTGGCGCGACGGCACGGGGTGAAGGTCCTCGTGGCGGACGTTGGCGCGGCAGGGCAAGCTGGTCGCGGCCTTCAGGCAGGCAGCCTTCGGGCGGCGGTCGGAGAAGAGCGATCCGGGCCAGTTCGAACTGGCGCTGGAGGATCTGGAAACCGCCATGGCGGTCATTCATGCCGAGGATCGGGCCGCCAAACGCCCCGCCAGGCCGCGTGCTGCCAATCGCGGGGCGCTGCCCAAGCACCTGCCACGCATCGAAACAGTGATCGAGCCAGACAGTCTGACCTGCGCCTGCGGCGGCTGTCTGCATTGCATCGGTGAAGATGGTGAGGCCGTCGCGCCAATCGTTCGAGCGATGACCGAAGGAACGGCCGGACATCGTGCCTGCCCGGTTCTGTACCATCGTGACCCGTCGACCCAAATATGCCTGCCGGTCTTGCACGGGTCGCGCAAGCCCCTGCCCAAGCGCGACTGATCCCGGGCGGCATGCCGAGCGGGGCCACGGTCGCGCATGTGCTGGTCAGCAAGTGAGGGGTGGATGCGCCATCGGTTCAAGCACCATTCCGAACGCCGACCACCTTCCGCTTTACCGTCTGGCCCAGATCTACAGCCGTCAGGGCGTTGTCCTCGACCGTTTCACCCTTGCGGATTGGGTGGGTCGTGCTGCCTTCGAGCTTCGCCTCGTCCATGACGCGCTGACGGCCGACCTGAAGCAATCAACCAAGCTGTTCATGGACGAGACCCACGCCCCGGTCCTTGATCCAGGGGCCAGACGGACCAAGACCGGATACTTCTGGGCGCTGGCTCGCGATGATCGACCTTGGGGCGGCACGGTTCCACCGGGTGTGGTCTTCACCTATGCCCCCGGTCGCGGCGTACAATATGCAGAACGGATATTACAGGGCTTCGGCGGCATCCTGCAGATCGACGGCTATGCCGGATACAACCGCCTGATCGCGCCGGGCCGGATTGGTCCCGACATCCAGTTGGCACATTGCTGGGCCCATGCCCGGCGCAAGCTGATCGAGATCACCCGCACCGGCCCCGCGCCGATTGCCGAGGAAGGCGTGACCCTCATCCGCGATCTCTACGCTATCGAGGCCGAGATCCGTGGCAGCACTTCCGCCACCCGACTGGCCGCGCGGCAAGAGCGGTCCGCCCCGATCCTCGCCAGCCTCGACCATTGGCTACAATACAACTGGACCTGTCCCGGTTCTGTTCCGGTGATGTGGTCAGGCATCTTTGCCTCATCGGAAATTGCCCGGATCCATTTCCCAAGCGTCGAAAGTCCGACCCCAAGATCAGACGCAACCTGACGCCGTGCCAGACCGCTGCTGAGCGCGTTGCCAACCGCATCCCGCTTGAATTCTTCGCGGTGTGTCGCTGCCATATCCTGCCTCCTTTGATGACAGCTCAGAAAACGGGAACGGAACCGGGACAGGTCCAGACAGCCGTTCCGGCATCTTTCACCAATACATATGCTGGGCCACAAGGCCGCAAACCGGAAAACCAAATCGATCCGGTAAAAACCGATATGCTTCAACGCACATAGACGCTGCCGATGCCGATCCGGGTATCGGCTGCCATTTCCGACGTCAGCCGGTCAAAGAAATCCTCGGCCAACTCGCCTGCATGGGCGTTGACGGCGCGGGGGCGCGAGGGGCTGGCGATGGCCATGACCAGTTGGTGGGTGTCGCGGGCCGGGCCGCTGCGGGCCAGCGGCACGTCGAAATGCGTCTGCCCGGCCGAGGCGATCTGAAAGCGCCGCATGTCATGGACGACGCCGTTGTCGTCGATCAGCAGCAGCGTCGTGTACATCCCCGCCGCCCCCGCGACACTGCCGCGCAAATTGCCGCCGCTGGCCACGTCCTGAGAGTCCAGTTGCAGCCCCAGACCCAGCACCGGATAGCGCGGATCGCGCCGGGCGAAATCCAGCGCGGGGCATTGGCGGCGGTCCAGCAGCACGGCGGATTCGACGATCTGCGTGTCCAGATCCTGCGTCAGTTCGTCCATCAGGCCAGAGATGCGGCGGTCATCGGCGGCCAGAACGCCCAGCTGGATCTGATCCTCGCCCAGCATGGCGGGCAGGGCCAGCAGGCAGGATTCGCTCAGCCGCCCGCGGATACGGTCGAACAGCTGGCTGATGCGGGGATCGGCCGGCGCGCTGTCCTGCGGCGCGGGGCCGGGGTCGCCACCCGCGATGTCGCCGGGCATGTCGGGCAGGGTCTGCACCATCGCCAACGGCGGATCGCTGAGCAGCGGGGACAGGACCGCCGACGGGCTGTCCGGCGCGGGCTGATCGGGCTGCGAGACGGGGGCCAGCGTTTCGCCACCCGTTGCATCGGCCACTGCGGTCTCGACCGGGGTCAGGGTCGGGGCATCGACGGCGGCGGTGGGCAGGCTGGTCAGGTCCAGTTGCAAGCTGACCGGCTGGTCCTGAGCCGGAGCGGGCCAGGGCCATTGCGGTTGCCAGACCAGCGCCACCGCCGCCGCGCCATGCAGCAGCACCGACAGCGCGCCCGCCGCCGCCCAACCGCGCTGTGCCTGTGACGCGCCGATCATTCTGCCACCCCGACATGGCGGGTGACAAGGCGGATGTCATGGCCTTCGACCTCGGGCCGGCGCAGCAGTTCCAGCAGCAGCGAGGACGGCGCCTGACGGTCGATCACCACATGCAGCGGCCCATCCTGCCCGGCCAGAGCCGCCGCCAGCAGGTCGGGCAGGATGGGGTCGCCGTCCAGCAGCCATTGGTCGGTGCCGCGCAACTCCAGCACGGGCGCGGGCAGGGCGCCCGCTGGCAGCTCGCTGGTCTCGGCCAGTTGCAGATCGCGCGGCGGAGGGCTGTCCTGCCCGGCGGCCAGAAAGAAGAAGATCAGCAGCAGCACGATATTGACGATGGCCAGCGCCGGGTCCAGGCGCATGTGCGGTTCGCGGCGGGGCAGGTTCAGGCTCATCTGATCGACCCGTCCGCGATCTGGACCGAGCCGATGCCGCGCGCCGACAGCGCCTCCAGCACGGTGATGACATTCTGCACCGGAACATCGGGGCGCAGCACCACCAGCACATTGGGCGTGCCCTGCGCCGTCAGCGCCTGCGCCAGCGTTGCCACGCTGTCCAACCCGAAGCGCTGGCCACTGGCGGTCAGCCCCTCGGGCGTCAGGGTCCAGACCGCGGTGGCGCGGATATCGGTGGCATTGGCGGCCCCGTCGCCTGCCTCGGACGCGCCCGGACCGGCGCCACCCAGCACGCCGGTGCGCACGTCCAGCATGGCGAATGGCGTCAGGCTGGCCGACAGCATGAAGAAGATCAGCAGCTGGAACAGCATGTCGGCCATCGCGGTCATCGAGAACCCATAGCGCCGCCGCCGCTGTGGCAACTGGATACGGGCGGGCCGGGCGGCGGGCATGGATCAGCCCTGCCCGGGCTGGCCCAGACGCCCGTGAATGGCGGCCGAGATCACGATCTCGATCGTCTGGCGTTCGTCCTCGATCCGGCCCTCCAGCCATGCGGCGGCGAAATAGGCGACCAGTGCGATGGCCAGCCCCGCCGCCGTCGTGGTCAGCGCGGTCCAGATGCCGGATGCCAGCAGCGAGGGATCGGCGGTCTGACTTTGCAGCGCAAGGTTGCCGAAGGCGTCGATCATGCCGATCACCGTGCCCAGCAGGCCCAGCATCGGCGCCATCTGGACCACGGCCTCCAGCAGGCGCATCCGCGCGCCCATCTGCACCAGTTCCGACAGCGCCACCTGCCGGGCCAGTTCCTCGCCATAGGCCGGATCGCCGGGACGCGCGCGCATCCCCGACATGACTGCGACCATCACCCGCGCCAGAACCGAGCGGGTGGCCCCGGCCTTGCGCTGCGCCTCGTCGGGGCGGCCGTTCAGCCAGTCGTCAAGGATCGCCTCGGCCTGATTGTGGCGCCCGACGCCCATCCGGCGGAACTGCATCACCTTGAAGATGGCGACGGTCAGCGTCAGCACCGACAGCGCGATCAGCGCGACAAAAACAAGGATGGTGATCAGCGGCAGGTCGCTGGGGATCGTGTCCAACATGAGGGTCAGATGCCGAATTCGATGTCGGTCAGGGCGCGCGTGGCCAGCCCGGTCAGACAGGGGTTGCGCATATCCGTGCCGTCATCGGCGCGGCATTCGGCGACATCATTGACGATGATGCGCCCGATCTGGTCGCAGGGGCGGCCCTGCAATTCGAACATGGCGACCTTGGTCTTGCCGCTGACAAGCTGGCCGAAATCCAGCACAGGCAGGCTTTGCACCACCCCCGCCGCATCGAAGATCGCCACCTGCCATGCGGCCCGTTCCAGCCCCTGCGGCAATCCGTTGGTCACGACCACGGTCAGACGGCAGCCGCCCTGTTCGGACGGCGCGGCGGCGTTCAGTTCCAGCAGGATGCCGTCGCCGGTCTGCGCCCAAGCGCCCGGCGCGGAAAGGGCCGTCATGGAAAAAGGCAGGAATGCGGCTGTCAATATCGCCGCGGCAATGCCTCGCATCGCAAGACCTTTCTGAAATCAGCGATAGACCCCGGTCAGGGGCAAATTCACAAAATCATAATGCCGCACGGGTTCATCCGCGTCAGGCGCGGTGGATGTTCCGGGAGGCAGAAAAAACATGGTATTTTCATCAACGGCATGGGACCGATCCGCCAGAGGCGCGACATTCCGGGCCTGTTTGCGGATCGCGGCGGCGGGCTGATCGGCGGGCGATGGCGTGGCCACCTCGGCCGCTGTCTGCGGCTGATGGGCGGTTGTGGCCGGAACCTGCGGGGCCTGACGGCGCGTGGTCTGGGGCAGCAGACGTTCGGTCTGGATGGCGGCGGCGGGGGCGTCCATGACCGGCGGGCGGGCCAGCTGATCCACCGCGCGGGCAAAGGCAAAGGCCGCCCCGGCGGTCAACACGGTTGCACCTGCGATAAGGATGAGTCTCATGTTGCCTGAACTCCGTTTGACAAAGACTTAGCACGACTTGCCTGCCCGCTCAATTCGACCATAGATGATTTTATGAAACTGTCGCGTCTTTCCCTGGCTCTGCTGCTGGCATCGGTGGGCTGGCTGCTGCCCTGCGCGGCGATGGCCGGGCTGCGGCTGTGCAACCAGTCATTCGACGTGCTGAATGTCGCCATCGCCACGCCGGCCGAGGGCGATTTCACCACCCGTGGCTGGTGGCGGGTGGCGCCGAACCAATGCGCCACCTTGCAACGCGATGCCCTGAGGTCACGGTTTTATTATGTCTTTGCAGCCGATATCTTCGGTAATGAAGTGCTGTCAGGGGCGATTCCGATGTGCGTGGCACCCCGCCGTTTCGAGATTTCGGGCCAGCAGGATTGCCTGCTGCGCGGGTTTCTGGATGCGCGCTTTCTGGAAGTGGATACGCAGGAGCAACAAAGCTGGACCGTCTTCGTGACGCCGCGCCAGATGTGAGCTGGATGACCATGACCACCCGCCTTGCCCATTCCGCCTTTGGTGCCGCGCTGCTGATCTGGGCAGTCGCGGCTGCGGCGGATGAGGGGGGGAATGGCGGGCTGGTGATCTCGACCCTGCCAGCCGAGCCGCTGCAACCGCTGACGATGAATGAGGTGATCGAGGCCAGCCAGCCAACGGCCGCACCCGACCAGCCCACCCCTGACCTGCCCGCGCCGGATCGGATCGCCGCCGCGCTGCCCGCGCCCGATGCGCCGCGCCGGGCCGGGCTGCCCGAACCCTCGATCATCCTTGGCGATCTTGCGGTGCTGATGACCACGGCGGAACGCGGCCCCCTTGGCACGCCCCGCCCGGCGCGCGAGGCGATCCGCCAGCGCGATCCGGCCATGTTCCGGCGGTTGCTGACGCAGGGCGCATTTGACCCTGACGAGGCGCAGGTCACGGCGGCGGTGCAGACCGAACTGGGGCAGATGGGCTGCTATGGCGGCGGTATCGACGGCAGCTGGGGCGCGGGTTCGGCCTCGGCGCTGGCGCGTTATTTTCAGGCGTTGGGTTCGGCCGAGGCCGCGACGGCGCCGGATCTGTCGCTGTTTCGCACCATCGCCGGGAACGAGGCCGTCACCTGCCCCGAGGTCCGCGTCGCCGCCCCCACGACCCGCACCCCCGCGACACAGGCCAGCCGCAATCCGTCGCGCGGGGGCGGCGGCGGGCAGGCTGCGGCGGCCAATACGGCGCCGCGACAGGAACCGTCCGCCGCGCAACCCGCCAGCGGGCCACCCCGGATCAATCCCGGCCTGATGGGGTCGGGCATGTTCCGCTGATGCGCCCGATCGAGATCGACCCGCGCTTTCGCCAGATGGGGCAGGGCGCGCGTCGCCGTCGCCAGCGGGTCGCCGCGATCCGCTGGGGGGCGGGGCTGTCAGTGCTGTCGGTCTCGGTGGCGCTTGGCGGGTGGCTGTGGCGGCCCGATCTGTCGTTCTGGCGCGGCGGCGATCTGGATGAGGGGCTGGTGCAGGTCGAAAGCCAGTTCGACATCGCCCCGGCGGTGCGGGCCGATACCTTCACCGATATTCCGGGCGATCCGCTGATCATCGCCGCCCCCGACGATTCCGGCCCACGCGACAGCCGCGATCTTCCCGCCCCGGCCGAACTGGCCGGGCGCATCGCCGGGGGGCGGTCCGTGACCATGCTGGACAGCCGGTTGATGCAGCCGAACCGGCGGCTGGTGGCCATGCTGCCCTCGACGCGCGAGGAATTCGCCATGTTCCGCGCCGAACGCAGCAGCGTGCGGCTGATGGATGCCTCGTTCCAGTCCCAGACGACGGGGTTGGAGGTGCCCGCCGATCAGCGCGCCTCCAGCGGCGTGGCCTTTCTGCGTGACGCGCGGATGCGCCCGGCGCTGTGGCGCGACCTGATCCTTGAAACCACGCGCGAGGTCGGGCTGGCGGAACTGCTGGGCGATAACGGTTTCTCGGGGCCCGAAGCCGAACGTCTGGCCGCGCGGATCGAAAGCCAGATCGGCGTTGCGCCCGATCTGGCCGCGCGTTCGGTTCTGGCGCTGCGCTATCGCCTGCGAGGTGAGGCGCGTGAAATCATCCAGCTGTCGCTTTATGGTCCCGAAGGCTATGTCGGGTCGCTGGCGATGAACCCGGCGGGGCAACTGGTCACCTCGGCCGATGCCTGGGCCGATCAGCCGCTGCTGGACGATCTGCTGGCGCGGCAGGGTGACGAGGGCGCGGGGCGGCAACGGCTGCTGGATCTGATCTATTCGGCGGGCCTGCGCAATGACGTGCCGCCCGAACTGATCGGCGAGGCGCTGGCGATGATGTCCAAGGTCTATGACCTTGACAGCCATGCCGAAGATTCCGACCGCCTGACGCTGGTTTATGCGCCGGGCACGGGACCGGCCAGCCCCGGCACGATCCTGTTCATCGGCATCAGCGGCGCAGGCGGGGACCGGCCCTGCTATGTCGTGCCTGCGGAGGGCGGTGAGGGCTTCGAGTGCTACGCCCCTTCGGCCCGGGTGCAGCAGCGTGACCGCGCCGCGCAGCTGGTGCCGCCGGTCGCGGGCGTGCTGTCGCGTCGTTTCGTGCCGCCCGCCGATGGCGCAGAGGAAGGTCGCGGGCAGGTCGTCTGGTCGGCCCCCGATGGCAGCCCGGTCATGGCCGCAGGCAGCGGGCGGATCACCGCGCGCACCGTCGATGAGAGCGGCGCGACGCTGGAGATCACGCATGAGGGCGGCATGGTCAGCCGCTATGCCGGGCTGGCGGGGCTGTCGGCCTCGGCGGCGGTGGATGCGCAGATTTCTGGCGGCACGGTGATCGGCACCATCGGACGCACGCCGGGCCAGTCCGAGCCGGGGCTGGTCTTTCAGCTGCTGTCCGATGGTGTGCCGGTCGATCCGATGCCATATCTGAGCGGCGCGGGCGAGGTTCTGGCCTCGGACGCGATCGAGCTTCTGATCGGGCGCATCATCACCGTCGAAAGCGCGGGCAATGCGGCGGCGCGCAATCCGCTGTCCTCGGCGACGGGGCTGGGGCAGTTCATCGAATCGACATGGCTGCGGATGATGCAAAGCTATCGCCCCGACATGGCGCGCAACCTGTCGCGCCGCGAATTGCTGGATCTGCGGCTGGACCCGGACCTGTCGCGGCTGATGGTCCGGCATCTGGCGCAGGAAAACGAGGCCTATCTGCGCGCGGCCGGTCACGCGATCACGCCGGGGCGGCTGTATCTGGCGCATTTTCTGGGACCGGCGGGGGCAGATCAGGCGCTGCGGGCCGATCCTGGGACCTCGGTCGGGCAGGTGATGGGGCCGGCGGTCGTGTCGGCCAACCCGTTCCTGCGCGGCTGGCGCATTGCCGATCTGCATGCCTGGGCGGATCGCAAGATGGCCGGGGCGGGGGCCGGTCATGTGGCAGCGGTGGTCGCACCGCCGGTCTCGGCTGAAATCCGCGCCTATGTCAGCGCCATGGACCGTTTGCGGCAGGCAGGGGGGACACAGACCGAGATGTGACGGTTTCGAGACGGTACAGAAAGCTTGTTTTGACCGCAAACGTCGCGTTATCCAGTATATGGCGGATTCCCTGCCCGGCCTGGCCGCTCCGATTTAGAGAAGATATTTCATGATGACCGAGATTTCGCACCGCTCCATTCGTGTTGCCAGCCGCGCCCGGTTGCTGCTCTCTACCGCGCTGATCGGATTGGCACCGCTGATATTCATGCCCGACGGGGCCAATGCGCAGCAAGCCTGGCTGGACAACAATCCAGACGGCGGAGATCCGATCAGCGGCACATGGTCGGCTGACAGCGAGATCTGGGAACCTCGCTGGGTGTGGCAGCCGCGCGTTCTGACTGCGGGCACGACAGGTATCCTGCACCATTCCGATCCCGAGGCGGCAATCGAACTGACCATTGATGGGCTGGTCCAGGCCGATGCGCTGCGCCTTGAATCCGGCGATTACACGCTGAGCGGCGGCGAGATCAATTCCTTCGGCGGCGAGCTGACATTTGACATCGCGGCAGAGCGCACCCTGACCGTCAGTTCGATCCTGCGTCGATATATCCGGATCACCGGCGAGGGGACGCTGCATTACTTGTCCGAGGAGCCCGGGACGAACGGTCTTTATATCGGCGATGGTGCGACCTTGATCAGCGAGGGCCTGACCCGGCAATTGATGGAGGTCGATGGCACCGCGCTGTTGAGCGGTACCCATGAGGGCGGGGTGAATATCAGTGAAACTGGCGAGGTTCGCGGCGTCAGCGAGATCAATGGTCGGGTTGAGAATGACGGAATCGCCGAACTTGGCGGTTCGACGGGCGAAATTGAAAACCGTGGTACGCTGGACGTTGATGGCGAACTGGCGGCGTCGCGGATCTGGAACCGTGAAGACGCACAGCTTGCGGTCGCGGCTGGTGAACGGTTGCAGTCGGAACTCTGGGTTCACAATTTCGGGGATATGTCGATTGCGGGCGAACTGGCGGTTGTTCAGGAAGGTCGCGGGTTGCGCAACTACAGTGGCGGGGTGCTGGCGCTGGATGGGGCATCGCTGTCGGGTGACCTGATTAATAATGAAGGCGGTAATATCGAGCTGCGGGATGCGGTGGAGGTGAATGGTTCCGTCACCAACCGCGGCAGACTGGAAGTTCAGGGCGATACAGCCAACAGTCTGGAGGCCGTCGACGGCACCGTGACCCATAGCGGCGAGATCGTTTTGACCGGCGCGGGCCGCTTCAGCATCCTTGCTCGCGAAATCGTATTGCAGGGCGATGCCAGGATCGATGGCAGCGTGATCGATCTGATCGGCGATATCTTCAATCAAGCGACGCTGCTCTATTCCGGCACGACGACGTTGGCAGGCAATCTGGTGAATAGGGGCCTTGGTCTGGCGACGATTGCCGGCACGCTGGACGCGAACGGGACCGAGGTGATGAACCGCGGCACCATGATCATTGCCGCCGAAACCGAGGATGATGCCGGTACCGTGCCCGGCGGACGGCTGGAGAATGTCACCACGCTGGTCAGCCGCGATCATCTGTCCATCGGTCGCGGCGGCTCGGTTCAGGCCGACCTGCTGTCCAATCGCGCGGAAGGCGAGGTGCATATCGCGGGCAGCCTGACCGGCGATCTGGAAAACTATAGTCAGGCCAGCGTCACGCTGGATGAGGGGCAGATTTCCGGCGATGTCAGCAACAGCGGGTTGCTGGCGGGCAGCGGCGCGATCGGGGGCGACGTCACCAACCGGGGCACGCTGCGCGTCGATGATCTGCTGACGGTCGGCGGTCTGGGCAATACCGGTCAGGTCGAGATCGGCGGCGACGACACTCTGCGCTCGGCCAGCGATATCTCCAATGACGGCACCATCTCGCTGTCGGGGCTGCTGGAGATCACCTCTGTCGATGCCCTGCTGACCAATAATGGCGGCGGGCGGATCGCGCTGGATGGCGGCCGGATCGAGGCCGGGCTGAACAACGAGGCCGATGCGCGGCTGGAGGTTTCGGGCACGGCCAGCATCGCCGGAAACCTTGAGAACCGCGGCATCATCGACAAGAGCAATGGCGCGGCCAGTCTGACCGTCGAGGGCGGCGCCTTCCACAACTGGGGCCGGGTCACCGGGTCCGGTGCGGGACGGCTGGCGATCCATTCGGCCCAGATCATTCTGGAAAGCGGCTCTTACGTCGATGGCGGCCATGTCGATCTGATCGGCGAGGTGCTGAATGGCGGAGAGCTTGATTTCAGCAGCGACACCGAACTGAATGGCGATCTGGCCAATGCCGAAAGCGGACTGGCGCGGGTGCGGGCCAATGTCGATGCGGCGGGGTTCGACGTCAGCAATGCCGGAACCTTCATCGTGCAAAGCGAGGGCAACGGCAATCTGTTCAATGTCGGCACGCTGACCAACAGCCATGTTTTCACCATCGAGAATGACGGCTCGGTTCAGGCGGATGCGGCGATCAACGAAGCCGGGGCGTTGCTGACCATCGCCGGGGCGCTGGATGCGCCGCTGACCAACCGCGCCGATGGCTCGGTGCTGCTGGAGGGTGGGCAGATCACCGGGGCGCTGACCAATGCGGGTACGCTGAGCGGCTCGGGGCAGTTGACCGGCGATCTGCTGAATGACGGCACCGCCAGCCTTGCAGGCGCGGTCAGCGGCGCGGTGACCAATAATGGCAGCCTGCGGACCGAGGGCGATCTGTCCGCAGGTTCGGTGCAGAACAGCGGCAGCCTGCGGGTGGCGAACGGGCACCGGCTGAGTTCGGGCTCGACCGTGGGCAATGACGGCTCGATGATCGTGGCGGGGCAGGTGAATGCGGGTGTGGCGAACGGGGCCGGTGCCGATCTGACCCTGAACACTGGCAGGATCACCGGCGCGGTCACCAATGACGGGCAGTTGACGGGCAACGGCCAGATCGGTGGGGCGCTGACGAATAACGGCACCGCCAATATCTCGGGCAGCGCGGGCGCGGTCAGCAATACGGGCGGGCTGTCCACCTCGGGCGATCTGACCGTCAGCCAGCTGACGAATGACGGGCAGGCGACGGTCGGCGCGGGGCATCAGTTGACGGCGGCCGGGGGCGTGACGAACAACCAGGCGCTGACGCTGAATGGCAATCTGCAAGGCGATCTGCGCAACAGCGCAGATGCGACGACGACGCTTGGACCCCGCAGCGGCATCTCGGGCGATGTGGTCAATGACGGCACGATCAGCGGTCGCGCCACCATCGGCGGGGCGCTGGACAACAACGGTCAGGCGACCCTTGGCGGATCGGTGGGCGCGGTGGACAATGCCGGCGCGCTGACGATGGATGGCAGGCTGGACGTGGCCAGCCTGAACAACAGCGGCGAGACCGGCATCGGCGCCGATGACCAGCTGCGCAGTCAGGGCGACATCCGCAACAGCGGCACCATCGCGCTGGATGGCAGGCTGGAGGTCACCGGCGAGGGCAGCGATATCCGCAACCTTGACGGCGGCACCATCCGCATGGATGGCGCGACGGTCATCGGCGATGTGGTGAATGCCTCGGGCGCGCTGATCGACATCGTTTCCAGCTCGCTGGTGCAGGGTGATCTGACCAACCGTGGCGATATCGACATGAGCGCGGCCAGCGACGATGTGCGGCTGCATGTCGATGGCGGCACCTTCACCAACAGCGGCGCGGTCACCGCCAGCGGCGGCGGGCAGCTGACCATCGAGGCCGATGTGATCGCGCTTGAGGAAGGCTCGGACGTGGATGGCGGGCAGGTCGAACTGATCGGGGCCGTCACCAACGAGGGCAACCTGCGCTTTGCCGAGGATGCGACCCTGACCGGCACCCTGCGCAATGGCGACAACGGGAATGTCCGGGTCACCGCCGATCTGGATGCGGCGGGCAACAATATCGGCAACAGCGGCACCTTGATCGTGGACAGCGTTGACGGCAGCACCGGAAATATCGCGGATATCGGCAACCTCAGCAATTCGGGCGTGTTGCGGATCGCCGCCGGCAGCAGCGTCGGTGCCGGGGATACGCAGAACCTCGACGGCGGTCAGATGCGGATCGCCGGGACGCTGGAATCGGGTCTGGACAATGCGGCGGGCGGGCAGGTTCAACTGGTCGATGGCCGGATCGGTGGCGATGTCGCGAATGCGGGTCGCTTGACCGGCAGCGGTGATATCGACGGATCGCTGGACAACCGCGGCGTGGTGAATCTGACCGGCACGGTCGGCGATGTGGATAACAGCGGCACGGCCACGCTGAACGGGCGGATGGGCGATGTTGCCAACAGCGGCACCGCCATGCTGGCAGGGCAGGCGGGGCACGTCACCAGCAGCGGCACGCTGACGACCGGTGGGGCGCTGAACGTGACCGGGCTGACCAATGACGGCACGCTGGCGGTGGCCGATGGGCATCGTCTGACCTCGGACAGCCGGGTCAGCAACAATCAGCACATGACCGTCGATGGCATTCTGGATGCCGGTCTGGTGACGGTGGGCGAGTTGGACGGCAGCGGTCAGATCACCGGCAATGTCAGCAACAGCGGTCAGATGGACTGGGGCGGCAGCATCGGCGGCAATCTGGGCAATCTCGGCTCGGTCCGCACGACGGGCGACGTGGCCATCGCGGGCGCGGTCGATAACGGCCGGGATGGCGGGGGGGCCAGCCTCAATGTGCAGGAAGGCCACCGGCTGAGCGCCGATGGCGGCGTCACCAACCGCCGCGATGCCTCGCTGGTGGTTGATGGCACGCTGGCGGGCGATGTGCTGAACCGCGGCAGTTACCAGCAGACCGGCACGCTGGATGGCTCGCTGACCACCCGTGGCAGCGCGACGCTTGGCGGGCAGATCAGTGGCGACGTGGATTATGTCGCGGGCGATCTGGTGCTGCGCGACGGGCTAGCCATCGGCGGCGATTTCACCCTTGGCCGGAATATCGACATCGCAGCGGGGCAGAGCCTGTCCGCCGGGCGCATGATCGTCAGCGATGACGTGACCCTCGGCTTTGCCGGAACGCTGGACGGGGCGCTGCGCAACAACGGCACGATGCGCGCCACCGGCAATGCGGTGGTCAGCGGCCAGATGCACAATGCGGGCCATGTCGATCTGACCACGGACCGGCAGGTGGGCACGGTGTTGCAGGTCGGCGGGTTGCAGGGCAATGGCAGCTATGCGCTGGATGTCGATCTGGCCGAGATGACCAGCGACAGCATCGTCGTTCGCGGCGGGGCGGCGCAAGGCAATCACCACTTCACCATGAACAACCTGTCGGCGCAGATCACCGCGCAGCCGGGTCTGATCACGACCCTGCTGGATGTCGATGAGACGCAGGGCGCGGCCAATGATTTCAGCTTCAGCTATGACGAGGTCGGCTTCAGCTCCGAGCGGGTGATCTTCTGGGTGGACCAGACCGCCGCGAATGGCGATCTGGCGCTGCACAGCGGGGTCAATCCGGGTCTGGGCGCGCTGTTCGGCAACGTTACCCTGACGCAATCGCTGATCGGCTCGGTCATCAACCGACCCACCAGCCCCTTCGTCACCGGACTGGCCTATGAGGACAGCGAAAGGCCCTGCGGCCCCGGCGCTTGGGCGCGGGTGACGGGCGGTCATGCAACGGCAACCGGTGCCACCGATAACGGCGATGCCAGATTCGACAGCGAAATCCGCGCCGATTACTATGGCATGCAGGTCGGCAGCGATCTGGCCTGTTTCGACGGGCGTTACGGCGGTTGGGACATGGCCCTTGGCGTGCTGGGCGGCGTCAACCAGGGCGACACTTATCAGCCGGTCTATGCCGTGAACGGCGCCACGGGCGAGACGCTGGACACGATCACCAGCGTCACCACCGCCGATTTCACCCAAGTCTATGGCGGCGTCTATGCCACCGCGACCCGCGGACGGTTTCAGGCGGATCTGCAATACCGCTATGAGAACACCGATTTCACCATCAGCAACCGGGCGGTGGTCGGCACCGGGCTGGGGCTGGACGATGTCGATTTCTCCAGCCGGGCGCATACGCTCAGCGGCTCGGTCTCTTATGCGATGCCGCTGGGGGAACAGGGCTGGGCAGTGGTGCCGACGGCGGGCTTTGCATGGTCGCGCATGTCAACCGACGCGATCGAGCTGGACAATGGCGACCGGCTGAGCCTTGAGGACAGCGACCGTCAGGTGGGCTTCGTCGGCGCGACACTGGCGCGGACCTATGTTCAGCCCGAGGACAATGCCGCGCTTTATGCCTTTGTGACCGGCACCTATTACAAGGATTTCGCCGATCCCACCGTCTCGGTCTTTTCGCGCCGGGGAACCAATGCCGAGGACAGCCAGCGTCTGGTTTCCGACAATCTGGGTGCTTACGGAGAGATCAGCTTTGGTGCCAATTACATCAAGGTTCTGAGTGCGACGGGCCGGGGCCGCCAGTTCTCGACCAGTGCGCGGATCGATGCGCGCTATGGCGACGGGCTGGACAGTGTCGGGGTGACCGGGCAGATGCGCTGGCAATTCTGATTGGCTTCGCCGGGGTCATTGCTTACTGTGGCCGCTTGTCGGGGCCGGGCGAATTGCCGCCGGGGCCCTGACCTCAAGATTGCAAAGGGGCGCGCTTGCCCCACTATTGATTGAATGATTCAAGGAGCCTGACTCCGCATGTCCTGGTTCAGCAAGGTCGCCTGGAAAGAGGGGTTGTTCATGCAGCCCCAGCATCTGCAACAGGCGGATCGCTATCACGAGCATCTGCTTCATGCCCGCACCCGCCTGATCACCCCTTACCCCTGGGGCGTGGGCGAACTGGCCATCGACCGCGATCAGGCGCAGCAGGGGATGCTGGCCTTGCGCGCCGTGTCGGGGATCATGCCCGACGGCACGCCCTTCGACGCGCCGGGGACCGGGCCCTTGCCGCTGGCGGTGCCGGTGCCCGATGATGCGGCGGGGCAATTCGTCTGGCTGACGCTGCCCGATACCTCGCCCAACATGCGCGACACCGCCCCCTATGAGGAAGAGGGCGCGACCACCCGCTGGGGCATCGTGACCGAGACTGTCAGCGATGTCAGCAGCGGGGTCCGCACCGAACAGGTGCTGGAACTGGCGGTGCCGCGGCTGGAACTGGCGATCCGCAAGACGCCGCGCCCGGGTTATCAGAACCTGCGGCTGGCCCGCGTGACCGAGATCCGTGACGGCGTCGTCACACTAGACGAAACCTTCCCGCCGCCCTCGCTGGTGATCGGCGCGCATCCGCAGATCCTTGGCTATCTGACCCGCGTCATCGGCTGGATCGAGGCCCGGCTGGAAAGCCTTGCGCGCTATGCCACCGACCCCTCGGCCGGGGGTGGCTTGCAGGCCAGCGATTACCTGATGCTGATGGTGCTGAACCGCCATATCGGCGTGCTGCGTCATTTGTCGCGCACCTTCGCCATCCACCCCGAGGCGCTTTATCGCGATCTGGTCGCGCTGGCCGGGGAACTGGCGACATTCGATACCGGCAGCCGCCATGCGCCGGATTACCCGGCCTATGACCATGACGATCTGAAGGAATCCTTTTCGCAGATCGTGGCCGACATCCAGCGGCTGCTGTCGCGCGATGTGGGCCGGGCCATCCGTCTGCCGCTGCGCGAGGTGCGCCAGAACTCCTATCTGGCCGAAGTGCGCGACCGCAACCTGTTCCGCGAGGCCAGCTTCATCCTTGAAGTCGAAAGCGCCAAGCCGCTGACGCAGGTGCAAAGCCAGTTCCCCGAACTGTGTAAGGTCGGCCCCAATACGCGCATGTCCGAGATCGTCAACAACAACCTGCCCGGCATCGCCTTGCAGCACCTGCCGAACCCGCCGCGCCAGATCCGGGTGCTGTCCTCGAATGTCTATTTCCGGCTGGAGAAGAACTCGCCGCTGTGGCGCGAGTTTTCCACCGCCCCGGCGATCGGGATGCATTTCGCCGGTGACTGGCCGCATCTGAAGATGGAACTGTGGGCCGTGCCCGAGAGGTCGTGATGGCAGGCAAGGACGACGACAAGACGGTTTTCGGAGGCCCCCTGCCGGGTCCCCGCCCCGATGGGCAGGGCGGGGGACAAGGCCGCGATGGCTGGGGGCGTCCGGGCCCTGCGGGTGACGATGGACGCACCGTGATCGGGCGGCCCGGACAGGCTCCGGCGCCCGGCTCTGCCTCGCCCTTCGATCAGGGCGGAGGCGGCGGGCAGACATGGCTGGGCCGTCCCGCGCCTTCGCCCGCGCCATCCTATGGCGATCCGGCGCAGATCGGGCGGGCAGGGGGCGACAATCGCGGCTTCTTTCCCGAATTCGGCGCTAGGCCGCAGCAGCAGGTCCGGCAGGCGCCGCGTATCGCGTTGCATGATGCGTTGCAGGTGCGCGAACTGGGGGCGGCCTCGTCCTCGAACCCCTTGCTGGCGGCGGCGGCCAGCCTGCTGATCCTGCTGGGGCGGTTGCGCACCGGGCTGGTCGAATTGCAGGTCGCCCCGCTGATGGAGCATGTCACCCGCGAGATCGACCGCTTCGAGCGTAACGCGCTGAGCGCGGGGGTGAACCCGCACGAGGCGCTGGTGGCGAAATATGCGCTGTCGGGCACGGCGGATGACATCGTGCAGAACCTGCCGGGCAGCGACCGGGGCGACTGGCAGCAATATTCGATGGTCGCGCGGTTCTTTCACAAGCGCGATTCCGGCGTCGGCTTCTTTCAAGAGGCCGAAAAGGCGATGCAGGCCCCGGCCCAGCAATACAACCTGCTGGAGCTGATGCTGGTCTGCCTGTCCCTGGGTTTCGAGGGTCAGTTCCGCACCATGCCCAACGGCGCGGCCGAGTTGGCGCGCATCCGCAGCGCCATCTATGAAAGCCTGCGCCGCGTCCATCAGCGCCCGGACGAGGACATCTCGGTCATGTGGCAGCCGGTGGTGCAGGGGCGCGGGCGGCGTTTCGCCAGCGTCCCGATTCCGGCGGTGCTGGGGGTATCGGCGGCGATGCTGGTTGGCATCTTTGCCATCTTCGTGACGCTGATCAACCGCGATGGGGCCGAGGCGGCGGGCGTGATGCGCCAGTTGCATCTGGACATGCCGGTCCTTCAGATCGACCGCAGCGATCCCGGCCCGGCCTATGTCGCCGAGGTGCCGCAACTGGCCCGGATCCGCGATGCCTTCGCCTCCGAGATTTCCGACGGGCGCGTGGGGGTCGAGACCAAGGGCGATTTCATCGCCATCCGGGTCGGCAACCTGCAACTGTTCGATCTGGGCGCGGTCGAGGTCAAGCCGGGCTTTGCCGATCTGGCCAGCCGCATCGCCGAGGTTCTGAATGCCGAGGGCGGGCCGATCCTGATCGAGGGCCATACGGACAATGTGCCGCTGACCGGGCGCGGGCGGTTCAAGGACAATTACCAGATCTCGACCGCGCGGGCCGAAAGCGTGGCGGGCGTGCTGTCGCCGCTGCTGTCCGATGCGGGGCGCGTCACCATCGAAGGGCGGGGCGAAGATCAGCCGGTGGCCGAAAACGCCACCGAGGAAGGCCGGGCCGAAAACCGCCGGGTCGAGATCCTGCTGGCGCGCGAGGGCACCTATGGGGAGGCGGCGAACCAGTCGGCCCCGGGTCAGGCGAGTGGGGCGGATCAGCGCGAGTTGATCCCGAACCCCGAGGGTCAGGCGCCGGACAGCACGGAGACCGCGAATTGAGACTGCTTGGCCTTTATGTTCCGACCCCTCGCTGGAGCCGCCACGGATGGTGGCGCTGGACGGTGACGATCCTCGGGCTGCTGGCTCTGTGTCTGGCGGTCTGGTTCGGCGGCCCGATGACGGGATGGGCGCCGCTGGCCGGACTGTGGCTGCGGCTGGCGATCATCGGCGTCATTCTGGGTGTGTTCCTGACCGTGTTGCTGGTGCGCTGGCGCCGCCGCGTCCGGGCCGCCCGCCAGATCGAGGATGCGCTGATCCCGCCCGAGCCCGAAGGCGACGGCAAGCTGCTGGCCGAAAAGATGACCGAGGCGCTGGCCGTGCTGAAGAAATCGGGCGGCGCGGCCTCGCTTTACGATCTGCCGTGGTATGTGATCATCGGCCCCCCCGGCGCGGGCAAGACCACCGCGCTGGCCAATTCCGGGCTGGAATTTCCGCTGGCGCAAAGTCAGGCGATCTCGGGATTTGGCGGCACGCGGAACATGGATTTCTGGTTCGCCGAGGATGCGGTGCTGATCGACACCGCGGGCCGCTATACCACGCAGGACAGCGATGTGGTGGCCGACAAGGCCAGTTGGGACGCCTTCCTTGGTCTGCTGAAACGCAGCCGCCCGAACCGTCCGATCAACGGCGTGATCCTGTCCTTCTCGGTCGAGGACATGATGCGGGACGACCCCGCGACGCTGGCCGCCCATGCCGAGACCGTCCGCGCCCGTCTGGCCGAGTTGCACGAACAGCTGAAGATCGACTTTCCGGTCTATGTCATGTTTACCAAGGCCGACCTGATCGCCGGTTTCCGTGAATATTTCGCCAGTTTCAGCCTGAACCGGCGCAAGCTGGTCTGGGGCGTGACCTTCCAGACCAAGGACCGCAAGGCCATCACCCACGAGGCCGTGCCGCAGGAATTCGACCGGCTGGTGTCGCGCCTGTCCGACGAGATCATCGACCGCCTGTCCGAGGAACCCGACGGCGTGGCCCGCATCGCGATCTTCGGGCTGCCGGGGCAGATGGCGATTCTGCGCGACAATGTCTCGGGTTTTCTGCGCCGGGTGTTCGAGCCGACGCGCTACAAGACCAACGCGATCCTGCGCGGCTTCTATTTCACCTCGGGCACGCAAGAGGGCACGCCGGTGGATCAGGTGCTGGGCGCGATCCAGCAGCCCGATGCGGTGCTGGGGCCGGGCTTTCAGGCCGCGTTCATGTCGGGCAAGGGGAAAAGCTATTTCATCCATGACCTGCTGCGCGGCGTGGTGATTCCCGAACAGGGCTGGGTGTCGCAGGACCAGAAGGCCGTCCGCCGTGCGCTGGCAATCCGCACCGTCGCGCTGAGTGCGATCATCGTGGCGACGCTGGGGGGCGCGGCGGCGCTGGGTTATTCCTATTGGAAAAACCTGCAACTGGTGCGCATGGCCGAGGCGCAGACCGCCGCCTATCAGCGCGCCGCCGCCGAGGAACTGGACCGCGAGGTCATCACCGACACCGATCTGCGCCCGGTGGTGCCGCTGCTGAACATGGTGTCGTCGATGCCTGCGGGTTACGGCGACAGCGAACAGGCCAGCTTCTGGGAGGGTCTGGGCCTTGGTCAGCGCGAACGGCTGAACCGGGTCGCGACCGAATCCTATGCCGAGGCGCTGGAGCGGATGCTGCGCCCGCGTCTGGTGCTGGACCTTGAACGGCGCATCCCCCAGACCATCGCCGCCGGAGAGATGACCGATATCTATCGGGCGCTGAAGGTCTATCTGCTGCTGGGCAAGCAGGGCGACACCACCGACGACGACGCCATTCTGGCATGGTTCGAGCAGGCGTGGCGGCAGGAATATCCGGGCCGCACCGGGCTGGACATGATCGACCAGTTGAAGGCGCATCTGACGGCGATGCTGCGGCTGGACGACAACCGGCAATTGCTGGTGGATCTGGATCAGGCGACGGTCGAACGCGCCCGCGCCGCCATCGCGCAGCTGCCGCTGGACGAACAGGCCTATGCCATCATCATGGACGGCGCGATTGCGCGCGGGCTGGACGACTGGCGCCTTGAATCCGCCGTGGGCGGGGGCGCCGCCGCTCAGGTCTTTGCCACCCGCGACGGGTCGGATCTGGGGGCGCTGGTGGTGCCGGGGCTTTATACCTATGAGGGCTTCTGGTCCTATTTCTATGACCAGCTTGCCGTTGTCGGCGATGAATTGCGCCGCGATCAGTGGGTGCTGGGCGAACTGGCCAACACGACCGAGATCGAGGGGCGGCTGGCCCGTCTGGACCGCGATCTGCTGGAACGCTATCGCAGCGAATTCATCGGCGCGTGGAATGGCTTGCTGGACAATCTGACGCTGAATTCGATGGTTGCCGACAAGCCGCAATATGCGGCGCTTGGCAATGCGGCCTCGGCCTCGGCCTCGCCCATTCTGGTGCTGGTGCGCGAGGTCTCGGCCCAGACCCGCCTGTCGCGCGAATACGAGCAATTGGAAGGCGTGGATCTGGAGGCCGAGGGCGAAAGCGATGAAGGCGGCGCCGGCGGTGTGGCCGGGGCCATTGGTCAGCAGCTGGCCTCTCGGGTTCAGTCACGCTCCAGCGGGGTGCAGCGGATCCTGCTGGATGCCGCCGCGCAGCAGGGTGGGGCGAATGCCCTGCGCGCGGGCAGCGGCGGCGGCGGGGGCGGCGAGCAGACCAACAGCGTCACCGCGCCCATCGACGCGATCTCGAAAGCGTTCGAGAACTGGCATATGCTGGCCGAGGGAGAGCCGGGCCAGCGTCCGGTCGATACGCTGCTGGGCAATCTGGGGCTGATCTGGGAAAATCTGCGGCTGGCCGAACATAACCCCGACCAGTCGGCGGCCGAGCTGCCGACGCTGCTGAACCGGCTGACGCAGTATAATTCGCAACTGCCCGATCCGCTGGCGCGGATGGTCACACGGGCCGAAGGCGATTTCCGATCCGGCGCGTCGGATGCCAGTATCGAGGTGATGAACCGCGCGCTGACCGACCGCATCAGCTTTTTCTGCCGCGACACGATCACCTCGGCCTATCCCTTCACCAATGCCTCGCGCAGCCTGTCCATCGACAATTTCTCGCGCTTTTTCGGGCCGGGCGGAGAGATGGACCGCTATTTCACCGAATATCTGGAACCCTATGTCGAGCGCAGCCCGGAAGGGCTGGCATGGCGAGCGGACAAGGAAATGACCAGCCGCCTGTCCACCGCCACCCTGAAACAGTTCGAGCGGGCCGAGATGATCCGCCGCGCCTTTTTCGCGGGCGGCGGCAGCAGCCCCTCGGTCGAGATCACGGTGGCGCAGGTCGATGCCCATCCGTCCGTTCAGGCGGCGGTTCTGGCGATCAATGACGCGGTGGTGCAGACCGCAACCGGATCGCTGTCGCGCACCGTGGTCTGGCCGGGCGAGGGGCGTTCCACGATCCTGCAACTGTCACCGCCCCTGCAACGGGAATCGGTGATGCGGTTCGAAGGCAGTTCATGGACCTTCATGCAGTTTCTGGACGCGGCGACCTATAAGGAACAGCGCGGCGACGTGCTGCGCGCGACCTTCGTTCTGGGCGGGCGCAACATCACCTATGACTTCACCGTCAACGCCGTCACCAACCCCTTCACCATGTCCGAGATCAGAGAGTTCGAATGTCCACAGAGCATCGACTGACGACCGGTGAGGCGGGGCTCTATGGCAAGCATCCGGGCTTTGGCGATTTCATCGCGGCGGGCCTGCCCGAGGCGGTCTTTGCCACGCTTGGCGACTGGTTGCAGGCGGTGCTGGGCGATTGGCGCGCAGCGGCGGGCGATGGCTGGCAGGCGGCTTTCGATGCCGCGCCGAATTTGGGTTTCTGGATCGGTGCGGGGTTGATCGGCGGTGCGCCTTTGCGCGGTGTCTGGGCGCCCTCGCGTGACCGGGCCGGGCGGCGGTTTCCGCTGCTGGTGCTGCAATCGGGCGGGGGCAGTCCGGTGCTGGAGCCGGGGCAGGATTTCCATCAGGCCGCGCGGCGGGCCATCGATGCGCTGGCCGAGGCCAGACATTTCGATCCCCGCGATGCGGCCTCGCGTCTGCGCGCGGAACTGCCCGCGCCGCCCGATCAGCCCGCGCCCGACTGGCCGACCTTCTGGGCGGTGAACCCGCAATTGCCGGTCGAGGCGCTGTTGGGTCAACTGCGCGAGGCCGACCACCTGCACGCCACATCCGGGCGCAGCTATTGGTGGTTCGCGAATGGTGAACAGGGGCCTTCGGGCCTGTTGTCCTGTCAGGGCTGGCCCGGCGCGTCCGAGATGGGCTGGCTGATCGGTGGCGGCGGCACCTTCGCCCCGACCGGAAATCTCGATGGAGGAACGGCGTGACGGGAACGGATCTGACCTTCAGCTTTCATGTGGGCGCGCTGACCGACAAGGGGCGGGTGCGCGCGCATAACGAGGACAGCCTGATTTCGCTGCCGGAACTGGGCATCTGGGCCGTGGCCGACGGGATGGGCGGGCACGCCGCGGGCGATGTCGCCAGCGGGCTGATCGTGGATGAGCTGGCCTCGCTTGGGGTGCCGGTCAGCGCGCAGGATCAGCGCGCGCGTGTGCTGGAGCGGCTGGACCGCGCCCATCACCACATCCTGTCCCATGCCGAACAGAACGGGCTGGCCACCGTCGGCGCGACCATTGCCGTTCTGCTGATCCACGGCGCAGAACTGACCTGTATCTGGGCGGGGGACAGCCGCATCTATCTGTGGCGCGACAAGGCGCTGACACCGCTGACCCGCGATCACAGCGAGGTGGCGCAGATGGTCGCCGCCGGTGCCATGACCGAGGCAGAGGCCCGCGTCGCGGCGCGTCGCAACGTCATCACCCGCGCCATCGGCATCGGCCCCGAGCCGCGCCCCGAACTGGTCAGCGGCACGGTCCGTCCGGGTGACCGGCTGCTGATCTGCTCGGACGGGCTGACCGAGCATCTGGGCGATCAGGATCTGGCGCTGGAACTGTCGCTGGCCGCGCCCGCCGCCGATATCGCCGCGCGGCTGATCGGCGAGACGCTGGCGCGCGGGGCGCATGACAATGTCAGCGTCATCGTCGTCGATTGCGAGGCCGTGCTGCCGCCCGAGGATGACGAGTTGTGACCTCCGATCCCGACCATGAAGGCAAGGAACCCCCGCCCGACCGCACGGTGATCGCTGACCAGCCCTCTGCCGACATTCCCGACCGCACCGTGATCGGCCCGGAAACCGCGCCGTCCGATACCCCCGCTGCGCCTGCCGACCCGACGCTGATCGGCGATCAGCCGCAGACCCAGGGCGGGGCGGCGGTGCGTCTGGTCCAGCCCGGCACGCTGATCAACAACAATTACCGCATCAATTCGCTGGTCAGCGTCGGCGGCATGGGCGAGGTCTATCGGGCCGAGAACGTCTTTACCGGCGACCCGGTGGCGGTGAAGGTGATCCTGCCCGATCTGGCGCAGGATGCCGCGGTGCTGGACCTGTTCCGGCGCGAGGCCCGGGTGCTGGTGCAACTGCGCGACGATGCCATCGTGCGTTATCACAACTTCGTTCTGGATAACGGGCTGGGCCGCTATTGCCTGATCATGGAATTCGTCGAGGGCCGCCATCTGGGCACCCGCGTCAACGAGGATGGCCCGCTTGACGATCACGCCGCGCTGGCGCTGATGCGCCGCCTTGCCGCCGGGCTGGGCCGCGCCCATGCCAGCGGCGTCACCCATCGCGACCTGTCGCCCGACAACGTCATTTTGCGCGACGAGCGCGTGGATGAGGCCGTGCTGATCGACTTCGGCATCGCCCGCTCGACCGAGCTTGGCGACGGGCTGGCGGGGCGTTTCGCAGGCAAGTTCAAATATATCGCGCCCGAGCAGCTGGGCCATTGGGGCGGCGATATCGGGCCGTGGACCGATGTCTATGGGCTGGCGCTGCTGATCGCGATGGTGGCGCGTGGCAAGCCGCTGGCGATGGGGGATTCGGTCATCAGCGCCTCGACCGCGCGGCAGGCGATCCCGGATCTGGGCGGACTGTCGCACCGGCTGTTTCCGCTGCTGCAACATATGCTGGAACCCGATCCGCAGCGCCGCCCCCGCGACATGGCGCAGGTGCTGCGGATGATCGAGGACCCGCTGCATCTGCCCGCGCAGTATCGGCTGCCCTTGTGGTCCGCCTCGGCCCCTGCACCTGATGATACCGGGGCCGGGCCGACGGTCATTGCCGCCGATCCGGTGACGCAATCGGACAGCCCCTTTGCCGCGCAGCCCATGCCCGCCATGCCGGCCTCTGATCCGCCGCGGCCTTCCGGTCGGGGCCGCTGGATCGCCGGGGGTGCGGTCGTCGCGGTGCTGGCCATCGCCACCGGTGCCTTTCTGGCGCTGCGCCCGGATCGGCCCGAACCCGTGGCCGAAGTCCCCGATCCGCCCCCCGTCGCCGCGCTGGCCGAACGCGACGAGACCACGCGCGAGGGGTTTCTGGCCAGCCAGAGCCTGCCCGATTGCACCCTGGCTTATCGCATCGAACGCGGCGCCAATGCCGGGATGATCGCGACGGTGGGGGCAGGGCCGGTGGATGGTTCTGCCCTGCTGGCCGCCTATGAGGCGCAGTTCGGCACCCGGCCATCGCTTGTCAGTCAGCAGGTGGCGCAGGCGCAATGCCCCGCCGTGGATTTCCTGCGCCAGATCAGCGGACGCCCCGCCGCGGCACCCGCATTGTCGGTGGATGTGCAGGGCGGCGGGCAGGCGTTCCAGATCCGAGGCGAGGTCTCGGGCATGGCCGCACGCAATCTGTGGCTGTTTCTGGTCGCGCCGGATGGGGCCGTCTATGATCTGACGGCGCAGGCCACGCGGGACGATGACGGGCGCGACCGTTTCGGCATCTCGGTCGGCATGGCCGAGGGGGGACAGCCCTATCTGCTGGCGGCGCTGGCATCTGATGTGGCGCTGGCCTCGGTCGCGGCGGCGCCTGCGGCCAGTCCGGCGGCGGAACTGCTGCCGCGTGTGCTGGATGAACTGCGCGCGGCGGGTGCCGCCCCGGCCGTCGATCTGGTGGTGATTACGCCAGAGCCAGCGGAAGAACCCGCCGAACCGGAGGCCGAGGAGCCCGAAGCCGCCGATCCTGCCGACTGATCAGCCGACCCGCTTGCGCGCGCCCCGATTCATGGCGACGCGATGTGGGGGAAGCGGCCCTCGGTGGGCCATGCCGGGCCGGGGATGCCGCGCTGACCCTCCAGCCGTTCCAGCCGTTGTTCCTCGGCGGGGATATAGTCGCGGGTGATCGGCACCGCGTCCAGCCGGTGCGCCAGCTGGATCTGGAACACGACCACGCTGCCCTCGCGGAACGACGCCTCGCAGCCGGCCAGATAGAACTCCCACATCCGGCAGAACGCCTCGTCATAAAGCGCCAGCGCCTTGTCGCGATGCGCCATGAAGGCCAGCCGCCAGTGACGCAGGGTTTCGGCGTAATGGATGCGCAGAATCTCGATATCGGTGGCGATCAGGCCGGATTTCTCGACCGAGCGCATGACTTCGGACAGGGCCGGGATATAGCCGCCGGGAAAGATGTACCGTTGCAGAAAGGGATTGGTCGCGCCCGGCGGTTCGACCCGGCCGATGCTGTGCAAGAGCATCACCCCGTCGCGGCGCAGCATCGAGGCGGATTTGCGGAAGAACCGGTCGTAATGATTGATGCCGACATGCTCGAACATGCCGACCGAGACGATCCGGTCGAAGGTCTCGGAAATGTCGCGGTAATCCTGAAGGCGGAAATCGACCCGATCCTCCATGCCTTCGCGCGCCACCCGGTCCCGCGCCACGGCCAGTTGTTCATCCGACAGCGTGACTCCCGTCACCCTCGCCCCGGCGACCTGCGACAGATACAGCCCCATGCCGCCCCAGCCGCAGCCGATATCGACCACATCCATCCCGTCGCGCAGCAGCAGTTTGGCGGCGATGTGACGCTTTTTCAGCAGTTGCGCCTGCGCCAAGGGCATATCCGCGTCAGCGAAATAGGCGCAGGAATATTGCATGTCGGGATCGAGGAACATGCGGTAAAGCTGTGCCGACAAATCATAATGCCGTTTCACGTTGCCGCGCGCCCGCAGCCGGGTATTCATCTGCTGCAAGCGCCGTTTCGCGATGCGCATCTTTTCGAACGCCTTCATCCAGAAGGCCGGCATCAGTTCCGGCCCGGCATTTTCATAGGCCAGCATGATCAGGTCATAGATCGAGCCCTGAAGAATATCGAGTTCGCCCTCCATGAAGCTTTCGCCCAGTTTCAGCGCCGGGTTCAGTGCCACAGCGCGTTCCGCCTGCGCCGAGTTGAAGCGCAGCACCACGCTGGCACCGCTGCCGTCGCCCAGCCGGTGCGCAGTGCCGCGGCTGTCGATAACGGTCAGGTCGCCCCTGCCGATGAACCTGTCCAGAAAGCTGCGCAATATCGTGTTCATGCGTTCCTCCCTGCCTTGGCGCATCGCAACGCGGTGGCGGCGGGTCCGGCGATCCGGGCGGGCCGTCAGGGCCGTGATGCGGCTTTGGGTCGTCTGGCCGCTGATCGCGGGAAACGGGGTCAAAGATTAAATTGCATCATCTGCATGTGAGCATCCGCCTATCGGCTTTGCAACCCTGCCCCTGGGCCCGGCAACCGGGATCGGCATTTGCCTGCCAATGGGCGCGGGGCGCGCGTGATGGGCAATTTGCCGCCCGTCGCCCGGCGGGTGATCCCCTGCGCCTTGCATCGCGCGCCAAAGCTGCAATCGTGGGTCTGCCCTGTCCGGGGTTTCCACTGCATTCAGACCAACAGGGAAGCTTATCATGCGATCACGCCTTGCCACCCTTCTGGCATCCTCGGCGCTGCTGGCCGCCCCGGCCATGTCCGGCGGCTTTGGCGATTATGCCCATGAAACGCTGGAGGTTCTGGTGTTCGACCATCCGGGCCGCTTTACCGGCAGCACGGTTTTCCCCGAGGCCAGATGGAGTGGTTGCCGCCCTCCCTAGACGGCATCGCAATGTGCCAGGGTCGTGGTGTTCAACGCCACGGGCAGAGGAGGACGGCGAGATGAAGAATATGATGATCGGGGTTGATCTGGCAAAGGTAGTTTTCCAAGTTCATGGTGCCCTTCGAACGGGGGAGGTCCAGTTCCGCAAGAAGCTGACTCGGAAGCAATTCCCCGCATTCATGGCGCAGCAAGAGCCCAGCATGGTAATTTTCGAGGCATGCGGCAGCGCGCATTTTTGGGCCCGTGAGATGGAAGCTTCGGGGCACGAGGTAAAGCTTATCGCACCGCAATACGTGCACCCCTTTGTGAAGCGGCAGAAAAATGATGCGGCTGATGCCGAGGCGATTGTCATTGCGGCACGCCAGCCTGAGATGCGTTTCGTGGAGCCCAAGACAGTCGAGCAGCAGTCTTGCGCGGCCGTTTTCCGTGCCCGGGAACGCCTGGTGCATCAGCGGACCGCAGATGTGAATGCGTTGCGGGCGCTCCTTTATGAGCATGGCCATGTGTTTCCAATCGGCATGTCCCACCTCGCTCGCATGACGGCGTTTGTGCAGGATGAGACCGGCGACTTGCATGCACTGATCCGGGAAGAGTGCTTGGACTTACTCGTGCAGATCGCAGAGAAAACCGCGCGTATCATTGCGCGCACCACGAAGCTCAAGGCGCTGGCTGCCCAGTCAGACAGAGCACGCCGGCTCCAGACGATGCCGGGTGTTGGACCGCTGACGGCTGTTGCAGTCGAAGCGTTCGGTCCCGACATGGCGGACTTTAAAACTGGGCGCAACTTTGCGGCTTGGTTGGGCCTTGTGCCTCGGCAACATTCTTCCGGAGGCAAGGAGCGCCTTGGTCGCATGACCAAGGCTGGTCAGGCCGATATCCGGCGCCTGTTGATCATCGGCGCAATGTCGCGACTGAACTGGCCTGGACAGCGCACCATTGTAGAGGGTAGCTGGCTGTCACGCATGTTGATGCGCAAACCCAAGATGCTGGTCGCGATCGCGCTCGCCAATAAGATGGCACGCCAGATCTGGGCGATGCTGACAACGAATAAAGATTACAGAGATCCGGCAATGGCGGTCATGGCATGATGCTCATGTCGAACCGCTAGGGCCGGTGCCGAGGGGAGTGTGAGAAGACGACGACCTGAGTGGGCAAAATGATCGAACAGATCTGGATTGGGAAAACCAGCTAGTCGCTACGAGCAATGAGCTCGAAGGTCAGATTTGGATCCAATCTGCTGATCACCATCCCGGCCCGCGGCTTCTGGAAACGCCGCATCATAAAGGCCTAACAGAAGTTCGCACTCGATCACGCGCTAATAGGGTTAAAAGCTTCTTGCACTACGGGCGGCAACCACAGAAGCGACTACATGGCGACGCGGCTGGGTTTCGGCGGCGATCAGGTCACGCGGCAGGAATTCGACACCTCACGCGGGCCGTCGCATAACCTGCTGGTGCAGATGCCGGGCCAAAGCGACGACTTCATCGTCGTCGGCGCGCATTTCGACACGGCGGGCAGCTTTGAGGATCTGCAAGGCGTCGATGACAACGGCTCGGGCGCTGCTGTCCTGACCGAGCTTGCGGCCCATATGTCGGGGCTGGAGACCGACACCGGGCTGGTCTTTGCAGGCTTTGGCGCAGAAGAGATCGGCCTGCTGGGCAGCCGCCACTATGTCGAGACCATGACCGGGGCCGAGCGCGGCAATATCGCCGGGATGATCAATATCGACAGCCTGATTACCGGAGATTTCATGTATGCCCATGCAGGCACCAACCATCTGGACAATCCCGACCTGAAATCCTTCTGGACCCGCATCCACGCCATCGCCGACGAGCTGGATATAGAGCTGAAATCCAACCCCGGTCTGAACCCGCATTATCCCGCCGATACCGGCTGTTGTTCGGATGCCGCGCCGTTTCAGGATCTGGACATTCCGATCCTGTGGCTGGAGGCGACGAATTGGGAGCTGGGCGATCTGGACGGCTATCAACAGACCGATAATCCGGCCATTCCCGGGGGCATGACCTGGCATGATCCCGAACTGGACCGCTGGGACGTGCTGACCGCCGCCTTTGGCGAGGATCGCATTCCCGACCGGCTGCATGACTATGCGCTGCTGCTGACCCGGCTGCTGGTCGAGGAAACCGGCGCCGACCTGATCGCCTCGGCGGCGGATGCTGCGCGCGGCGCGGCGCTGATGGGCGATCTGGTAATCCGCCAGCAGAACGAGCTGGCCGACCGCATGGCGCAGGGCGCGCGTGCCCGGCTGGCGCAACCGGGCGAGATCGGTCGCCTGACCCCGACCATCGCGGTTCAGGGGCTGGCCCTGCCGCGGGACAGTTCCACCTTTGCCACCGATGGCGGCAGCGCGCTGTCGGTTTTTGCGGGCGGTTTCTATCAGCTGGACGAAAACCTCAGCTTTGGCGCGACGATCACCTCGCAGCACAGTGGCGACGACCCCGAGGCGGGCGGCGACATGGAGGCGCGGGGCGTCGGCATCGGGCTGGACATGGCATGGCAGCGCGATGCCGTGTGGGCCGTGGCCAGCGCCAGCTTTGCCAAGACCGGGCTGTCGGGCACGCGCAGCTTTGCCATGACCTCGGGTCTGGGGACCGAGATCCTGCGCCGCGATTTCGATTTCGACACCGACGCCTATTCGCTGGGGGCGCGGGTCGAGGGCGGCTATGATTTCACCACGCCGGGCGGGCTGCGCTATGGGCCGGTTCTGGGGCTGGATTACAACCGCACCCGCGTCGCAGGCTTCGGCGAATCCGGCAGTGACCGCCGCGCCATGCATTTCGACGAACAGGATTTCGAAAGCCTGGAGCTGCATCTGGGCGGGCAGGTCAGCCAGCAGCTGGAGCTGTCCGGCAGGTCTGTGACCCTGTCGGCCCGGGCCGCCTATGTGCGCGAACTGGCCGATGGCCGCGCCGACCGGATCACCCTGACCGACAGTCTGGGCACCCAGCGGGAACTGGCGCTGGTCGGCGCCGATGACTCGTTCGGGCGGATCGGGCTGTCGGCGGAAATGCAGCTGGCACCCGATGCGTCGGGCTGGGTCTTCATGGATGGCCGCGTGGGCCATGACGCCGGATCGCAACTGGCCATCGGCGCCGGTCTGGGGATGCGGTTCTGATCGCCGCAATCTGATAGGCGCAGCCTATCGAATCGCCGCCTCCGATCTATTTCACCTTCGCAGTTGCAGCATCTATTCTGCAACGCAGCAGCCCGGACCTCCCGAGTCGTCCGGGCCGACAACGGAAATCAGCGAAGGATGGAACCGATGGCCCTGATCAACACCAAGATCAAACCCTTTACCGCAAAGGCCTTCAAACAAGGCAAGTTCATCGACGTGACCAGCGCGGATATCGCTGGCAAATGGGCGGTCTTCTTCTTCTATCCCGCCGACTTCACCTTTGTCTGCCCGACCGAACTGGGCGACGTCGCCGACCATTACGACGAATTGCAACGACTGGGCGTCGAGGTGTTCTCGGTCTCGACCGATACGCATTTCACCCACAAGGCGTGGCATGATTCCTCGGACACCATCGGCAAGATCCAATATGCAATGATCGGTGATCCGGTGGGCATCATCACCCGCAACTTCGACGCGATGCGCGAAGAGGAAGGTCTGGCCGATCGCGCCACCTTCATCGTCGATCCCGATGGCGTCATTCAGGCGATGGAAATCACCGCCGAAGGCATCGGCCGCAATGCCGAGGATCTGGTCCGCAAGATCAAGGCCGCGCAATATGTCCGCGCCCATCCGGGCGAGGTCTGCCCCGCCAAGTGGCAGGAAGGCGAACAGACGTTGGCCCCCTCGCTGGAGCTGGTCGGCAAGATCTGATCTCGTTTTCGTGTCCGTGCGCGGGCTGCTTGCGGCCCATGTCCCGGTGTTTGTTTGACGATTTCGCCCGGATGCGAAGCCGTGGCCGGGAAACCGGCCCGTCCCCTGCGCTTGCTGCCAGGCGCAGGGGATACGTCCCGTTTCAAGGAGTCCTCCCATGCTTGACGCCAATCTGAAAACCCAGCTGAGATCCTATCTGGAGCGGCTGACCCGCCCGGTTGTCATCACCGCCTCGGTCAATGACACGCCGAAATCGGCGGAAATGGTCGCGATGCTGCACGAGATTGCGGAACTGTCGGACAGGGTTTCGGTGGGCGAGGATGGCACCGACGCACGCCGCCCGTCTTTCGCGCTGACCAGTCCGGGGCAGGATATCTCGCTGCGTTTCGCGGGGCTGCCGATGGGGCATGAATTCACCTCGCTGGTGCTGGCGCTGCTGCAGGTGGGTGGTCACCCGCCCAAGGCCGAGCGCGAGATCCTGGAACAGATCGAGGGGCTGAACGGCGATTTCACCTTCGAGACCTATTTCTCGCAATCCTGCCAGAACTGCCCCGATGTGGTGCAGGCGCTGAACCTGATGGCGGTGCTGAACCCGCGCATCCGGCATGTGGCCATCGACGGTTCGGACTTCCGCGCCGAGGTCGAGACGCGGCAGGTCATGTCGGTTCCGACCATCTATCTGAACGGCAAGGTCTTCGGTCAGGGCCGCATGGGGCTGGAAGAGATCCTGTCGAAGATCGACACCGGCGCGGCCGCGAAAGAGGCCGAAAAGCTGGCCGCCAAGAAGGCCTTCGACGTGCTGGTCGTGGGCGGTGGTCCGGGCGGTGCTGCGGCGGCGATCTATGCCGCGCGCAAGGGCATCCGCACCGGCATCGTGACCGAGCGTCTGGGCGGTCAGGTGCTGGACACCATGTCGATCGAGAACCTGATCTCGGTCCCGCAGACCGAAGGGCCGAAGCTGGCGCAGGCTTTGGAGAACCACATCCGCGAATATGACGTGGACATCATGACGCTGCAAATCGCCGCGTCGCTGTCGCGTCAGGGCGATCTGATCCATGTCGGGCTGGAAAGCGGCGCGACGCTGACCGCGCGCAGCGTGATCCTGTCCACCGGCGCGCGCTGGCGTTCCATCGGGGTCCCGGGCGAGCAGGAATACCGCAACAAGGGCGTAACCTATTGCCCGCATTGCGACGGCCCGCTGTTCAAGGGCAAATCCGTCGCGGTGATCGGTGGCGGCAATTCGGGCGTCGAGGCGGCCATCGATCTGGCCGGCGTCGTGGCCGATGTGACGCTGATCGAATATGACCGCAACCTGCGGGCCGACGATGTGTTGCAGCGCAAGCTGCGCAGCCTGAAGAACGTGCGCATCATCACCAATGCCCGCACGACCGAGGTCAGGGGCGATGGCGCGAAGGTCACCGGGTTGGCCTATATCGACCGCGCCACCGACGAGGCGCATGAGATCGCGCTGAGCGGCATTTTCGTCCAGATCGGCCTTCTGCCCAATACCGACTGGCTGAAGGATGCGCTGGACCTGACTCCGCGCGGCGAAATCCGGGTGGACGATCATGGTGCGACCTCGATCCCGGGCGTGTTCGCGGCGGGCGACTGCACGACGACGCCCTACAAGCAGATCGTGATCGCGATGGGCGAGGGGGCGAAAGCCTCGCTGGCGGCCTTCGATCACCTGATCCGCACCAGCCTGCCCGACGAACAGGCGGCCTGATCTGCCTGCTGCGCCAACCCGCCCCATTCCGGGGCGGGCGGTTCCGTTGTAAGGGCATCCTTTCGGATGCTTTGAACGGACGCCATGACCCTTCGCGAATTGCAATATCTGGTCGAACTGGCGCGGCTGGGGAATTTCCACCGCGCGGCCGAGGTCTGCGGCGTCAGTCAGCCGACCCTGTCCACCCAGATCCGCAAGCTGGAGGAAAAACTGGGCGTCACGCTGGTCGAACGCAACCCGCGCCAGACCGTGCTGACCCCGGTGGGCGAGGAAATCGTCGCCCGCGCGCGCGAGGTGCTGAACGGGGTTCAGGACATCGTCGATATCTCGGTCCGGCATCGCAAAAGCGGGGCAGGGCGGCTGCGTCTGGGGGTGTTTCCGACGCTGGGGCCCTATCTGCTGCCCTTGCTGGTGCCGCTGATCGGCGGGCGCTTTCCGGGACTGCAACTGCAACTGCTCGAGGAGAAATCCGAACTGCTGCTGGACCGGCTGCGCGCGGGTGGGCTGGATGCCGCGCTGCTGGCGCTGCCGGTTCGCGATCCCGCCTTGCAGGTGACACCGCTGTTTCAGGAACCCTTTTTGCTGGCTGCCCCCTGCGATCACCCGTTGGCCCGACAACAGACGATCTCTGTCGATGATCTGTCGGGCCAGCAACTGATGCTGCTGGAGGACGGCCATTGCCTGCGCGATCAGGCGCTCAGCCTGTGTCACCGCTGGGGCGCGGACGAGATCACCGGCTTTCGCACGACCAGTCTGGAAACCCTGCGGCAGATGGTGGCGGCGGGAATGGGGGTCACGCTGCTGCCGAAACTGGCGACCTGCGGGCCGCTGTCGCAAGGTGATAAGCTGCGCTTCGTGCCGTTTCGCGACCAGCCCGCCCCCAGCCGGACCATCGGCATGGTCTGGCGTCGCAGCTCGGCCCGGGTGGGTCTGCTGCGGCAGATCGCGAAACTGACCGTCAGCGCCGCCGGGCTGCCCGCGGCGTAACCCTCAGGCCGTCGCGGGCCGGGGTTGGGTCAGCACCGGCAGATAGAGCAGCGCAAAGCCGAAGAACGCAAGCAGCCACAGCGTGCCCGACAAATGCAGGACCCAGAGCTGGCCGGGCCAGACCCCTGCCAGCAGCCGCGCCACGACCGAGCCCGCCAGCGCCAGATACAGCGCCGTGGTGCCGCCGCCCGCATGCAGCGCGCGGCCCGTATGGCCCAGACTGGCGCGGGTCATCACCGCCAGCGTCATCAACCCGATGGCCCCGGCCAGCCAGACATGACGCCCGGCGGCAGGCGCGATCCAGCCAAAGCCGGCGGCGGCCTCGGCCCAGAAGCCAAGCGCCAGCAGGCCATAGGCCAGATGCAGCACCCACAGCAAAGGCTCGGGCAGGGTGGCAAGCCCCCGCCAGCGCGACAGGCGCCACAGATGCGCCGCGCCCCCCGCCAGCATCAGCCAACTGGTCGGCGCAGATTGCGGCTGGATGATGAAACACAGCAACGCCAGGATCGTCAGCGCCAGCACCACCGCATCGCCGCGCCCGAAGGCGGCAGGCGGGCGGTCCGCGTCGCGTTTGGCCAGCCAGTTGCGGGTGAAGGTCGGGATGATGCGCCCCCCGATCAGCGAGATCAGCGCCACCGCCGCGGCAAGGCCAAGGCGCAGCCCGATCCCCTCGAAGGCGGGGCCGCCATCGCTCGCGTCCAGATGGAACAGCGCATTGCTGGCGGTGAGCAGCGCGATCAGCAGCAGCACCGGCAGGTTGCGCCAATGCTGGCCGCGCAGGATTTCCCGCGCCAGATAGGCACAAAGCGCGATGCCCAGCCCCAGATCCGCCAGCATCACCAGGCGCCAGTCCAGCAGGCCCGAGACCGCGACCGCCCCCCGGCCCAGCAGCCACAGCGCGACCAGCCCCGCCAGCGGCATCCCTGCCAGCGCCGGGCGCGAGGTCCAGTTCGGCACGGCGGTCAGAACGAAGCCGCCGATCACGCCGCCAAGATAGCCATAGAGGAATTCATGCGCATGCCAGCTGAACGGATCAAAGGCGACCGGCAGGACGGCCCGCCCGCCCAGCATCGCGATCCAGATCAGCATCGCCAGACCTGCCCACAGGGCCGACAGCAGAAAGAAGGGGCGAAAGCCGTGGCTGAAAAAGGCCGGTCCCTGATAGCGATGCGTCTGGCTCATCCTCGCCCCCTGAAAGGCGGGCGGGACGACCCCGCCCGGTGGTGGTTCACGCAGCCAGCGTCTCGTCCGCCGGGCCGAAGAATTCATAGTGGATGCGCGCGGGGGACACGCCCGCATTGGTCAGCGCCAGCACGAAATGGCGCAGGAAGGGCTTGGGCCCGCACAGATAGATATCGGCATCGGCCAGCGGTACGTTTTCCTGCAACCAGTCCAGCGTGATGAACCCTTCGCGGGCATTGCCTGCCGGATCGGGCTGTTCATAGAAGGTGGCGACGGTGGCCTTGCCGTGACGCCGCGCCAGATGGCGGATCTGGATGTCCAGCGCATGGGTGTCGCGGCTGGTGGTGCCGTGGACGTAATAGACTGGCAGGTTCGGGTGGCTGGTCACGATCTCTTCCAGCATGCTGACCATCGGCGTCAGCCCGACACCGCCCGACAGCAGCACGACGGGACGTTCCGGCGCGATGGGCAGGTGGAAATCGCCCGCAGGCGGCGTGCATTCCAGCACCGTGCCAGTCAGCGCCTTGTCATGCAGAAAGGGCGAGACCTCGCCCTGCGGCTCGCGCTTGACGGTGATGCGGTAATGGTCGGTATTCGGCCCGCAAGAGATCGAATAGTTGCGGATGACGCCCGGCAGGCCCGCCGTGTCGAAACGCAGCGTCAGATATTGGCCGGGCAGGTGGGCGATGACGCGGCTGCCGTCCTCGGGGCGCAGGGTGAAGGACATGATCGTGTCGCTTTCTGCGCGCCGCTCGGTGATCGTGAAGCGGCGCCAGTCGGTCCAGCCGCCGGGCTGGGCCGAGATGTCCTGACGGATTTCCACTTCGCGCGCCTTCAGGATCTCGGCCAGGAACCAATAGGCCTCGCCCCATGCGGCCAGGATTTCCGGGGTCGCGGCATCGCCCAGAACCTCCTTGATCGCGCCCAGCAGGGCGTCGGCGACATAGGGATAATGTTCGGGCAGGATGGCATAGCCGACATGTTTCTGCGCGATGCGTTCGACGGTGGTGGTCAGCGCGGCCAGATTGTCGATGTTCTCGGCATAGGCCAGCACCGCCGAGGCCAGCGCGAATCGCTGCGCGCCGCTTTTCTGGTTCGCCTGATTGAACAGCCGCGCGATGTGATCGTCCTGAAACAGCCGGCGATACATGACTTCGGTGATCTGCGGCCCATGCGCGGCCAGTGCGGGCACGGTCGCTTTGACCAGTTCGATCGTCGAGGCGGACAGCTGTGTGGACATGGCGTTCCTCTTTCATACATGCATTTGTGCTGCATGTATTATGGTCGATCTATACATGCAAACAAAATGCATCTAATGTGACAAAATGAAGCTGACCCGCCATACCGATTATGCCCTGCGCGTGATGATCTATCTGGCCCGGCCCGGCGATGGTCTGGTCTCGATCCGGCAGATCGCCGGGGTCTATGGGATCTCTCAGAACCACCTGATGAAGATCGTGCAAAGCCTTGGCCACGCAGGATTTGTCGAGACGGTCCGGGGCCGTCACGGGGGGCTGCGGCTGGCGCGGGCGGCGGATCAGATCTCGCTTGGCGGGTTGGTGCGCCATACCGAGGGCGATATCCGGCTGGTCGATTGTCAGGGCTGTGTGCTGACGCCGGGCTGTTCGCTGCCCTCGATCTTTGCCGAGGCGACCGAGGCGTTTCTGGCGGTTCTGGACCGCTATACGCTGGCGGATATCACCGCGCGGCAGGGGCTGTTGTATCAGTTGCTGAACCTGCCCGAGTGCGCCGCGCCGACCGACTGACCCCACCCGATCCGGGAACAGCGGTCATGGAATTTCCGTGAAGCGGGAAAAATTTTCTCGGTTGCGGGCATGATTTGGAATATAAAATCTCGACCATTCGGCTAGAGTATAGCCCGCGTCCACCAGATCGCGGAGCCGATGATGAGCCAGCATCCCGTATTCACCTCTGCCTTGCCGACCGGCGACGATGCCGGGCATATCCTGATCGTCGGCGGCGGCGCCAGCGGCGTGCTGATGGCCACGCATCTGCTGTCGGCCCATAAGAAACTGCGCGTCACGATCCTGGAATCGGCCAATCTGCTGGGCTGCGGTCTGGCCTATTCGACCCGCGACCCGGACCATCTGCTGAACACCCGCGTCCATAACATGAGCGCCTTTCCCGAGGATCCGTTCCACTTTCACCGCTGGTTGCAGGGCCGCAGCGAGGGCAGAGGGCTGGATGAACACTCCTTCGTCAGCCGCGCGACCTACGGCGCCTATCTGTCCGACCTGCTGCGTCCGTGGTCGCTGGCCGAGGAAGAGCGGCGCCTGACCTGCCTGCGGCGCAAATGCATCCGCATCGAGGAACGACCCGACGGCGTGCTGGCCCATCTGGAGGGCGGCGATGTGATCGGGGCGCAGATCGCGGTTCTGGCGACCGGCCATGTCCTGCCCCGGCCCGATCCGGCCGGGCTGCTGACCGGGGCGTGGGAGGGCGTCTGCGGGCTTGACCCCGATGCGGGGGTGCTGATCATCGGCTCGGGCCTGTCCATGGTCGATCAGGTGCTGTCGCTGATGAAATCGGGCCATCGCGGCCCGATCACAACCCTGTCGCGCCGGGGGCAACTGCCCCGGCCCCATGCGCCGACCCGGCCCGACCCGATCCGGCTGGACGAGATCCCGGTGGATCAGCCGCTCAGCCAGTTGCTGCGCTGGTTGCGGGGCCGGATCGCGCGGGTCGAAGCGGATGGCGGCACATGGCGCGATGTGATCGACGGGTTGCGCCCGCATGTCTCGGCCATCTGGCAGGTGATGCCGGTCGAGAAACGCGCGCGCTTTCTGCGCCATCTGGTGTCGTGGTGGGATGTTCATCGGCACCGGATTCCCGCCGCCTCGGACCGGCGGATCGCCGATGCCGTCGCCAGCGGCAAGCTGACCCATCGCCGCGGCGCCTTCCTGCGGGCCGAGCGTGGCGAAAACGGCTTGCTGCGCGCATATATCCGTCCCCACGGCCAGACCGACGAATCCGTGATCGAGGCCGCCAGGATCATCGACTGTCGAGGCATCCGCAACGATCCCGAATATAACGCCACGCCGCTGATTGCCGATCTGCTGGCCAGCGGCCGGGCGCGGGTCGATGAATTGCGCATCGGTTTGCAGGTCAACGCGACATGCCAGCTGATCGACGCGGCAGACCGGGCTTCGTCGCGGATTCTGGCCATCGGCCCGGTGTCCCGCGCGGCCTTCTGGGAGATCACGGCGATCCCCGATATCCGCGTCCAGACCGCTGCCCTTGCCCGCCGGATCGCGAAGCTGGTGCGGGTCGGGGCCTGATCGCGCAAGGGATTCGCCCGGCAGCGACGGCGCAGAACAACCATTCCCCTGACGGCGGCGGAACAGAAAGCTGTTCTCCCGCCGTTAACTATTTAAAACGACCTATTCCATCGTGATTTGTTAGGGTTCCCGGATCAGCTCTCTGCACATGCTGTGCGGGGATACGGAGAAAAGGGGAAGCCCATGCAAGGAAATCGTCTGGATTCGGCATATTCGATGGCGTCGGCGGGGATGGCCGGTTTCCCGGTCGGCATGGCTCTGGACATCGCGGCGCGCGACAGCAATGCCGCGCCGGTCTGGTCTCTGGGTGTGCTGGGGCAATTGATCCGCAAGGTGGTGGCCGGTCGTGCGGCGCCGCAAGCGGATGGGCCGGGCGCCGCTGATCTGCTGTCGCCCGCCCGTCCCGGCACCTTCAGCCTGTGGGAACGCCGCCTGATCGCCGCCCTTGCGGCCACGCTGGCGGGGGATGGCGGGCTGCTGGCCCAAAGCCGGGCACTGCTGGCGCAGGATGATGCGGTTCGCGACGATGCGGGTGGCTTCATGTCAGGGGGTGACCTGACCCGCGCCGCCCTGTCCGAGGCCGAGCGCATCATCGGTGCCGGGCAGGCCCGCTATCGCTGCCCCGACCGGCTGAAGGAACGGCTTGGCGACCGGGTCGCGGCGGCGCTGGAATATGCGTGGCTGCTGATCCTGCGCCCCGGTCATGTGGCCGAGGACGACCGGCGGCGGCTGATCCGCCACGGCTGGTCCACGCCCGAGATCGCGCAGCTGGAGGCCGTCATCCGCCTGTCCCGCCCCCGGCAACGCGATGCCGACGGGTGGAGCATTCCGGCGCCCGAGACGGGGCAAACGGGCAGGGGCCGTCCGACCTCGTTCTAGGATGTCGGTTGCGACGGGAAAGGGACTGGCCACGGGTGGCTCTGTCACGGCGCTGCGCCGGTTGCGGCAGATCGTGGGGCAGGAGGGCTGTCGCGGGTTGTGGTCGCGCCTGCGCTATCGCAAGCGGCGGGTCAGCCAGCCGCAGGTCACGGCGATCACCCGCAATGTCTGGATCGCAGGTCACGGCGGTGTCGCGACGGATCTGGGCGCGGCATTAAGCGCGCTGGGGCATCCCCGCCTGTCCGAGACCGCCTTGCGGTTGCTGCCAAGCCGTCGCAGCCGCTTCCATATCGACCCGGATCTGAGCGGGCGCGACTTTGGCCATGATGACATTCTGGTCCTCTCGCGCCCGGTCGGCGATCCCGTCGCGCTGCTGCGTCAGGCCGGGCGCTGCCACTCCATCATCGAGACGCGGCAGGACCGGCTGGCCCGGTGGCTGGATCTGGGCATCCCGGCGGGCAAGCTGTTCCTGATCGGGCGCAAGACCCTGCGCCGCGATCTGTACCGCTTTCTGCTGGCCACCGGGACCATCGGCGCAGACGATGCCGACTGGCGCCGCCTTGCGGATCTGCACCAGTTGCCGAAGGTGCCGCGCCTGTGCCTCAGCCTGCCAGAGACGCCGCTGCGGCAGGGGTTCTTTCTGCAACAGGATCTGCCCGGCTTTCGGCTGGTCGCCGGTATCCGCCGCAATCCGGGATGGATCGGGGCGGGGGTCGGCTTTCGCACGATGGCCCGTGCCTGCCTTGCGGCCCGCGCCGGGCGCGCCATCCTGTGCGAGGACGACCTGATCGCCGGCAGCGATTTCGAGGACCGGCTGGAGGGCGTTCTGGCCTATCTGGACCAGACCGGCTGGGATGTTTTCTCCGGGCTTTCGACAGATATCGACGCCAGCTATCGCGTGACGGCGGTGCAGCGTTTCCGGGGGCAGACCTTCGTGCATCTGAACCGGACCACCGGCATGGTGTTCAACATCTTCAGCCCGCGCGCGCTGGACTGGCTGGCCAGCTGGTCGCCCGCGCGGCAGGGCGTGCCGATCGACCGGCATCTGGAGGCGATGCCTCGGATGCGCGTGGTCACGACCCTGCCATTCCTTGTCGATCACGCTGATGGGCTGGAATCCTCTGCCTGGGGGTTCAGCAATCGCCGCTATCGTTCGTTGATCGCGGCCAGCGAAAACAGGCTGGCGCGGATGGTGGCGGCGTTCGAGGCGTCCGAGACCCCGCCCCGGCCGGTTTTGTGCGCCCAGCCCCGGGCGCGGGTCTGGTATGGGCGGGCGGGGCTGTGACCTGACCCCGCCAAAGGGTGGATGACGGGCTTGCGTCATCCCGCCGCTTGGCCCAGAACGGCGCAAAACACCGGGGGGGTCCTATGAAGCTGGTTTCCATTGGCGAATGCATGGTCGAGCTGTCGGGCGCAGGCGCGGATCTGTGGCGCAGCGGCTTTGCGGGCGATACGCTGAACACCGCATGGTATGCGCGCGCGCTGCTGCCTGCCGACTGGACCGTGGATTATCTGACCGCAATCGGCAACGATCCCCTGTCCGAGCGGATGCTGCGCTTCATCGCCGGGGCTGGGATCGGGACCGGCGGGATCCGGCGCCACCCCTCGCGCGTGCCGGGGCTTTACATGATCGAGCTTCAGGACGGCGAGCGCAGCTTTACCTATTGGCGCGACAATTCCGCCGCCCGCACGCTGGCCGACGATCCGGCATGGCTGAAGGGCGCGCTGGCAGATGCGGATGTGATCTATGTCTCGGGGATCACCATCGGGATTCTGGATGATGCCGGGCGCGCGAACCTTTGGGCCGCGCTGTCGGGGGCGCGGGCAAAGGGCAGGCAGGTGGTGTTCGACCCGAACCTGCGTCCGCGCCTGTGGCCGGACGGCGATGCGATGTGCCGCGCCACGACTGAAACCGCGCGGCTGGCCGATATCGTGCTGCCCAGCCATGACGACGAGGCGCAATGGTTCGGCGATGCCTCGGTCGAGGCGACGGCGGAACGCTATCTGGCGCTTGGCGCGTCAGAGGTGCTGGTCAAGAATGGCGGGGCCGAGATGGTTCTGGCCGAGGGCGGCACCATCCGCCGCCTGCCCGCGATGGAACGGGTGAAGCCGGTGGACACGACCGGGGCGGGCGACAGCTTCAACGGCGGCTATCTGGCGGCGCGGCTGACGGGCGCCCCGGCGGAGCAGGCGGTCCGGCGCGGGCACGAGATCGCGATGCAGGTCGTGGGCCATCCTGGCGCGCTGATGCCGATGGCCGATCTGGCATAGGTCGGGCGACACCGCCGCACCGAATCAACCCCGGCGCGTCCGGGACCGATGGCTGCATATCTCATCCCGCATGGCGCGTGCCGAGAAGATCCTTCCAATCGGATCGGCAAGAACGGAAGTACAATACACGACCGGATTGGTAGTCTTAATGGGCGAAGGAAAGGAAAACGCCATGACGACGACGATTATTGTGCCCGGCCTTGACGGCTCTGCCACGCCCCACTGGCAAGACTGGTGGGCCAGAACCGATCCGAATGCGATCATGGTCGAGTTCGACGATCCGCACCGCCCCGCGCCCGAACGCGACGAGGCGAAGCTGGCCGGGATGATCCTGCGCCATCCCGGCAGTATTCTGGTGGGCCATTCGCTGGGGTCGGTGCTGATCGCAAGGATGCTGGCGCGCTGGCCCGATCTGCGGATCGGCGCGGCGATGCTGGTCGCGCCCGCCAACCCCGCCAGTTCGGAACGGCTGAGCCGGTTTGACCCGCTGCCCGAAAGCCGCTTTGACATTCCCGCCGTGGTCGTGGCCAGCCATGACGATCCGTGGATGACCTTCGCGCAGGCCGGATATCTGGCCGGGCGCTGGGGCGCGGATCTGCTGGATCTTGGCCATGTGGGGCATATCAATGTCGCCTCGGGTTTCGGACCCTGGCCCGGCGGCAAGCTGATCCGCGACTGGCTGGAGGAAAAGGCGCAGGCCACGCCGATGATTGCGGCCGGTCTGTCGCGGCATCAGCCGCAACCGGCGCTGGCGCGGCACTGAGACCTCAGCGCAGCGCCAGATCACGGTGCCACTTGAACAGTAGCGCCAGTCCCGCCCCGAACACCACCGCCGCGAACAGCGCCACATAGACCGGCTGCACATATTCGGCGCGATAGGTGGAATAGAAGGCCGCGCGATTGGTGCCGACGATATGGACCAGCGGATTGAACCACAGGACATCGCGAAAGCTTTCGGGCACGGCATCGAAGGGGATGAAGATACAGGACACCAGAAACAGCGGGCGCGTCACGATGGCCCAGATATTCGCCCAAAGCGGAAAGCGCCGCATCAGGAAACAGTTGAGGCAGCCGACCCCCAGCCCCAGCCCCGCCGCCATGATGAAGGCCCGCACGACCCCCGGCAGATCAAGGATCAGATCGACATTGTCGTAAAGGATGATCCCCCACAGCACGACGGCAAAGACGATGGCGTGAACGATGCAGGCCAGGATGAAGCGCGCGAAAATGGCATCGACGAAGGTGACGCCGGGATAGAACAGCAGCTGCTTGGAAAAAGACAGCGATTGCGCGATCTTGCGGCTGATATCCAGAAACATCAGAAAGGGCAGCAGCCCGGTGGCATAGAACAGCGCAAAGCTGTCGCCCATCGGCGGCACCCGCACCGCCAGCGAAAAGATCACCGTCAGCAGCGCGATCCCGCCCACCGGCTCAAGAATGGTCCACAAAAAGCCGCCCGGCGATCTGCCGTAAGAGGTGGACATCTCGCGCAGGATCAGCGCCGACAGGGTGCGCAGTCCGGGGGCGCGGCTCAGCGGGTGGCGGCGGGTGATGGGTTCATTCATCGTCATCCTCATCGCTGGAAACGCCCATATTCGCCTGATGCGTGGCGATGGCCTCATCGACATCGGTGAAATAGCGCAGCCGCCCCTGATGCAGCACCGCGGCCGAGGTGCAGATGGCGCGGATCATGCTCATCGAATGGGACACCATGATCGTGCCGCTGTTCAGCAGCCGGTTGCGGAAATAGGCCTTGCTCTTTTCACGGAAATAACCGTCGCCGACCGATGTGACCTCATCGACCAGATAGGTGTCGAAATGGATCCCCATCGACACGCCAAAGGCCAGCCGCGACCGCATCCCGGACGAATAGTTGCGAAAGGGCAGGTGGAAATGATGGCCCAGATCGGAAAAATGGGCGACGAATTGCAGCAGCCGTTCGGCATCGGCGTCATAGACGCGGGCGATGAATCGGGTGTTCTGCGCGCCGGTCAGATCGGGATGGAAGCTGCCCGCGAAACCGACCGGCCACGAGACGCTGCCGGTGGTGACGATCCGGCCACGATCGGGGCGCACGACGCCTGCGATCATCCGCAGCAACGTCGATTTGCCGGCGCCGTTGTGACCCAGCAGGCCGATGGCCTCGCGGCTGGGGAATGTCACGCTTACGTTGCGGGCCACGACCGTGGTGCGGCCGCTGACGGTAAAGCTTTTGGACAGGTTCTCCAGCCGGATCATCAGTAACGGTCGCGATTGCTGTAGCCGATCAGAACCACGCTGAGCCAGCCGATGAAGATGAACCCGACCGCCAGCAGCGAGATCATCAGCCGTCGCGGTCTTGTCGCGGTTTCCGCCCGGGTCGGTTCCACATAGGTCGCCAGATAGCGGCTGTCCTGCTCGGCCTTGGAGCGCGCGGCCTCGACCCCGGCCAGCGCGAGGCTGTAGCTTTTCTCGGCCAGTTCCAGATCCAGCGCCCGCGTGGTGTATTCGTCGATGACGGTGCTGAAGCTGACATCGCCCATCTCGGCGCCGACATAGCTTTGCTGTTCCGTCTCGATCCGGCGACGCAGGATGTTCACACGGGTCTCGGCCTGCGCCACGCGCACATCGGCAGAACCCTGTTCGCGCAGGGTCTCCAGTTGCAGCATCGCCTCGGTCAGTTCCTGCGACAGCGACGCGATCACGGCAGAGTTGATGTTCACCGCCGCCTCGGGGTCGATCAGCTTGTGACGGTCGCGAAAGCGGGCGATGGCGATGCGCGCCTCGGCCAGACGGTCCTCGGTCTTTTGCAGGTCGTTCTCGGCATAGCGCAGCGAATTGACCCGTGCCTTGTCGGACACATCATTGACCAGTTGTCCGGCCCCGGCATGGATGGCCTGCGCGATGCGGTGGGCGTCGTCGGGATCGAAGGCGCGGATCTCGATCCCGATCATGCCGGTGGCGGAATCGACGCTGATCGTGACCATGCGGCGCCAGTAATCGACCAGCTGCTCCAGCGTGGCGCCCTGCCTCAGCGCAAAGACCGGATCGCCGCTGACGCGGGTAAAGATCGCGCGCAGGTCAAGCTGGTCATCGGTGCGGGCGACGAAATTGGGGCTGCGCAGATATTCATACAGGATCTTGGCGTCGGTGGTGGTATTGCCCACCGAAGACAGCCCCAGCCCGGCCAGCAGCCCAAGATTCGGCGTCTCGTCATCGCGCACCACGAAAGAGACCTCGGACACATACTGATCCCTGGCGATCAGGAACATATAGCCGGTGATCAGCGCCGAGGGCAGCAGGCACATCAGCACAAAGCCCAGCACCATCAGCGTATGGCGCGATTTCCAGCCCGACCGGCCGACCGGCGGCGGGATACGCGGATTGGCCGAACGGACCGGCTGCGGAACCTCCAGATCCTTCATGCCTGCCGCCTTGCCAGTTTCTGGCGACGTTCGTTGAAAGCCAGATCATAGGCGGCCAGCGCATCGCGCATCGCGCTTTCGATCTCGGTCATTGCCTGCACGGGAATGCGGTCGTCGCCGATCAGGGCGTCCAGATCGCGGTGGCGCAGGTCGTGGTCGATGGGCAGGGGCAACCGTTCAGGCAGGCCGACGCCCGCCGCATAGTCGCGATACTTGATCTGATCGCCATGCACCGCGTCCTCGAAACCCTCGAAACTGATCAGGCCGACGGGGATGCCATAGGCCTGACAGATGATGTTGACATGCATCGCGCTGGTCAGCACCGCATCATATTCCATCAGCGTGCCGATCAGCTGCTCGATCTGCTGCCTGCCGGATCGCAGCACCGGATATTCATCGACATGCTCGGGCAGGCGCAGCGATATGCCGCGATGGGCGAAATGGCGGACCAGCGCGATCCGGCCATTGGTCCGGGCCGGGCGGGCGAAGGGGATCAGCCGGGGCAGGATCGCGGCGGGGTCGCCGAAACGCTGCACCTTCGGGCCGCCCGCTTCGGCCACTGCCTGCGCCGAATAGGGGCCGCGCAGCGACACATAGGTTGCATCGGGCGGCAGGGCTGCATCGCTGCGGCTGACCCCGGTTCCGAACAGGATCGAGCTGGCCTGCGCGAACCGCCCGATCGACCCCACCGCGACCAGATGCGGCCATGCCTGCGGCTGATCGGGGGGCTGGAACCTGACCGGCCTGCCGGTGGCGGTGGACAGGATCAGCGGTGACAGCCAGTCGCCGAAATTGCCGGGATAGGGCTTGTCCCACCACATCAGCCGCAGCGGGTCGCCCTCACCCGTATCGGCATAATCCAGATAGGCATCGGCGGCCGAGATGATCGCCTGATCGGTGGCCGACAGCAGCCGTCGCGACGATATGTCCTGCAACCGCCTGGCCACCATATCCGACCGGCCCTGCCGCGCGTCGTGGATGATGTGATAGATGCTGCGCGCCGACAGTTGCGGCGCGGTGGGCAGCGAGGGCGACAGGAACTCGGTCACGCCGATCCGGTCCGAAAGCTGCCGCAGCGGCCGGGCGATGGGGGCGGGCAGGGCGCCCTGAATCTGGCGTGCGGCATTCAGTGCCAGCACCCTGCCGCGCGAGGGCGACGTGGATGCCGCCTGCGCGGGTTGCCCGTTGCGTTTGTGCTGCGCGGCCACGCCCTTATAGGTGGCGACATTGCCGCTGGTTCCGAAATAGAAGAACGGTTTCTGCCCGGTATCGGGACGATCCGCCCGGCCCAGCAGCATCGCCGAAGGGATCACCTGAAAGCTGAGCCGGTCGGCATTCTTGCGCCACGCCTCCTCGAAGAAGTAATCGTCGGTGGCGCGGATGGTCATGGCGGTGCAGGCCGCATTCGCATCGGCGATATAGGCGCGGGCGGCGGGGGTGGTGTTGATGCCCCAGAAGCACGGCTCCCAGAAGCGGGCGCTGCTGGCATAGCCGATCCGCAGCGGATGGCCGAAACCGCGCTGAAAACCGATGATATCGGCCGAAAACCCCGCAATGAAGCCGGGCAGATAATCGATATCGCAATCCACATCGATCCAGAAGACCTTGCTGCGCGGATTGGCCAGACAGACCGAATGCAGGAAGGGCACCTTGCGGCGGCAGATCTCGGGCCATTCCTCGTCCGGGGCCTTTTCGACCGGGGCGATGCGGTGGCGGATGGACAGCCGGTCCAGCGATTGCCGCAAGCGCGCCGCCGCCTGCGAATAGTAATCATCCGTCGTGTGAAAGGAACAGATCAGCAGATCATCCGCAGGCCCATCGGCGAGCCGTCCCCCGGCCCGCAGCCTTGTGTCCTGTTGCATCAGCATTCGCCGGCGCTCCGTTCTTGCTGTTGTCGTTGCGGCGTCACTTCTGGCGCGGGCCCACTATTGCAGCCATGTCGCCAGAGACCATTCCAAAGCCGCCCCGGATCAGAGCAGGATATTCCCCGCAGCCCACGGGCCAGAGGACAGGCTTTCCCATGCCGTTCAATGCAGGCCGAATTGCGCCATCAGCTGGCGGCGCATATCCACAAAATCGGGGTGGCTGCGGTCGCGGGGACGGGGCAGGGCGATGTCGATCAGGCGCGGGGCGCTGCGGTCGCGCGACATGACCAGCACCCGGTCGGCCAGAAAGATCGCCTCTTCCAGATCATGGGTGACCAACACCATGGTCACGGCCTGCTCTTGCCAGATGCGGGTCAGTTCCTCTTGCATGGTCAGCTTGGTCATGGCGTCCAGTGCGCCGAAAGGTTCGTCCAGCAGCAGGATTTCGGGCTGAACGGCCAGCGCGCGGGCAATGCCGACACGCTGCGCCATACCGCCGGACAGTTGCCGCGGCCAGGCATCCTCGAACCCCGCCAGCCCGACCAGCCGGATAAAGCGTTCCGCCCGCTCTCGCGCCGCGCTGCGCGGCTGGCCTCGCAGTTCCAGCCCGAAGCCGATATTGTCGCGCACGCTCAGCCAGGGCAGCAGGCGCGGTTCCTGAAAGATCACCGCGCGTTCGGTGCCGACGCCCGAGACCTCTTGCCCGTCGATCAGAACCTGTCCGCCATCGGCGGGCTCCAGCCCGGCCAGCAGCCGCAGCAGCGTGGTCTTGCCGCAGCCCGAGGGGCCGACGATCGCCAGCGCCTCTCCGCCGCGGATGTTCAGCGACAGGTTGCGCAGCACCGGCAGGGACTGGCCGTTCAGACTGTAGGATTTCGAGAGGTTGCGCAGCGCGACCTCTCCCTGAAGAATGTCGGTCGCGGTCATTTCGAGGCCACCTCGTCCTGCGAGATCAACAGGATGTCGCGCGGGTTCAGCCTGCCCTCGGCCAGCTTGCCCTCGCGCACCAGCACGTCGATCCAGAATTGCAGGTCGCGGTCCACGGCCAGCCCGCCCTCGCGCACGCCATAGCCTGCGAAATACTGCGCGACCTCGGGGTTCTCGCCGCGTTTCTCCAGCACGCGGGCGATGATCTCGCGCGTTTCCTCGGGGTTTTCGCGGGCATAGTCCAGCGCCCGGGCCGAAGTCTCGACAAAGGTCCGCGCGGCTTCGGGATGGGCCTCGACCCAGTCGCCGCGCAGCACGGCAAAGCCGCCCGCAATATCGCCCAGAACATCGGTATCGCCGAACACGGCGCGCAACCCGCCATTCTGCCGCGCCGCGCCCTCGAAGGTGGTCTGCCAGTATCCGAAGGCGGCGACATCGACCTGATTGGACCGCAGCACCTGTTCCAGTTGTGGCCCCGGAACGGTCACCAGATTAGCGGCGTTTTCGGGCAGCTCGCGCTGATGCAGCGCCTCACGCACGGTGTAATCCAGATGCGCCCCCAGCGTGTTCACCGCGACGGTCTTGCCGGCCAGGTCCTCGATGCTGTGGATCGGGCTGTCCTCCAGCACATAGAAGATCGACTGCACCTGCTCGTTGATGCCCTGCGTGGGATAGGCGGCGATGAAGTCATTGCCGCCGATGATGGCATTCAGCACCGCAGCCGTCGCGGCGCTGCCGATCTCGATCGCGCCACCGGCCAGCGCCATCAGCGATTCCGGCCCGCCCGAGGCATAGCCCCGGTCCTGCAAGGTGATGCCGGTGCCCTCGAACCAGCCCAGTTCCTGCGCCAGTTCATGGGCGCTGATGCCACCGTGACTGGGCATATGGCGCATCACCACATCTTCGGCCCATGCCGGCGCGGTCAGCGCGGTCGAAAGGGCCAGCGAAATCAGAACGTGTTTCATCGGTCTTGTCCTTGAATATGGGGGTCAGCGGTCGGTCAGCGACCAGCGGCACAGGCGGCGCTGCAACGCGACCAGCAGGGCATTGGCGGCAAGCCCCAGAAAGGCCAGCAGGAAGATCGCCGCGAACATGGCCGGGATCTGAAAGTTGTACTGCGCATTCATCACCTGAAACCCCAGCCCCTTGTTGGCGCCGATCATCTCGGCCGCGATCAGCAGCAGCAGCGCGGTGGTGGCCGACAGCCGCAGCCCGACAAAGATCGACGGGACCGAGGCAGGCAGGATCACGCGGCGAAACGTCGCCAGATGGTTCGCGCCATAGCTGCGGGCCATCTCGATCAGCTTCTGGTCCACTTCTTTGACGCCGCCGATGGTGGCCAGCAGGATCGGAAACAGCGTCGCCCAGAAGATCACGAAAACCTTGGAGGCCTCGCCCAGACCCAGCAGCAGGATGAACACGGGGTAAAGCGCCAGCGCCGAGGTCTGCCGGAACAGTTGCAGGATCGGGTCCAGCGCCCGTTCCGCCCAGGGCAGCTGCCCCATCAGCAGCCCCAGCGGAATACCAAGGGCCACGGCAGCGGCAAAGGCGATGCCCGCGCGTTGCAGGCTGATGCCGATATCGTCCAGCAGCGCACCGCTGGACAGGCCCTGCCACAGCGCGGCGAATATCTGGTCCAGCGGTGGGAACACCGCCGGGCTGACCCAGCCCAGCCGCCCCGAGAACTGCCACAGGACCAGAAACACCGCGACCAGACCGTAACGCGATGCCAGTCCCAGCAGACGTTCGCGCGGCAGGGCGGGCAGGCGCGGGGGCTTGCGCCGCGCCACCGTGTCGATTGTCTCGATGCTCATCGCGGTTACTCCGCTGCCTGCGCTGCGGCGCGCGCAAGCGTGTGGCTGTTCACGGGGAAGGGCAGGCCCAGATTTTCGCGCAGCGTCCGGCCCTCGTATCCGGTGCGGAACAGGCCACGGCGTTGCAGTTCCGGGATGACCAGATCGACGAAATCCTCCAGCCCGGTCGGCAGCCACGGCGGCAGGATGTTGAAGCCGTCGGCGGCCTCGTTCTCGAACCATTCCTGAAGCATGTCGGCGATCCGGGTGGCGGAACCCACGATGGTGTAATGCCCGCGCGCCGAGGCGATCCAGCGGAACAGCTCGCGGATGGTGAAGTTGTTTTCATCCGCGATCTGCCGGATCAGCGCCTGACGCGATTTCATGCCCTCGGTCGGGGGCGCGGGCGGCAGCGGCGCGTCAAGGTCATAGCCGGTCAGATCCAGCGTGCCGCCGCACAGCCCGTTCAGCAGGGCCACCCCGTCCTTGTCGCGGATCAGCGATGTCAGCGCCTCGTATTTCTCGCGCGCCTCGTCCTCGGTCCGGCCGACAAAGGGCGACACGCCCGGCATGACCAGCACATGATCGGGATCGCGCCCGTTCGCCGCCGCCCGGCGCTTGATGTCGCGATAGAATTCCTGCGCCGTATCCAGCCGCTGATGGGCGGTAAAGATCACCTCGGCACTGGCGGCGGCAAGGGCGCGACCGTCCTCGGACTGGCCCGCCTGCACGATCACCGGATGGCCCTGCGGCGAGCGCGACACGTTCAGCGGCCCCGCGACCTTGAAATGTTCGCCGCGATGATCGGCGGGGTGCAGCTTGTCATGGTCCAGAAATTCGCCGCTGTCCTTGTCGCGGATGAAGGCGTCGTCCTCGAAGCTTTCCCACAGCTTGCGCACCACCTCGATATGCTCGGCCGCGCGGCGATAGCGGAAGGCGTGCGGATGCTGCTGGTCAAGGTTGAAGTTCCGCGCCGCCGCCTCGGTCGCGGTGGTGACGACGTTCCAGCCCGCGCGCCCCTGCGAGATCAGGTCGAGCGAGGCGAATTTGCGCGCGGTGTTGAACGGTTCCTCATAGGTGGTCGAGGCCGTGGCGATAAAGCCCAGATGTGTGGTCAGCGGCGCCAGCGCGGCAAACAGCGTCACCGGCTCGAACCCGGCGACACGGGCCGGGCCACCCTCGGACGTGCCCCCGATCGACGTCGCCAGCCCGTCGGCCAGAAAATAGGCATCGAACAATCCGCGTTCGGCGGTCTGCGCCAGTTGCTTGTGGAATTCGAAACTGACCGCGCCATCGGCGGGCTGATCGGGGTGGCGCCACGAGGCGATATGCTGCCCGCCGCCGGGCAGGAACGCGCCAAGTCTGATCTTGCGGGTCATGTCTGTCTCCGTCTTTTCAGGATATGCCTGTCCGGTCCCGCAGGCGGGTTCATCACGGACAGCAAAGGGGAAGGGGTGTCGTCAGGCGGTGCGGGTCAGCGCGTCCCGACATCGCGATCCGGCCCCGCGCGCGATCCGCCGCATGGCCGTCGCGGCCAGCGCATTCAGTGACGCGGGAAATCCGGCGATCCGTTGGGTCATGGCGTTCCTCATATCACGAGTTCTCAGGTCGTGTTTTAACCGGAACCCGGCACGATGGCGATTCCAAAGAAGGGCAGGAATGTGGCAGGTTCTGTTTCCCGAACCGCACCGTAAGAGAATATTAGCCCCCGGCGTGCCGGTGATGGGCGCGATCAGGCGCCCCGGTCCTGCTCATCCTTGGCCCAGAGATAGCCGACGAACGCCCCCTTCACGAGGCGCAGCAGCACCAGCGTCAGCAGGATCGTGATCAGCCCGACGATGATCAGCAGCATCAGCGGGCTTGGCCGGAACAGGATCCAGGTAAAGCCGATCAGCGGGATCAACAGCAGCAGCACGATGGTCATGGTAAAGAAGGCCGGGCCGTCAGCGGCGGGATAGCGCCCCAGCGCCGTGCCGCAGGCCTCGCATTCCGGGCAGACCTGCAAATAGCCGTGAAACAGGCGCCCATCGCCGCAGCAGGGACATTTGCTCAGCAGCCCCCGGGTGATCGCCACCTTGCTTTCGCGCTGTTCCATGCCGGTCTTTCCCCGTGGATTCCGTTCGCTTTCATTGATGTAACGCCGAATCGGCGAATATGGATGCGCGAAATCGCCACATGGGATGCGGAACTTCCGGGCCAGCTGCCGACTTACCTTGCATGTTCAATCGAAAGGAAATCCCATGAAGGGACTTATCGCATGGTTTCTCGGGGTGCCGGTGGTGCTGATTATCGTTCTCTATCTGGTGGGCGTCTTTTGATCCCGTGACCGGATCGTCCCGAACCGGGGACCCTGTCGTCAAACAAGAAACGCGGACCGTCGCCGGTCCGCGTTTCCTTTTGTCATGCGATCGTGAAAGGATCAGAAGCGATAGGTCGCCCGGACCTGCACCAGATCCGTGTCCAGATCGACGCTGCCGGATTCGCTCTCGACGATATCCGAGAAATCGTTGCGGCTGTATTCCAGTCCGACCGAGAAACGCTCATGCACCAGATATTCGGCGCCGACGCCATAGGTGATCCCGGTTTCCGAAATATCGAGGCCTTCGCCATCGGCCGAAATACGCGCAACGCCAAGCGTCACATAGGGCTGGAACCTGCCCATATCGTAACCGGCGCGGCCCCGCAGGCGGATCAGGTCGCCATCGACATCGACGTCATCCAGTTCGACCTTGTTGTAATCCAGTTCGCCGCCAAGGATGAACCGGCCGAAGTCGTGCAGATAACCGGCATGAACGCCATAGCTGTCATAATCGAAATCGTCTTCGTCGCCGGAACCGGAAAATTCGGCATTGCCCACACCATATTGCAGACCGGCATAGAAGCCGCTCCAGTCGGTGCCCACTTCCACAGGTGCGACCGGCGAGATCACGGGGGCCGGCTCGACCACCGGCGCAACATAGCCACCCGCAAAGGACGCGGTGGCGGCCAAGGATGCGGCGACCGACAACACAACAGTTTTCATGGATAGTCTCCTTCATTCATCAGAAGCCCGACCTAGGCCCGCCGGATCGGACAATCCAGAAGCTCAGGAAAGCCTCCATTCAGGGGCGTTGTATATTTGTTACACCACCGTCACATTGACGTGACGCGGCGTAGAAACTTATTGACGGCTTCGTGATGGGCAGACGGTAAGCCAGCATAACAGACGGCGGCGAAGGGCAGGATGCACCTTCGCCGCCGCGGATCGTCGCAGATCACTGGCCGGTTCAGATCAGCCCGGCGGCTTCACAATCTTCCAGCGTGATGTCCTGAAGGTTTATGCCGGTGAAGCCATCGGCATCGACATTGCCGTCAGCCCCGTCCGCGCCATCGGTGGCCTCTGCCGTGTCGGGCATGATCTCGGCGGCATCCGCATCGGCATTGCCCTCGGTGCCGTCGGTCGGCATCGTGTCGTCAGGCGTGGCTTCCATTGTGGACATCTCGGTATCCTCGGCGTCCGGATTGCCCGAGCCGGGATCGACGCTGGCATCTGCGCCGGTCGCCAGAGTTTCACAATGCTCGGTCACGGCGGGCAGATCGGCGTCGGATATATCCTGACCCCCGACCGCCGTCTGACCGAACGCGGCAGAGCCGATCATCAGCGCCGCCGCTGCGGTGGCAGCCACATATGAAGATGAGAGTTTCACGAACATTCTTTCCTCCTGTTGGCGTTTAGTGGGCTTTCGCACGCCCCCAACAAGAAGATCCCCCGCATGTTCCTGCGAATTGCGGCCCGCCCGAACACATCCGCGCGAGCCGCCCGGCGTCAGGCCGCCTTCAAAAGGGGTTTGAACCCGGCGGTCTGTGCCGCCACAAGAAAGGCGCGGCGTGCGGCCTGAACCGGCAACATGCATTCCATCGCGCCCTGGATGGCTGCGACCGCGCTGTGGCGCGCGTCATCCACGACCGGCCAGCGCTTGCGCAGCCAGTATTTCGCCTGTTCGATTGTCGAGATTTGTACGGTGTCACCATTTTCGGCGACGAGTGTGAGGGGTTTGCCCCAGCTTATTTCTATCATCAGCCCCATATGGGACCACCCCCGACGGAAAGCAAGGGGTCATTGGCCGAGGGGCCACAGATGGCCGCCCCCCGGCATCGCTTGGCGCAGTCAGGCTGGCTCTGCTTCGTCGCGTGAGACGTTTTCCTTGACTGCGTTGATGGCAGCCTCTTCGGTCCATGCCTGCCCGGAAGCGCCCGGAGAGTTCCAGACCTCCCAGAACCACGAACCGACACCGGCGTCCTGCTTGGAGTAATAGACACGTCCAACCGGGACACCATCGCGGCAAACCGTCCAATCGTGTGGCACGGTGTTCCCGCCGACAATCGTTTTGATGCTTGTCCACATGCGGCGCATATATAGGTAAAACTACGGACCTGTCCAGATCAGCAGTTCAGTCGCGGGATCTGGTGGATCGGCAGTTCGCAGCAGGTCGGCCCATCCAACGGCGCGTCATGGTTTTCGTATGAACTCAAAATGCTGACAAACGCCGGCGACAAACAAGCGTACCGATCAGTCCACATGCTTCCGTCACCGGCAGCCCGCCGAACTGGCGTCGGCCTGTGTGCTGCTTGCATGGGGCGAATCGGGTTATACGGCTCTGAACTGATGCGGTGGATGCCCCCACCCATCGGCATCTCTTATGCCATGATGGTTGCATCGAAACCGAACGGAGGGCACATCAATGATGACAACGATCAGCATGTTGGCGATCGACTTGGCGAAGGGCAGTTTCCAGGTCTGCGCGATCGGGCTGGACGGGGCGGTTCTATATAACCGTGTGCTGTCGCGGACCCGTCTGACGAATCTCCTTGCCGAACAGTCGGCCTGCGTGGTGGCGATGGAGGCCTGCGCCACGTCGCATTACTGGGGCCGGGTGGCGCAGTCCCACGGTCACGAGGTGCGTCTGGTGCCAGCGGTGTATGTGAAACCGTTCGTGAAACGACAGAAAAACGACAAGGCGGATGCCGAAGCCATCGCCGAGGCCGCGTCGCGCCCGACCATGCGGTTCGTGGCCGTGAAGAGTGCCGAGACGCAGGGCCGCGCAGTGGCGTTTCGGACGCATCAATGTCTGGTGCGGCAGCGCACGCAGCTCATCAACGCCCTCCGCGGACATCTGGCCGAGTTCGGGCTGGTGGCGCCGAAGGGGCCCGCGAGCCTGAAGGTTCTGGAGAATGCACTGGCAGATCCGGCCAGCGATGTGCCAGGCCATGTTCGGGAGATGGGCGCGATCTACGTCGAGCAGATCGCGAGGTTGACAGAGGTGATCGGACGACTGGCGGAAGAACTCGAGGCCGCATCAAGGACAGATACGCAACTTCGTCGGCTGTGCACCATCCCCGGGATCGGCCCGGTCACCGCCGGAGCTGTTGCGGCATTCGCACCGGATCTTGCCACGTTCGACAGTGGGCGCAATTTTGCCGCTTGGCTCGGCCTGGTGCCGAAACAGAGGTCGACGGGTGGAAAAACCAGACTGGGTTCGGTCAGCAAAATGGGGCAGACCGATATCCGCCGCCTGCTGATCGTCGGTGCCATGAGTGTGATCCGCTGGGTTGTCCGCAAGGGGGGCAGCGCGAACCGTTGGCTGGCCGCGCTGGTGATGCGCAAACCGAAGATGGTCGCGGCCGTTGCGCTGGCGAACAAGATGGCCCGGATGATCTGGGCGCTGACGACAAAAGAACAGGATTACAGAATGGCGTGACCCGAGCCCGGAAAGGGGCGACGGCACGGCATGGCCGAAAGGCCGGGGTGAGCGATCGACGAGGAGTAGGCGACACGGACTTCGAAGTTCAAGGCAGGAAGATTCAGTCCCGGGGCTCGAGCGCATGCAGCTCTCTGAACCGATGTGAACCCAGCCTTCCGAACAGCATACCGGCCCGTGGCGTCGTGGAAGGCCACGCTGAGAGGCCTGACACACGTCCGATCGAAGACCCCGCCGACAAACCGAAGATTTAGCTTGCCAAACCGGGGGTATCCACACACGCCCCGGGTTTGCCGGATCGTTTGGGGACGGGTTGAACTCGGCCTCGCGCGCGGGGGAAGCTGATGAAGGATGGTCGGCCCGTCCCGTCATCTGCGGGGCGGGCCTGATTTGCGGGGTGATCCGCTTAGAAACGGGTGGTCAGGCCCAGTTTGAACAGACGACCGTTTTCGCGATAGGCAACGTCGGCCTCGGGCTGGTCGTTGAACAGGTTGTCGATCCCTGCATGCAGCGTCGTGCTGCCATTCAGGTCATAGGCCGCCGCGACATTGACCAGATAATAGGCCTTGCTGTTCTGACCGGCCGGAACCGAGGCCTGCTCGCCATCGCCCACGACCAGGCCGTCCTCGACCACATAGCCCGCCTGTTTGCCGACATAGGTCACCTGACCCGACAGGTTCAACTGATCCGTCGCCTGCCATGCCAGACCCGTGGTGACGTTCCATTTCGGCGTCGTCGCCATCGGATAGGCGGTATCGAAATCGCCGTATTTGAACTCGGACTTGGCGATATGGGTCGCCGAGGTGGTCCAGATCAGGTCGTCGTTGATGTAATGTTCGAACCCGGCCTCGATCCCGGCGGTCTTGCCATAATCGAAGTTGTCGCGCTGGAAGATCGGCGTGCCGTCCTCGGTCAGATCGCCGGTACGCCGCGCGCTCAGCATGTTGTCCACGTCGTTATAGAACGCGGTCACTTCCCAGCTGGTGTTCTGGCCCTGATAGTTCAGGCCGATCTCGAAGTTGTCCGAGGTCTCGGGGTCCAGATCCGGGTTGCCGATGATCGTGCATGACCCCTGATAGGGTTTGCAGCCATTGCCGCGCGATCCCATCTGATAGTTCGGGTTCAGGCTGCGCAGATCGGGTGCGACGAAGGCCTGCGAATAGCCCGCCTACAGCATCAGCCCATTGCCGAAATCATAGTTCGCATAGATCCGCGGCGTGAGGTGATTGCCGTAACGCTCGTGATGATCCAGCCGCAGCCCGCCGGTCAGGCTGAGCGCATCGTTCACCTGCAGACGGCCCTCGGCATACAGCGCCGAGGCGTTGACCGAACCTGCGATCACCTCGGTCGAGGTGTTGGGATCGTTCAGTTCCTCGCGCGAGATCAGGCCGCCCACCGTATAGTCCAGCACCCGTCCGCCGACATTGGTTTGCGCGGTATAGCGCGACTCCAGCGTGACGGTTTCGTAATCGATGGCCTCGTTCCAGATGCCGTCCGTCGAGTTCCACGACTTGTTGTCGGCATTTTCATAACGAAGATAGCTGGACAGCGAACCCCCGCCGATCTGCCAGTCATTGGTCAGCGCAATGCTTTCCTTGCTGACCTCGTTCGTGTCATGGTCGCCGTCTTCCGCCAGATAGTCGTCGATCGAGGTCTGTGCTTCGAACCCCCATTCCTGCCCGTCCAGCGGGGTCCAGGTCAGCCGCGCACCCAGCGTCGTGGTGCGGGTGCCGTTCGAGCCGTATTGCGGGATCAGCTCGCCACGGCTTTCGGTATAGCCATAGGGATCGGGGGAATCGATTTCCGACAGCTTGGCCCAGGCCGAAAGGCTGAGGTTCTGCGCCAGCGGCCCCGAGATATAGGCCGAAATCGAGCGGCTGTCGGCGGTCGAGCTTTCATCGCCAAAGCCGAAATCCGTGGTGACCGAGCCGGACCAGATATCGGTGGCCTTCTTGGTGATGATGTTGATCACGCCGCCCATGGCGTCCGAGCCATAGAGGGTGGACATGGGGCCGCGCACGATCTCGATCCGCTCGATGGCATCGACCGGAACGATCTGCAGGTCGCCCTGATAATGGCGCGAAAAGGTATTGCGGCCATTGATCCGCTTGCCGTCGATCAGCGTCAGGGTCCGGCTGTTGGCCAGTCCGCGGAATGACACGTTGGAATTGCCGTCATTGCCGCGGGTCAGGTTCAGCCCCGGCACCGTGCGCAGAACGTCACGGACATCGCGGGCGCCGCTGGCCTGGATCTTTTCCTGATCGATCACGGTGATCGAGGCGGGCGCATCCTGAACCGAAGTTGCGATCGACGAGGCCGAGGTCACCAAAATCTCGTCCAGAACGACAGGTTCTGCATCGAACTCTGTCTGGGCATGGGCCATTACGGGGGTGCTGAGGGCGGTCAGCGTCAGCAATACGGCGCGCAGATTGCGCCCCTTGCCGGAACGGGGCGGAAACTTGGAAGACATGGCAAACCTCTTGGCGAGTTCGAAAAGGCTGCCTGAGTCGATACGGATTCGCCCGCACCTTCCTGGGTGATTGGCTGGCGGTTAGGCCTGTGTAACCCCTTCCGCAAGCCATTCGTGATTGCGTGTCATGAAATATGATGCAGAAAGATCACGGTTTCGGGATGGGCGGCATGTGGTCAAATCCGGCCACGATGCGGGGTGCGAAACGGTATCGACCGGATTGATGCCGACGGAGGTTCTGCCTCGTCGCAATCAAGGTGTCGCGAGGGGCTGGTCTGCGGTCTGTCCATTGGACCATGACTGCGGCGACCGCCGCGTGACCTCTGCACAACCCACGGGCGACAGCGTCAAGCGGCTCCGCTTTGCCGTCTGCGGTTTGCCCGCCGCTGGCGGCCGGGCAGGGAAGGCGCGTATGCGGCCCGATACGCGGCGGCATTATTGGCAGGCTTCATCAGGCAATCCTTCAAGCGCGGCGGCAAGCTGCCGCATCGCCGGTGCGGGCAGAGGCTGGATCGGCCGCAGCAGCCCGGCGCGGGCGATCATGGCTTCGGTCGCGTTCCAATCATCGCTATAGCCAAGCGAGAAACCGTCGGCGGGATGGGCGCTGTGCCGCCAGCATCCGCACCGCCTTTTCGCGGCGTAGGGCGGGGGTCTTGACGCCGACAATCAAGAGGCGCCCAAGCAGCCCTGCACTGAAGGTGAAGGGCGTGGTGAACGGGAACGGCATTATCTGCCCGGGCATTGGACGCCACCCTGATCGGAAAGGCATTCGACATCGACTCGATCGCGGCGCTTTACGATCCCTCGGCCAGACGGCCACCGTCCGGTAACGCCAGTTCGCAATGTTCATTCATCAGATCCCCACCGCTTGCAGCACAGTGGCATAGTTGGCGACCGCCGCGCCCCCCATATTGAAGGTCAGGCCCCATTCGGCGCCCTTGCGCTGCATGTCCCCTGCCTGTCCGGTCAGTTGCCGAAACGCCAGCGCGTGCATGGATACGCCCGTCGCGCCCACCGGATGACCCTTGGCCTTCAGACCTCCCGAGAGATTCACCGGGGTCCGGCCATCGGCCATCACCGTGCCATCCTCGATGGCGCGCGCGCCTTGTCCCCTGGGCGTCAGGCCCATCGCCTCATAGATCAGCAGTTCGGCCGGGGTGAAGCAGTCATGCACCTCGGCGAAGTCCAGATCGCCGACGGTGATCCCGGCAACCTCATAAGCCTGCCGGATCGCCCTCTCTGGCCCTTCGAAGGCGATGAATTCACGGCGGCCCATCGGCAGGTAATCCGAGACATGCCCGGCTGCGGCAATCCGGACGCGCCGGGCCGCCGACGGCTGGGATGTCAGGACCACGGCGGCGGCGCCATCCGTCACCAACGAGCAATCCGAGAGCCGCAGCGGCGGTGCGATCAGCGGGTTCTTCTCACTGACCTCACGGCAGAATTCATAGCTTAATGGCTTGTGCATCTGCGCCAGCGGGTTCTTCATCGCATTGGTGTGGTTCTTGGCGGCAATACGGGCCATCGCGTCCAGCGGATCGGCATATCGCCCGGCATAGGCCTGCGCCGCGAGCGCGAATACCTGCGGAAAGCTCAGCGCGGCCTCGCCCGGATCGTTCTGATAGCCGGCCCCGGCAAGGGCCGTGGTCACATCCGCCGTGCTGCGATGGGTCATCTTTTCGGCCCCCACCACCAGCACGTTGCGCGCGCCTTTGGCACGGATCATGTTCAGCCCGGCATGGATCGCCGCCGCGCCCGAGGCGCAGGCATTCTCGCAACGCGCAGCAGGCTTGAACCGCAGGGCGGGATGGGCCTGATGGATCAGCGACGAGGCGAAACCGTCCGGCACAAGGCCCGAGTTGAAATGCCCCAGAAACACCGCGTCGATCTCGGCCGGGTCGATCCCGGCCTCGGTGATCGCCTCTTGTGCGGCGGCGACAATCAGTTCTTCGAGCGTTTCCTGCAGGCGGCCGAATTTCGTGTGGCCACTGCCAACGATGTAGATGTCGGATGTCATGTCCAGTTCCTCCCGCGCTCATTGTTCCCCAGGCCGAGGCTGATGCATATCCCGAAAAGCAGGACAGCATGGTTGGCCCGAGCCGTGCGGCGGTTGATGTTCGGCACCATCCCCCACATCTTGAGATCAGACAGCGACAGGAGATGACATGAAAGACGACTATACCCCGCCCAAGGTCTGGAAATGGGAAAAAGACAACGGCGGCGAGTTCGCCAGCATCAACCGCCCCATCGCCGGGCCGACCCATGACAAGGACCTGCCGGTCGGTCAGCATCCCCTGCAGCTTTATTCACTGGCCACGCCCAACGGGCAGAAGGTCACGATCATGCTGGAGGAGCTGCTGGAGGCCGGGTTCGATGCCGAATACGATGCGTGGCTGATCCGCATCGGTGAAGGCGACCAGTTCGGCAGCGGTTTCGTGGCGGCGAACCCTAATTCCAAGATCCCGGCGCTGATGGATCATTCGGTCACGCCACCGCGGCGGGTGTTCGAATCCGGCTCGATCCTCGTCTATCTGGCCGAGAAGTTCGGCGCCTTCCTGCCGCGTGATCCCGCTGCACGGACCGAGGCACTGAACTGGCTGTTCTGGCAGATGGGTTCGGCGCCCTTCCTTGGCGGCGGTTTCGGGCATTTCTACGCCTATGCGCCGGTCAGGATCGAATATGCCATCGACCGTTACACGATGGAGGTGAAGCGGCAGCTTGATGTGCTTAACCGGCATCTGGCCGACCACCGTTTCATGGCGGGCGAGGAATATTCCATCGCCGATATGGCGACCTGGCCCTGGTACGGGCAGTTGATCGCGGGCAAGGCCTATGGCGATGCGGCGACCTTCCTTGACGCCGGGATCTACGGGAATGTGCGTCGCTGGTATGACGAGATCGCCGCACGTCCCGCCGTTCGGCGCGGGATCATGGTCAACAAGACCTCGGGCAAGCCTGCCGAACAGCTGTGGGAACGCCATGACGCCTCGGATTTCCTGACCCGGACGCAGGACAAGATCAGCGAAAAGACCGAGGGGTAAGTCGCAAGGGAAAAGCCCGGCTTGCGTCGGGCTTTTCCAAAGACAATACACGGTTCAGAGCGCGATTGGTCCACCACCTAGCCTCTCAGAAGCCACCGCGCCAACTCGGCCGACAGCCACCAAGACAGAGGTGACAATTCTATGTCGTCACCACGAAATAGTGACCATTTTTGATGTGAAGAATAAACTAAGATATTGATTTTACTTTATGTATTTTGCGATTTTCAAGGCTTGTCCATTTTCACCGCCATTCCTGGCCATTGAGCTACCCCCCGATTTTTTGGGCACTGACATAAGCTATGATTTGCAGTCTGCTGATCTTCGACGAAAAGGAGATCAGAACCAGTAGTCGGGCCGGTGCGCCTCGATCCAGCCAACAAGATCCGAGGCGAAAGCCGGGCAGAGGGCGGAAGCATGACCAGAGACCGCCGCGCCTGGGGCGTGATGAGTGAAAATGGCGACCTGTCCCGGCCAGGGCCTGGCAATCTTCCGCGTGAGCCAAGACAGGTGATCGAAGTGAATCGCGACGATATCTTCGGACGTGATGAACTCCCCACTGGCGCTGCGGATCCGGCCGTAATCAGGCATTGCCCGCGCCGCACATTTCATCGCCGTGTCCGGATCGCCCAGCAGTGCAAAGTCGGTTCAGAGCGTGCAGCACAGCAGCCGACAGTTGCCGAAGGTCAGAACCCGCTTCTGGGCAAAGCTCACCCCGGCAGCCTGCGCGATCCGGACCAGGGTCGTGTCGTCGAGCGTGGCGCCATATAGTCATGGTTATCGGGAATAACCCAGATCCGCGCGGGCGGCACCAGCCGCCCGAGCCGAGACAGCGCCTAGGGCCAATTCCGATGCGGATCGTTGGCCAGATCGCCCGCGGTGATCAGCGCGTCGAGACCACGCAACACCGGCACGATCCCGGAAAACGGATCGTGCCCGGCGTGAGCCCAGAGGTCAACGTGTAGGTCGGCCGTGATCAGGATATTCATTGGATGCGCGCCTCTACGGCAAGATCGAGTTCGACCCGGCACTCGTTCGGATTGAAAAAACGGGCCCCATAAACGGGATGCGGGACATGGGGACTCCTTTCGGCAAAGCGGCGCCAGCAGCCGGAAACCGGCCGAGCAGGGAGGGATGGCTCTGGACAGGGGTGCGAGGCCGACGTCCGGCTCAGTGGGTGTGAGCGGGTGTGAGCGGGAATCCGGGCCGGGCAGGGCCGTGATGGCGCCTGGGCCTCAGGGGTATCTTGTCCAGGGCCTGGAGGGATTTCATATTGCGACATCGTATCGACCTTCGAGACATGGCTCCGCCGTTCGGAGAAGCGGCGCATTCCGGCGGAAACGCGGTGGTCGGGAAACTGCGGAGGTCTGGCGAGCTTCAGGCCGTTCCTATCGCTCCAAATGAGATTGCGGCGACCTTACCGGTCAGTATCCGGACGATCAACGGGTAAGGTCCGCGGCCGGATGACGAATCGCAACCGCAGGCGACGGTCGGCCGGATTCCGTCAATAAATTGAAATCAAATGATTTTGTTCAGATCAAGCCGTGGTAATGGCCATTAAATGATTGTATATATGGTCAAAAAAGGGGCCGGAATGGTCACTATTGAGTCGACTCTGACCAACGCGGAACGCGTTGATATTGCGTGATCATCCTGCAGTTTTGTTGGTGTTTTCTTGCAGGATTTTGTAATCTTGACGCAGAAACCCTGCAATTTGTGATCGCCAATGAAGCCCCATTTCCGGACCGCCGAACAGGATGATCTTCTGCGCCCCAGGCTGGTGGATATGATCGATCCGCGCCACGAGTTGGTGAAGCTCGCGGCGCTGATCGACTGGGAGTTCTTCGAGCGGGAATGGGCCGGGTTCTTCCCCTCGGCGACGGGGCGCCCGGCGACTTCTCCGCGTCTGATCGCCGGGCTGATGTATCTGCAGCATGCGTTCAAGCTGTCGGACGAGGCGGTGGTCGCCCGTTGGGTCGAGAACCCCTACTACCAGCATTTCACCGGCGAGACCTTCTTTCAGCATCGCCCGCCTATTGATCCGTCATCGCTGGTGCGCTGGCGCAAGAGGATCGGTGAGTGAGGCGTGAGCCGCCACTGGTTCAAGGCCACGCCGAACGCGTGGAATGGCTGTTGACCAAGACGATCGAGGCTGGCCGCAGTTCCGGGACGATCACCGACAAGGTCCTGAAACGGGTGGTGGTCGATACGACGGTCATGGAAAAGAACATCGCCCATCCGACGGACGCCCGGCTCTACGAGCGGGCCCGCGCCCTGCTGGTTGGTCTGGCGAAGAGGGCCGGGATCGAACTGCGCCAGAGCTATGCCCGTCTTGCACCGCGGCTGGCGATCCAGGTCGGGCGCTACGCCCATGCCCGCCAGTTCAAACGCATGCGCAAGGCGCTGCGCCAACTCAAGGGCCATGTCGGCCGGGTGCGTCGCGATCTGCGCCGGCACCTGCAGGACATCCCGCAAAGCCCCCTGCGCGAGAGGGTTGTGGACGCCCTCTGGCTGGTCGGCCGCCTGCTGGAACAGGGACCAAAGAGCCGCGACAAGGTCTATTCCCTGCACGAGCCCGAGGTCGATTGCATCTCCAAAGGCAAGGCACGGGTGCGATACGAGTTTGGCACCAAGGTCAGCCTCGCCACGACCCTTGTTGGCGGCCTCATAGTTGGCGCCCGCAGCTTTCCCGGCAATCCCTATGACGGCCACACCCTGGCACCGGCCCTCGAACAGGTCGAAATCCTGACCGATACGAGGCCCACACTCGCCCTGGTCGACCGCGGCTATCGCGGGCATGGCATCGAGACCACCCGCGTCCTGATCAGCGGCCAGCGGCGCGGTATCACCCCGGCGCTGGCGAAGCTCCTCAAACGGCGCAGCGCCATCGAGCCCGAGATCGGCCATATGAAATCAGACGGCAGATTGGCCAGATGCCCCCTCAAGGGCAGGATTGGTGATGCCATCTTCGCCGTGCTCTGCGCCTGCGGCCACAACATCCGCAAGATCCTCGCCCATATCAGGGCCTTTTGGGCCTTCGTCATCCGCTTAATCCTCGGCATCATCGTGGTCGTTAACAGACCACTTCAGATGCAGGGCGCGGCATAATCGCGTTGTTCAGAACCGACTATTGAGCGGGGCTGGGCATGGGATTACTCCGTGAACTTCCAGGGTTTCGACTGCGGCATGTTGCCGGGCGTGTCAGGGGTGGTGACGACAGGAGTGGCCGCAGGGGGCACAGTTGTCCGGGTCGGGGCAGGGCGGCTGGCAATGGCCATGGCGGTATCATCGTCACAGTCCTGATCGGGGATCACCTGGCCGAACCCATCGGAGGCAGCGCGCGGCGTCTGCCGATTGGCGGTCATATCGAAGCCGATAAACAGCCGATCCTCTTCCTGTTTGATCCGGGCCGAAGACCAATCTTCGGCGATCAGACCCGTAAGGGTCGTCGCGGATGTGCTACGCTTACGGATCACATCGACAGCTTGCAGGACAATCTGGCGATCATGGATCTTGCGCTGCGGGTCCGCCCCTCGCAGTTCGCGCCTCGCGGCCAGCCATTCGCGCGCAGTGACACCTTCAAAACCTGGATGGACCGCACCAACCTGAAGTTTCTGGCCTCCGACGTAAACCGTCAGCCGGGCGTTCCTCGTCAGGGCCTATCTGCTCCAGACCCACGAGATGCTGTTCGATGCGCATTTGCATGCATTCCGGGTCTTTGAGGGCGTGCCTGGCCGCGGGATCTACGACAACATGAAGACGGCGGTGGACCGCGTGGGCGTGGGCAAGAAGCGCGATGTGAATGCGCGGTTCCTCTCCATGACCAGCCACTATGTCTTCGAGCCCGACTTCTGCAACCCGGCGGCGGGGTGGGAGAAAGGCCAGGTCGAGAAGAACGTGCGTGATGCGCGCCACCGGCTCTGGCAGGTGATGCCCGCCTTCCCGGATCTCGATGCGCTGAACCAGTGGCTGGAACAGCGCTGCAAGGCGCTGTGGGCCGAGACTGCGCATGGCAGCCTGCCCGGCAGCATCGCCGATGTCTGGGAGGCCGAGAAGCCTGCGCTGATGCCGCTGCCCACGGTCTTCGATGGCTATGTCGAGCACAGCAAGCGGGTGTCGCCGACCGCCCTCGGCGTCCAGGCCATCGAGCATCACCGCAAACGCGTGCGCTTCTTCTCGACCGTCGAGCTGGTGAATGCGCTGGAACAGGAAAAGGCGCAGGGAAAGACCGGAAAGATCGCAGATGCACTGGTGAAGACCGAATTGGTGATCCTCGACGAGCTGGGATACCTGCCTTTCAGCGCCTCGGGCGGTGCGCTGCTGTTTCATCTTCTCAGCAAACTCTACGAGCGCGCCAGCGTCATCATCACCACCAACCTGAGCTTCAGTGAGTGGGCCAACGTCTTCGGTGATGCCAAGATGACCACCGCGCTGCTCGATCGTCTCACCCACCGCTGCCATATCCTCGAGACCGGAAATGACAGCTATCGCTTCAAGGCCAGTTCCGAGACGGCGAAGAAGAAACGAAAGGAGACACCAGCATTGACACCAGCATGAACCAGAAAACATAACAACCGGGCGGGTCAGATCTTGGTGAAAATGCCGGGTCAGTTCTCGGTGACATCCAACAGACCCAGACGGATCAAGCCCTGCAAGCTGCGGGCCCAGCCAGCAGATCGGTCAATCACCAGCAGTCGCGGTGTCAACACAGGGCGGCGCCCGAGGCGGGGATCATTCATCAGAACTCCCCAAAGCGCAGGAAACCCTTGCATGGAAAGGCAGGGCTGCCAGGCCTCAAGGACGATCGCGTGTGCGAGATCATTGGAGCAAGGCGAGAATGCGCAAAGCAAGGCGAGAATGCGCCCGAAATGCGTTTCGACGATCGATGCACGGGCTGTTGTGACCTTTGAGTAGCCGTGAAGGGATGGCGGCAACTGCTCGGCAGCCGGAGCGAGTGAGTCGATAGAGCGGGATAGCATCTTCAGCGGATCTTTCAGCATAAACTGCCGTTCAGGGAACAAAAGATTCTCCGACGCAGCAGCGACGACATTGTAGCTGGCCAGCCAGTGCTACGAGGCTATCGCTGGTCAGTGCCTGAAGTGTTGCTGAAATGTTCCCACTGCGTCAATCGGGCGGCTCGAGTTTCGCACTGGCCTCGGCCTCCGGTTGGTAGGGGAGAGCGAGAAGTCGGCCTTGCTTGTAAGTTCTTGAAATATATCAACGTCGATCAGGTCGACGGTCCAATGGCAAACATTTGGCCAACCAATGGTCGCCGAAACGGACGAAATGGCTTCTTTTTGGCCGTCGGTTCACCCGAATGGCCATTATTTCAGTTGTTCGATATGAGATCGCTTGCTGGTTGATTATCGCAAATAACTAAGATTATGGAATATTCTTGTCTGCCGTCACCCTTGCGGCGTCATGGCCTTGCGTTGGCGGGTGCGTTCGATCCCCAACTGCCGTTCGCGCCATATGATCAGGATACCGGCAAGGATCACCAGTGTCGCGCCGGTCACGACCACTCTGGTGGGGGCTTCGCCGAAGATGAACCAGCCGATCAGCAGCGCGAGAACCATCGAGGAATATTCGAACGGCGCCACCAGCGAGGCATCGGCAAAGCGATAGGCCGAGGTCAGCAGGATCTGTCCCAGCCCGCCCAGAAATCCGGTCATCACCAGCAGCGCCGCCGTTTGCGGGTCGGGCAGCACCCAGCCGAATGGCAGCGTTGCCAGCCCCAGAACCGTTGATGTGACCGAGAACCAGAAGACGATGGCCGAGATCCTCTCTTCCTGCACCAGCTTGCGCACGAATATCTGTGCCAGCGCCGCGCAGCAGGCCGCGCCAAGCGCCAGGATCGCGCCAAGGGTGCGCAGCGGGTCTTGCGCGCCAGAGGTCCCCAGTTGCGGCGACAGCACGATCAGCACGCCGGTCAGCCCCAGCCCGACCATGCCGAGGCGAAAGATGCGCACATCCTCGCCCAGAAACATCGCTGCGAAGATCACCACCAGCAGCGGCGCGGCATAGCCGATGGCGGTCACCTCGGGGAATGGCAGCAGCGCCAGTGCCCAGAAACCCAGCGCCATGGATGTGGTGCCAACGATGCCGCGATAGAAATGGCCCATCGGGCGATGGGTCTTCAGCCCGACGCGCAGCTGACCCCGCGCGGCCAGCCACAGCAGGATCACAGGCAGCGCAAAGAACGAGCGGAAAAACACCTGCTGCCCCGGCGGCACGCCCAGCCCGCCATCCGAGGTCACCTTGACCAGCGCCGCCATTGCCGTGAACACGGTGACGCTGCCGCATTTCAAAAGAATGCCAAGAAGTGGCCGTTGTGCTGGGGCTGCCATGTCGGGATTCGCAAAATGATCCCCTTCGGTTACGCCGGGTTTGCATCATCTGCAAGCACTGCTTGCGGCCTGCGCCTTTGTGGCGGCGGCTATGGCATTTCTGCGCGGCGGCGGAAGCCATCCGCATCAGGATTGCAAATCACCGGCGGATCACGCAATATCCGTCGTCGTGGATCGCTCCCCAGAACCTGACGGCGCAGGCTTGTAGCCGCGCGGATAGCGTCGGGCAGGTATGCAATCACGCATCCAACCGACAAATGGGGCTTGCAACCATGAGTTATCGGCATTCGATGACGTGCTATACCGAGGGAATCCAGCGGACAGCGCCGGTTCAGTGGCGCGGGCTGGACGGTCTGGTCAGCGTGTTCTGGGAGGCGCAGGCGGATACCGGTGCGACCGGCTATTACCTGTCACCTGACCCTCGTATCATGCTGTTTTTCAACGATGTTTCGTCGCATATCCGCATGTCGAACCGCAGCGACGGGATCGGCCGGGACTGTCGGCCGATGACGCGGGCGATCTATGTTCCGGCGGGGGTGCCGCTGTGGACGCGGACCCATCTGCGGCACCGTTTCTCGCATCTGGATCTGCATATCCATCAGGACCGGTTGCTGCGCTTTCTGTCGCCTTCGGTGGGCAGATCGGCGGCGCTGACCGCCCTGCGCCGTCCCGTCGAGATCGAGGATGTGGATCCCATCGAGACCCTTGCCGGGTTGCTGGTCAACGAGGTGGTGGCACCCGCGCGCCATGCGGTCTTTGCCGAAAACCTGGTGGGCAGCATTGCCTCGGGCCTGCTGGAGATCCCGGACCGAAACCCCGACCATTGTCAGGGCGGGCTGACGGCGGCGCAGATGAAGCGGCTGGATGCCCGGCTGGCCAGCCGCAACGACCGCAGGTTAAGCGTGGCCGAAATGGCCCGGACGGTGGGGTTGTCGGAAAGCTGGTTTGCCCATGCCTTCAAGAAGACGACGGGCAAGACGCCCCTGCAATGGCAGCTGGGCCAGCGGATCGAGAGGGTCCAGACCCTGCTGGTCGAGGGCGATCTGTCGCTGGCCGACATTGCCGCCCAGCTGGGATTTTCCGATCAGGCGCATCTGACCCGAACCTTCCGTCAGATCACTGGCGAAACCCCAGCCGCGTGGCGGCGTGCGCGGCTGCTGGCGTGACCCGTCGGGGCGCGGGACCGGCGATCACCACGTCCGGCGCAGGGTGGCGGAAACCTCGCGACCGGGGTTATAGAAATCCGCGCCCCAGCCGGTATAGGCCACATATTCCCGATCAAACAGGTTGCTGACATTCAGCGACAGCTGGGTATTGTCGTTGACCTGATAGCTGTAGGCGGCGTCGAAGATCGTATTGCCGCCGATCGAGAAGTTGTTGGCGTCCTCGGCGTAAAGCTGGCCGTTGAAGCGCGCGCCCAGACCAAAGGTCATGTCGCCGCGCATGCCGTTGCCCGCCAGCGTGTAATCCACCCAGACCGAGGCGACATGTTTCGGGACCAGCGACAGGCGATTGCCATTGATGTCGGTGGTGCCGCTTTCGACGACCTCGCTGTCCATATAGGCATAGGCCGCCGTCAGGCTGATATTGTCAGCCAGTTCCGCTTTCGCTTCGATATCCAGACCACGCACCCGAACCTCGCCAATCGTTTCGGGCAATTGGGTCTGCGGATTGGTGCGGGTGATGTTGTGTTTGGTCAGATCATAGATTGCCGCCGTCAGCAGCGTGTTCGAACCGGCGGGCTGGTATTTGACGCCAAGCTCATATTGCTTGCCACGCTCGGGCTCGACGGTCAGCGCGGCGGGCACCACCGACTCGGCATAGCTGGCAAAGGCCGAAATCTCGGGCGTGATCTTGTAGGTCAGGGCGAAACGGCCGGTGGTTTCGCTGACATCACCACTGTCGGCGGTGCCCGCCATCAGGTTCGTCTGAGTGGTGTCGATCCAGTCATGCCTGATCCCGGCCGAGGCGATCAGCCGCTCGAAGGTCAGTTCCTGCTGGACATAGACGGATTTCGTTTCCTGATCGCTGCGGGAATGGCCGGTTTGCGGAATGTCATCCGGCGCGCCGGTATAGATCGGGTTGGTCCAGTCGATCCCCTCGCCGACACCTGCCGAGCTGGCGCCATAGAAGCTTTCGGATTCCGACCTTGCGTCGCGATATTCGATGCCGATCAGCGTCCGGCTGGCGATGCCCTGAAACTGCGTGTCATATTGCAGCCGCGCATCGGCAATGAAGGCCCGGGCCCAGCCGCTGTTGCGGATGAAGCTGCGCTTTGCCAGCGTCGAGCCGTCGGTGGGCGTGGCCGAGATATAGGCATAGCCCTGCCCGGTATCGGCATCGCTGTAACGCGCGTTCGAACTGAAGCTGAGCCCGCCGCCGAAATCATGTTCGAACATCAGGCTGGCGGTGCTGCGTTCGACCGAGCGATAGAAGAAATCCGGCTCTCCGAAGAAGGTTTCGCGGTCGAAATCCAGACCCATCGGATGGCCGCCGCTGGTGGGTACGCCGTCGCTGTCCAGATGATCGACGACGAGGGTCAGACTGGTGGCATCGTCGGGACGCCATGTCAGGCCGCCCATCAGGAATTTCTGGTCGTCGCGGGAATGGTCATATTCGCCATCCGCATCGCGCAGCTTGCCGGTCAGGCGCCATGTCAGCGAGCCGTCGCTGTTCAGCCGGTCGCCGAAATCAAAGCCGACCTCGGCCCGGTTGAACGATCCGCCGGTCGCATAGACCTCTCCAAAGCGTTCGTCGCGGGGGCGCTTGGTGACGTAATTGACCATGCCGCCGGGGTCCGAGATGCCGAAGGCGGTCGAGTTCGCGCCCCGGAGCACCTCGACCCGCTCAAAGGCATAGGCCTCTTCGCGCACCGATCCGAAGGCGCGGCCAAGGGTCAGCCCGTCGCGATAGGTATAGGCATCCAGACCACGGACCTTGAAGATGTCGAAACGGTCGTCCGAACCATACATGTCGGTGACCACCCCGGCGCTGTATTGCAGCACCTGCTCGACCGTGTCGGCGCCGCGGCGCTGGATTTCCCGCGAGGTGATGACCGAGACCGAAGCCGGGATATCCAGAATATCGGCCTCCATCTTGCTGCCCGCGGTGCTGCGGGTCGCGACGATGCTGCGGCGGTCGTCATCGCCGGCGATGCCCTCGACCATGATGGGCGACAGCATGGTGGTGTCCTGCTGCGCCATCAGGCCGGTCGGCACGACGGCCACCAGGGCCGAGCATCCCAGCAGGACGGCATGAAGGCCGACCCGGCCGCGTTTTCTTTCCCTGAACATGAATCGGGTTCCACAAGGTTGACATGTCGCGTAAGGCGGCATCGGTGGCCGGCGTCCTTTGACGCGCCTCCTAGCCTGCCGGGCGGGGATTGTATTGAAGAATCCTACGGTTTTTGTCGGATAGCGCGGAAACTTGATCGTCCCCCTGCCCCGGACCTGCCCTGCAGGGTTGACGCCAAGGGGCGAAACTGGAAAGCCGCGCCAAAAGCGACATGGAGAACCCGTCCGATGCTGCTGTCTGTCCGTCCCCTCGCCGCCCTTGCCTTCGGTGCCGCCGCGCTGGCCGCCTGCGCCGCCATGGCTCAGGAGCCCGGCTTTCCCGTCACCGTCGAACATGCGCTTGGCACCACCGTCATTCCGGCCAGACCGGAACGGGTGGCGACGGTGTCATGGGCCAATCACGAGGTGCCGCTGGCGCTTGGCGTGGTTCCGGTCGGCTTTGCCGCCGCGAATTTCGGCGATGACGATGGCGACGGGCTGCTGCCCTGGGTGGCCGCGCGGCTGCAGGAACTGGGGGCCGAACCCCCTGCCCTGTTCGACGAGGGCGACGGCATCGATTTCGAGGCGGTCGCGGCGACCCGGCCCGATGTGATCCTTGCGGCCTATTCCGGTCTCAGCCGGGCGGATTACGAAACGCTCAGCCAGATCGCGCCGGTGGTGGCCTATCCCGATGCGGCATGGGCGACCGACTGGCGGCAGATGATCCGCCTGAACAGTGCCGGGCTGGGGATGCAGGCCGAGGGCGAGGCGCTGATCGACCGGATCGAGGCCGAAATCGACGAGGCCACCGCCGCCCATCCCGCCTTGCAGGGCCGCACGGCGATGTTCGTCACCCATCTGGACACGACCAATCTCAGCACCGTCAGCTTCTATACCGTCCATGACACGCGGGTGAAATTCTTTGCCGATCTGGGGCTGAAGGCGCCGCAAAGCGTGCTGGACGCCTCGGATGGCGGGCAGTTCTCGGGCCAGATCAGCGCCGAGAGGATCGACGCCTTCGACGATGTGGATATCGTCGTCACCTATGGCTCGGACAGTCTGTTGCAGGCGATGCAGGCCGATCCGCTGATGTCGCATATGCCCGCCGTTCAGAACGACGCCATCGTGATGCTGGGCCGCGACCCGCTTGGCACCGCCGCCAATCCGACCCCGCTGGCGATTTCATGGGTGCTGAAGGACTACGTCGCCCTGCTGGCCCGCGCGGCCAACAACAGCGAATGAGCCTGCGCCACGCAGCAGGTTCGGGCCGGTTCAGGCCGCTGTGGCTGGCCGCGCTGGTCGCCGGTCTGGCGCTGCTGTGCATGCTGTCCGTCCGGATCGGCGCGCGTCCGGTCGGCTGGCAGGATGTGATCGCGGGACTTGCTGGCGCGCGCGACAGTATCGGGCAGGCGGCGGTCGCGACCCGCATTCCGCGCACCGCCCTGGCGATGCTGGCGGGGGCGGGTCTGGGACTGGCGGGCGCGGTGATGCAGGGTGTGACGCGCAATCCGCTGGCCGATCCGGGCATCCTTGGGGTGAATATGGGGGCCTCGCTGGCGGTGGTGGTGGGGATCGTGTGGTTCGGTATCTCCTCCGCGCAGGCCTATGTCTGGACGGCGGTTCTGGGCGCGGGGCTGTCGGCGGTCTTTGTCTATACCATCGCCTCGCTGGGGCGCGAACGGGCGACGCCGCTGAAGCTGACGCTGGCCGGAGCGGCGACCTCGGTGGCGTTCTCGTCGCTGGTGATCGCGGTGGTGCTGCCGCGCAGCGATATCGCGGGCGGCGTGCGCTCGTGGCAGATCGGCGGCGTCGGCGGGGCGACCTTCGACGCCATCTCTCATGTGCTGCCGTTTCTGGCGGCGGGGTTTGCGCTGGCGCTGCTGTCGGCGCGGCGGCTGAACTCGCTGGCGCTGGGGGATGAACTGGCCGCCGGTCTGGGAGAGCGCGTGGCCCTTGCCCGCGCCATGGCGGCGCTGGGGGCGATCCTGTTATGTGGTGCGACCACGGCGGTCTGCGGGCCGATCGGCTTTGTCGGGCTGGTCGTGCCGCATATGTGCCGGCTGCTGGTGGGGGTCGATCACCGCTGGCTGCTGCCCTTCTCGGGTCTTGCCGGGGCCTGCCTGCTGCTGGCCGCCGATATTCTGGGCCGCATTGCCGCCCGCCCGGCCGAGCTGGACGTGGGCATCGTCACCGCCATCATCGGCGCGCCGTTCTTCATCTGGATCGTCCGCCGTCAAAGGGTGCGGGAACTGTGACAAGCGCGACCCATATCACCGCCGGGGCCATCGCCGCCAGCCGCCGCCACCGCCTGCGGCGGCGGCATCGGCTGATCGGGCTGCTGCTGGCCATTCTGGCGGCGGGCTTTGCGCTGACGCTGATGCTGGGGCAAAGCCTGACCCCGCCCGGCGATGTGATCCGCGTGCTGCTGGGCCAGCCGGTCGAGGGCGCCAGCTTTACCGTCGGCCAGCTGCGCCTGCCGCGCGCGGTGCTGGCGCTGCTGGCGGGCGCGGGTTTCGGCATGGCGGGCGCGGCCTTCCAGATCATGCTGCGCAACCCGCTGGCCAGTCCCGACATCATCGGCATCAGTTCCGGCGCCAGCGCGGCGGCGGTCTTTGCCATTGTCGTGCTGTCTCTGGATGGTCCGCTGGTATCGGTCTTTGGGGTTCTGGCGGGACTGGGCGTGGCGCTGGCGATCTATGGGCTGGCCTTTCGTAACGGGGTGGCCGGGGCGCGGCTGATCCTTGTCGGCATCGCGGTGTCGTCGATGCTGGACAGCGTGATTTCCTATATCCTGTCGCGCGCCCCCGCCTGGGACCTGCAAGAGGCCATGCGCTGGCTGACCGGCAGCCTGAACGGCGCAAGGCTGGATCAGGCGCTGCCGCTGCTGCTGTCGCTGGGGGTTCTGGGCCTGCTGCTGCTGGCCCGCGCCCGCGATCTGGAGGCGCTGCGGCTGGGCGATGACATGGCCGCCGCGCTGGGGGTGCGGGTCGGGCGGCTGCGGATCGTGGTCATTGTCGCCGCCGTCGGCATGATCGCGGTGGCGACCGCCGTGACCGGACCCATCGCCTTTGTCGCCTTCCTGTCCGGTCCCATCGCCGCGCGGCTGCTGGGGCGCGACGGATCGCTGCTGCTGCCTGCGGCGCTGGTCGGCGCGGTGCTGGTGCTGCTGGGCGACTATGTGGGGCAGTTCCTGTTGCCCGGGCGCTATCCCGTGGGGGTGGTGACCGGCGCGCTGGGGGCGCCCTATCTGATTTTCCTGCTGATCCGCAGCAATCGCAACCGAGGCCTGTGATGAACACCCGCTCCCTGCCCGCCCATATCCTGACCGCCAGCGATCTGTCGGCGGGCTATGGCGACCGCGCGGTCCTGAACGGGCTGGATCTGACAGTGCCACCGGGCCGGATCACCGCCATTGTCGGCGCGAATGCCTGCGGTAAATCGACCTTGCTGCGCAGCCTGTCGCGGTTGCTGTCGCCGCGCCGGGGGCAGGTGCTGCTGGATGGCAGGTCGATCCACCGCACCCCGCCACGGCGGCTGGCGCAGGTACTGGGGCTGTTGCCGCAATCGCCCGTCGCCCCCGAAGGCATCACTGTCGCCGATCTGGTCAGCCGGGGCCGCCACCCCCATCACGGCATGCTGTCGCGCTGGAGCCGCAAGGATGACGAGGCCGTCGCCGCCGCGCTGGAGGCCACCCGCACCACCGCGCTGGCCGAACGTCCGGTGGACGAGCTGTCGGGCGGTCAGCGCCAGCGGGTCTGGATCGCGATGGCGCTGGCCCAGCAGACCGATCTGTTGCTGCTGGACGAGCCGACGACATTTCTGGACATCAGCCATCAGGTCGAGGTGCTGGACCTGCTGACCGACCTGAACCGTTCGCGCGGCACCACCATCGTCATGGTGCTGCATGACCTGAACCTTGCCGCCCGCTATGCCGATTTTCTGGTCGCGATGGCCGATGGCAGGCTGCATGTCAGCGGCACCCCGGAAACGGTGCTGACCGAGGCCAATATCCGCCATGTCTTCGGGCTGGACAGCCGGATCATCACCGATCCGGTCTCGGACCGTCCGATGATGCTGCCCATCGGGCGGCATCGCAGCACGGGCAAGCCGGATTGACCTTCGCCCGCTGTCGTGGCCATCCTGACGCCACAGCGAAACAGCGGAGCCGGAGGTATGGCAATGAGCGCCGGGGCAAACATCTATGACATCGGGCTGGATCAGAACGCCGCAAATTTCGTGCAGCTGTCGCCCCTGTCCTTCATCGCGCGCACGGCCGCGGTCTATCCCGACCTGCCCGCGGTGGTTTACGGCGATGTGCGGCGCGACTGGGCCGAAACCTATGATCGCTGCCGCGCCATCGCCTCGGCCCTGAGCCGTCGCGGGATCGGCAAGGGCGATACCGTCTCGGTCATCGCCGCCAATATCCCCGAGATGTTCGAGCTGCATTTCGCCGTGCCGATGGCGCAGGCGGTGCTGAATACGATCAACACCCGGCTGGATGCCGAAACCGTGGCTTTCATCCTGAACCATGCCGAGGCCAGGGTGCTGATCGTCGATCCCGAATTCGCCGAGATGGCGGAACGGGCGATCAGGATCGCGCATCGCCCCGACATGCTGGTGGTCGATATTCTCGACCCCGCCCTGCCCGATGCGCCGCGCGTCGGGCGGGTGACCTATGACGAGCTGGTGGCCGAGGGCGATGCGGCTTTTGAGTGGTCGCTGCCCGGTGATGAATGGGACGCGATCAGCCTGAACTATACCTCGGGCACGACGGGTGATCCCAAGGGCGTCGTCTATCACCATCGCGGCGCGGCGCTGAACGCCCTGGGTAATATCCTGACCTGGGGGATGCCGCATCACGCGCGCTATCTGTGGACGCTGCCGATGTTTCACTGCAACGGCTGGTGCTTTCCCTGGACGATTGCCGCCAATGCGGGACTGTGCGTCTGCCTGCGCGCCGTCCGGGCCGAGCCGATCTTCCAGCTGATCCGCGATGAAAAGGTGACCCATTTCTGCGGCGCCCCGGTGGTGCTGAACATGCTGGTCAATGCGCCCGACGAATTGAAGGACTTTACCCACGAGGTGAAGGTGATGACCGCAGGCGCCCCGCCCCCCGCCGCCGTGATCGGCAATATGGAGGCGATGGGCGTCGAGGTAACGCAGGTTTACGGGTTGACCGAGACCTATGGCCCCTCGGTCGTCAGCGCGTGGCAGCCGAAATGGGACGGAATCACCGGCGACGAACGCGCCCGGCTGAAATCGCGGCAGGGCGTGCGCTATCTGGCGCTGGAGGGGTTGATGGTGGCCGACCCCGATACCCTCGATCCCGTGCCCGCCGACGGCCAGACCATTGGCGAAATTTTCATGCGTGGAAACAACGTGATGAAGGGCTATATTAAAAACCCCAGCGCGACGGCCAAGGCATTCCGGGGCGGTTGGTTCGCCTCGGGCGATCTGGGGGTGATGCACCCGGACGGCTATGTCGAGATCAAGGACCGATCCAAGGACATCATCATTTCCGGGGGCGAGAACATCTCTTCGGTCGAGGTCGAGGACGTGCTGTATCGCCACCCCCTGATCCTCGAGGCGGCGGTGGTGGCGCGCCCGGATGAACGCTGGGGCGAAACCCCCTGCGCCTTCGTCACGCTGAAACCCGGCGCCGATCTGACCGAGGCCGAGGTCATCGATTTCTGCCGCAGCAATATGGCCGGCTTCAAGGTGCCCAAATCGGTGGTGTTCACGGAACTGCCCAAGACCTCGACCGGCAAGGTGCAGAAATTCGTGCTGCGTGACCGTGCCCGCGATCTGAACGGGGCCTGATGACGCAGATTCCCGGCGCCCTGATTACTCCGGCGCGCGATCCGGTCTCGGTGATGCGCCGGGCCGGGATCCGCCGCTTTGTCCGGGCGCGTTTCGGCCCGCTGGGATCGCTGCGGCTGCATCGCCATGCGCTGGGGCTGGACCTGCTGCGCGCGCCGCTGAATGTCGCGTTGTCGCCGCTGTATCTGCTGGTGCGGATGATCGCCGGGCTGCTCAATCTGGTGCGTTTGCGGCGGGCGGCGGCATGGCTGGGCGCGCGGCAGATATTTCTGACATCGAACATCGCCCGGCAGGTGGAATCCGACCTGAACCGCTTTATCGCCGATCTGGACAGCAAGGGCGCAGGGGTCGCCGCCCCGCCCGAAACGGTCGCGCGGGCGGTCGCCGATTACGCTGGCACGCGCAATGCGGTGGCCGAAATGACGACCTCGGCGCTGGTGCTGCTGGCCGGGTTTTCCATGTTCGAACTGGCCACGCCGGGGGTGATTTCGCTGGCCGGGCCGGTGGCCGAGATGCGGGCGCAAAATCAGGCGATCGACGATTTCGCGCTGGGTCGCGGCCTTGGCCGGCTGTGGTATGGCGCCTTTCCGGTCCGGCAATCGTGGATGCAACTGCTGCTGACGGGAACGGTTCTGACGCTGATCGCCTCGGTCGTGACGACATTTGCGGGGCTGCTGGCCGATCCGTTGCAGGTCCTGACCGGCACCCACCGCCGGCGGATCGAGCGCCTGCTGACTCGCCTCGATGCCGCCGATCCGCAAAGCGGCGCCCTGCCCGAGCGAGAGCATCTGATGGCGCGCCTTGGCGATCTCAGCGATGCGGCGCTGGTGGTCTGGCGCAATCTGCGGGGCTAGGCCGCTTCCGGGGTATAGCCCGCGCCGATAATGACCTCGCGCGCGCGGGCGGTATCGCCGGTGACGGTCAGGCGATGGGCGGGCAGGTCGATGCTGACCTTGGCCCCCGGCATCGCCTCGGCAAAGGCCGCGCGCAGCGTCTTTTCGCAATGGCCGCAGGTCATGTCGGCAATGGTGAATGTGGCTTGGGAATTGTCGCTCATATCGTCCTCAGCTCTTGCGTTTCTTCTGCCCAGATGGGGTGTCCAGCCGCTGGAGGGTCAAGGATTTTCAGCTTCGGCAAGGATTTTTTGCGCCGACCCCTTTACCCTCCCGTTACTGGAGCCCCTATCTGAGATGCCAAGACCTGATGAAGCGACCGGAGACCGCCATGACCGACCAATCCATGCAACTTGGTATCGAGGGGATGAGTTGCGCCTCTTGCGTTGGCCGGGTGGAAAAGGCGCTGAAGGCCATGCCGGGCGTGACCGGGGCCGAGGTCAATCTGGCCACCGAAACCGCCACCCTGCATCACGACGGCAGCATTGCCGCCGATGATGTGGCGCAGGTGCTGGACCGCAGCGGCTATCCCGCGCGGCTGGCCGAGACCACGCTGGATATCGCGGATATGAGCTGCGCCTCTTGTGTGGGGCGGGTGGAAAAGGCGCTGCGGGCCAGTCCGGGCGTGCTGTCGGCGACTGTCAATCTGGCCTCGAACCGGGCGGTGGTCAGCCATCTGGATACGGTCAGCGCGGCGGATCTGGCGCAGGTGGTGACGCAGGCGGGTTATCCCGCCCATCCCCATCAGGCCGGGGGGCATCAGCCCGCAGATGATCGGAACACGCGTGAAATCAATGAATTACGCCGCGATCTTGTCATTGGTTCGATCCTTGCCCTGCCGGTTTTCGTGATCGAGATGGGCGGGCATTTGATCCCTACCCTGCATCACTGGATCGCACATAACATCGGCACGCAGACCTCTTGGCTGCTGCAATTTGTCCTGACCACGCTGGTTCTGATCGGGCCGGGGCGGCGCTTCTATGCCAAGGGGTTCCCGGCGCTGTTTCGCGGCGCGCCGGACATGAATTCTCTGGTCGCCATCGGGACGGCGGCGGCATGGGGTTTCTCGGTCGTCGCGACCTTTTTGCCGGGTCTGCTGCCCGAATCCAGCCGTGCCGTCTATTACGAGGCGGCGGCGGTTATCGTCGTTCTGATCCTGCTGGGCCGCTTTATCGAGGCGCGCGCCAAGGGCCGCACCGGCGCCGCCATCGCCCGGCTGGTCGGCCTGCGTCCGCGCACGGCGCGGGTGGAACGGGGTGGCGACACGACCGAACTTCCCATCGACCGGATCGTCACCGGCGATTTGATCCATGTCCGCCCCGGCGAAAAGATCGCCGTGGACGGGGTGGTGGTATCGGGGCAGTCATGGGTAGATGAAAGCATGATTACGGGCGAGCCGGTGCCGGTGGACAAGGCCAAGGGCGCCGAAGTGACCGGCGGCACGGTGAACGGCAATGGCGCGCTGGTCTTTCGCGCCACGCGGATCGGCGCGGATACGGTCCTGTCGCAGATCATCCGCATGGTCGAAGAGGCGCAGGGCGCGCGGCTGCCGATTCAGGAGCTCGTCAACCGCATCACCATGTATTTCGTGCCTGCGGTGCTGGTGGTGGCGGTGCTGACCGTGGCGGTCTGGCTGATCCTGGGCCCCGAGCCGCGCCTGACCCATGCGCTGGTCGCCGGGGTGGCGGTGCTGATCATCGCCTGCCCCTGCGCGATGGGGCTGGCGACTCCGGTCTCGATCATGGTCGGCACTGGCCGGGCCGCCGATCTGGGGGTGCTGTTCCGTCGCGGCGACGCGCTGCAATCGCTGCAGGGCGTGGTCACCGTGGCGCTGGACAAGACCGGCACACTGACCGAGGGCCGACCGACGCTGACCGGTTTCGAGACCGTCCCCGGCATCGACCGCGACGCGCTGCTGGCCCGGATCGCGGGGGTCGAGGATCGTTCAGAACATCCCATCGCCCGCGCCGTGGTCGAGGGCGCAAGGGCCGAGGGGCTGATCTCCGCCACGCCCGAAGGCTTCCAGTCGCTAACCGGGCTGGGCGTGCGGGCGACGGTCGATGGCCATGACATCCTGATCGGCGCAGGCCGGTTGATGGAGCGCGAGGGGATCGAGACCGGCCCGCTTGGCGACCGCGCCGCCGCGCTGGCGGCAGACGGGCATACGGCGCTGTTTGCCGCGCAGGACGGGCGGATCGCGGCGGTGATCGCAGTGTCCGACCCGATCAAGGACAGCGCCCGCGCCGCCATCGCCGATCTGCACGCGCAGGGGATCAGGGTGGCGATGCTGACCGGCGACGGGCAGCGCACCGCCGACGCCGTGGCCCGCCAGTTGCAGATCACAGAGGTCGTGGCCGATGTCATGCCCGACGGCAAGGTCGAGGCGATCCGCCGCCTGCAATCGCATGGGCCGGTGGCCTTTGTCGGCGACGGCATCAACGACGCCCCGGCCCTTGCCAGCGCCGATATCGGCATCGCCATCGGCACCGGCACCGATGTCGCCATCGAGAGCGCGGATGTGGTGCTGATGGGTTCCGGTCTGGGCGCGGTGGCCAGCGCCTTTCAGATCAGCCGGGCAACGATGCGCAATATCCGCCAGAACCTGTTCTGGGCCTTCGGCTATAACACCGCGCTGATCCCGGTGGCGGCGGGGCTGCTCTATCCCGTGAACGGCATGATGCTGTCGCCGATGCTGGCGGCAGGAGCGATGGCGCTGTCCAGCGTCTTCGTGCTGACCAACGCCCTGCGCCTGCGCCGTATCCAGCCGGTGGCGGGGGCCTAGACCGCGCGCCTCAGCGCCGCCTGTTCCGCGCGGTTCAACCGCTCGATCGCCTCATCGGGCGAGGCCCCCGCCGCCAGTGCCTGCCGCCACAACCGGCGGCAGGACGAGGGCGACCAAGGCAGCGCCGCCTGTGTCAACCATTGCCGCAGAGGCGGCGGCAGCGCGTCATAACGTGCCATCGGACAACCACGCCGACGCCGGGCAGGCTGAGGGGTCGCGCCCAGATTGCCCCCGGCGCGGGGTTCCACCGCGCGGCTCATGCGGCCTCGGGGCGCCATTCAGGGAAGGGGTCCGTCAACCCGCCCCATTGCTGCGGATCATCCACCTGTTCATCAAGGATCAGGCAGGCATCCAGCCGGGCGCGCAGCGTATCTTCGTCCATGCCGCTGCCGATGAAGACCAGTTCCTGCCGCCGGTCGCCCCAGGGCTCGGCCCAGTTGCGGTCCAGAAAGGCGCGGGCGCCGTCGTGGCGCGGCCAGTGATCCTGCGGGATCGACGCCCACCAGCGCCCCAGTGGCCGGACGCTGGCCAGCGCCCCCGCCAGCGAGAATTCGGCCACCCAGTCAGGCCGCGTCGCGATCCAGAAATGGCCCTTGGCGCGGATCACACCGGGCAGTGTATCGCCCAGCAGGTCATGGATCTTGCGCGGCTCGAACGGGCGGCGGGCGCGATAGACGAAGGACGAGACGCCATATTCTTCGGTCTCGGGGGTGTGGCTGGCGTGGTCATACAACTCTTTGGCCCACATCGGATGGCTGTGCGCGCGGTCGAAATCGAACAGCCCGGTATCAAGGATCCGGTCCGCGGAGACGCGGGCAAAGTCGGTTTCGATCAGGCGGGCATCGGCGTTCAGGCTGCGAATGATCTTGCGGGCCGCGTCGCGCTGGGATGCAGAGGCATCGCCGCTCTTGTTCAGGATCACCACATCGGCAAACTCGATCTGTTCGGTCAGCAATCCGATCAGCCCGGCATCACCCCCCTGCCCGCCGAAGTGACTGTGCAGGTTGACGCAATCGACCACCGTCGCCATCGTGTCCAGCCGCGCCACATCCGACAGGCTGCGACCATCGGCATCGGTGAATTCGAAGGTCGCGGCCACCGGCAGCGGTTCGGATATGCCCGAGGATTCGATCAGCAGGTAATCGAAGCGCCCCGCCTCGGCCAGCTTGCGCACCTCGACCAGAAGATCCTCGCGCAGGGTGCAGCAGATGCAGCCGTTCGACATCTCGACCAGCGTTTCCGTGCCCCGGTTCATCCGGCTGCCCGCATCAATCAGGTCGGCGTCGATATTCACCTCGGACATATCATTGACGATCACCGCGATGCGCAGTCCGAGGCGGTTGTTCAGCAGATGGTTCAGCAGCGTCGTCTTGCCCGCCCCCAGAAAGCCGGACAGCACCGTCACCGGAAGCCTGTCATCCGTCATTGTCGTCTCCTTTCCACCATCCAATTATGATATAACATAACATAAATAGACAGGGGAAGGATCACAACCCGAAATGCGGCGACCGGGCGATGTCACAACGCCCGGAACGGCTGTCGTCAGTTGGCGCTGGGGGTCTGGCTGTCCTGCGCGCGCCAGGCCTCGGCAATGATCTTGCTGTCCTCTTCACCGCGGTCGATCATGTGCAACATGCCGATGCCGCCCTGTTAAGGCGGTGACGTAACGAAGGAATGACGCGCCCCTAGCCGCGCTGCGATTCCATGACGGTTTTCAGTACCATCACCACCAGCGCGATCACCGTCAGGGTCGAGGCGGCGGCAAAGGCTCCGGCGATGTTGAGGTCGTTGAACAGCAGCTCGATCTGAAGGGGCAGCGTGTTGGTCTGACCTCGGATCGACCCCGACACGACCGAGACCCCGCCGAATTCGCCCACCGCCCGCGCGGTGCACAAGACCGCACCATAAAGCAGCGCCCACCGGATATTGGGCAGGGTCACGCGGCGGAACACCTGCCAGCCGCTGGCGCCAAGGGTGACGGCGGCCTGTTCCTGCTCGGACCCCTGCGCCTGCATCAGCGGCAGCACTTCGCGCACCACGAAGGGCGAGGTGACGAACATCGTCACCATCACGATCCCCGGCAGCGCGAACGGGATCTGGATGTCATTGGCCATCAGCCACGACCCCATCAGCCCCTGCCGGCCATACAGCAGCAGATAGCAGATCCCGGCGATGATCGGAGAGATCGAGAACGGAATCTCGATCAGCACCAGCAGCAGCCTGCGCCCGCGAAAGCGGAAACGCGCAATCGCCCATGCCGCCGCCACGCCGAAAATCAGGTTGAACGGCACGGTCAGCAGCGCCACCATCGCCGTCAGCATGATCGCATGCAGCGTGTTTGGATCCAGAATATTGTTGAAGAACGCCTGTGAACCGGCTGAGAACGCGCGATAAAAAATATAGACCAGCGGCACCACCAGCGCCACCAGCGTCAGCGCGACGGCGGCACCAATCAGTGCTTGAGCTGCGCGGCGGTCGGGGCGTGGCGCCAGCGCGCCGGGGGCTGCGGCGGGCCTCATGCCGATTTCCCCTGATACCGTTGCGCCCGCGCCTGCAACAGACCGGACGCCGCCAGCAGCACCAGCGCGATCACCAGCAGCACCAGCGCAATCGCGGCGGCACCGTTATAGTCGTATTCCTCCAGCCGGATGACGGCCAGCAGCGAGGCGATCTCGGTCTTCATCGGCAGGTTGCCGGCGATGAAGACGACCGCCCCGAACTCTCCCAGTGAACGGGCGAAGGACAGGGTGATGCCGACCAGCCATGCGGGCAGGATCGCAGGCAGGACCACGCGGCGGAAGATCGTCCAGCGGGTCGCGCCAAGGGTGATCGCGGCCTCCTCATATTGCGGGTCCATGTCTTCCAGGATCGGCTGCACCGTGCGCACCACGAAGGGGATCGAGGTGAAGGACATGGCCAGCGCCACGCCCCAGATCGTATAGACGACATTGATGCCAAGCGGCGTCAGCAGCGCCCCATACCACCCGTTCGCGGCAAACAGCGCCGTCAGCGCCAGACCGGCCACCGCCGTCGGCAGCGCGAAGGGCACATCCATCAGCGCATCCAGCAGCCGTTTGCCCGGAAACTCATAGCGCACCAGCACCCACGCCATCAGCAAGCCGTAAAGCGCGTTGAAGATCGTGGCGATGGTGGCGGCCAGCAGCGTCAGTTGCAGCGCCGCAAGGGTGCGCGGCGCGGTGATGATCTGCATGAAACGCTGCGGCCCGATCTCGGCCCCCTTCAGCACCAGCGCGATCACCGGCAGCAGGACGATGATGCCCAGATAGCTGAGCGTCACGCCCATGGTCAGGCCAAAGCCCGGCAGCACGCGCTTGGCGCGCACCGGGACATTGCTGGCAAGGGGGGCCGAAACCGTCATTGGTTCACGAACACGCTGTCAAGGATTGCGCCTTCGGCCAGATGTTCCTCGTTGACCTTGTCCCAACCGCCGAAGACATCCTCGACCGTGACCAGACGCAGCTCGGGGAACTTGTCGGCGAACTCGGCCTGAACGGTCTCGTCATGGACGCGGTTGGCGTTCTCGGCCAGAACGCGTTGACCTTCAGTGGAATAGAGGAAGTCAAGATAAGCCTTTGAAACCTCGGTCGTCCCTTTGCGTTCGGTATTCTCGGAGACGATCGCGACGGGGAATTCGGCCAGAAGGCTCAGCGAGGGGGTCACCTGCTGGAAACCCTGATCGGCATATTGCGCGGCGATCTGCGCGGTCTCGGCCTCGAAGGTGACCAGAACATCGCCCAGTCCGCGTTCGGCAAAGGTGGCCGTCGAGGCACGCCCGCCGGTGTCGAAGACCGGGACATTGGCGAATAGCGCCCGCACGAAGTCCTGCGCGGCCTCCTGATCGCCGCCATTGCCGTCCAGCGCGAAGGCATAGGCCGCCAGATAGGTATAGCGCGCATTGCCGCTGGTTTTCGGGTTGGGGAAGATCACCTGCACGCCTTCGGCCACCAGATCGTCCCAGTCCTCGATGTTCTTCGGGTTGCCCTCGCGCACAAGGAAGGACGGCAGCGAATAATAGGGCGAGGCGTTGTTCGGGAAGGCTTCGCGCCAGTTTTCATCCACCAACCCGGAATCGGCCAGCACCTGAATGTCGGTGGTCTGGTTGAAAGTCACCACATCGGCGGGCAGACCTTCCAGAATGGCGCGCGCCTGCCGCGACGAACCGGCATGGGACTGGTCGATGGTCACGTCGCGACCGGTATCGGCCTTCCACTTCTCGGCAAAGACCGGGTTGACGGCGGCGAACAGCTCTCGTCCGATGTCATAGGACACGTTCAGGATCGCGTCCTGAGCGGATGCCTGAGTGGCCAGACCAAGCGTCAGCGCGGCGGCAAGAATACGGGTTTTCACAGTCTTTGCTCCTTGAAAGCGGAAATCGGGGTTGGCGCGGCGGCGGTCCTGGGGGACTGCTGGCCGGGGAAAAGGCGGCCTGCCTCGGGGCGCAGGCTGACGGTCTGGCCAAGTTCCAGCCGGTCGAGGGTGCGGCGCGGCACCTCGGCCTCTAGGCGGCAATCGCCGGGGCCTTGCAGGGTGATACGCAGCAGCGCGCCGGTCGAGGCGACATCGGTGACGTGGAACGGGCCTGCCGGGTCGGGCTGGACCGCAATATCCGAGGGGCGCAGGAACAGCGTCGCCGGGCCATCGGCCATCGCCCGACGCGGCAGCGCGGCCAGATCCAGCCCCGGTGCCTCGGCCCGGCCCTGCCGCATGGTCACCGGCAGTTCGACCGTCAGCCCCACGAAACGGGCGACGAAATCCGAAGCGGGGTGGTCATAGATCTCATCCGGGTGGCCGATCTGTTCGATCCGCCCTGCCCCCATCACCACCACGCGGTCGGCCAGCTCGAACGCCTCTTCCTGATCGTGGGTGACGAAGATGGTGGTGGTCTGGCTGGCCTCGTGGACACCGCGCAGCCAGCGGCGCAGATCGCGGCGGACCTGCGCATCCAGCGCGCCGAAGGGTTCGTCCAGCAGCAGAAGCTGCGGAGAGATCGCCAGCGCCCGCCCCAGCGCCACCCGCTGACGCTGCCCGCCCGACAATTCGGTGGGATAGCGGTCGGCCAGCGTGTCGATCTGCAGGAAATGCAGCAATTCCCGCACCTTCTCGGCGATTTCTGGACTGGACGGACGGTCGCGCCGTGGCAGGACGGTCAGGCCGAAGGCGATATTGTCGCGCACCTTCATATGCGGAAACAGCGCGTAATGCTGAAAGACAAAGCCGGTGCGGCGTTCCTGCGCGGTCTTGCGCAGCCAGTCCTGCCCGCCCACCGTCAGGCTGCCCGCATCGGGCCAGTCCAACCCGGCGATGATCCGCAGCAGCGTGGTCTTGCCCGATCCCGACGGCCCCAGCAGGGCAACGAGTTCACCCTGCCGGATGTCGAGGTCGATGCCCCGCAACACCTCGGTCTGGTCGAAGCGACGGGTCAGATTGGCGATGGAGAGGCTCATGTTCACGTCCGGTTTGCACTGGATGAAAACTAAGCACGGCGCAAGGTGAAGCCAAGGAAAGGAAGCCGATCATTTACCCCGGCATTTTGGATGGATTTGCCAAATGATACCGCCGTAAAGGAATAATATTCTCCATACCGCCCATAAGGCGAGTTCAGAGGCCAAATCCTTTCCCGGCGGTTCAGAAGCTGTGCGTGTCAATGGGATAGGCGGTGGTAAAGATCATCCGCTCCATCGCGAAATGAGAGGTGACGTTCTTGATCGGGATCGCATCGGTCAGGCGCTTGTAAAGACCATCGAAGGCGGCCATGTCGCGGACCGAGACCCGCAGCAGATAGTCCATCTCTCCGGCCATGCGATAGACCTCCATGATCTCGGGGATGGTGCTGACGGTTTCGGTGAAACGCTGCCGCCATTCGGCGCTGTGATCGGGGGCGACGATGCCCACAAACACGGTCAGGCCAAAGCCGATCCGGGCGGGATTGGCGATGGCGACGCGCCCGGTCAGCACGCCGGTTGCCTCCAGCTTCTGGATGCGCTTCCAGCAGGGGGTCTGGGACAGGCCGACCCGATCGGCGATCTGCGCCACCGACAGGCTGGAATCCTGCATCAGTTCATGGACGATCTTGCGGTCTATCAGGTCCAGTTCGGGCATCAGGTCATCCGGTGGGGCTTGGGCTGGGTCACAATGCCTTGCCCCGGCGGGAATGTCACCCGCCCCCGCGATCAGCCCGCATCCACCCGGACGCGGCGTCGCTTGGCGTCGCCTTCGGATGGCAGGCCCTGACGGACCAGCAGTTGCGGCGGGGTGCAGTTCAGCCGCCGCCCCAGATCGGTCAGGGCCTGTTCCAGCGCCGGGCGGGGATCGCTGTCGGCGCCGTCCAGCCAGATTTCCAGCACATCGCCCCGCTGGATCGCGCGCCAGTCCCGCAGGCGCAGCGGCAGGCAGGCGATCATGTTGCGGATGGCGTCGGCGGGCACCAGACGCGGGCCCGAAGGGCCGGGCCACCACAGCATGTCGTCCTCTCTTCCCTCGATCCGGGCGATGCGCTGGCTGGCGCAGCCGCATGGGCAGGGCTCTGGGTCGGGGATCAGCACGTCGTTCAGCCGATAATTCAGGATCGGCAGGCTTTCGCGGGTGAAATCGTGAATGACCGGGCAGAAGGCGCCGGTGGCGGGGTCGATCACGTCACGCTCGATCCGCAGCCAATGTTCGTTCAGGTGCAGATTGCCGGCGGGGCAGGTCATCGCCATCACGCCCTCGGTCGCCTGATAGACCTCATCCACCCGGCAGCCGAAACTTGCGGTGATGGCGGCGCGGTCATCGGGCATCAGCGTTTCCGCGATCGAGATCACCCGCTGCGGCGAAATCCGCAGCCCGGCCAGCGCCAGTTGCCCCAGAATGCGGGCGGGCGCGATCAGCACGGTCGGGTCCAGCCCATTCAGCCGCGGCAGATGCTCGTCCCAGGGTGTCATCATGTCGAAGAACTCGAACCGGATCATCGGGTTGGACATGCTGCGATACAGCGCATTGTCGGCGCGCATGAAAAACGCCACCCGCTGACGCCGCCGCAGATCGGGCCAGAACCGCCCCAGCATGATCGCCGCCCATTGCGCCCTTTCGCGCGGCGTGGTCAGAAACAGCCCCCGCTGCCCCGAGGTGCCGGTGGACAGCCCGACCGATACCTTGCCGATCAGGGGCGAGAAGTCGCGCGTCTTTTCGGCCCGCAGCGCGACCTCCAGCGCCCGATCATAGTCCAGTCCGCAGGTGTTGATGGCGGAAAAATTCTCCATCAGGCTGGCCTTGTCCATGCGCGGCAGGGCGGCCAGCGGTGTGCGGGCCAGATCGCGATAAAAGGGCGATCGCGGCATCACCTTGCGGCGGAAGCGGTCGAAGGCGCGGACGTGATGGCTTTCGATCGCGGCGCGCGACGGAAAGCAGCGGCCATAGCGCGCGGTCAGGAAGGTGGTCAGGAACATGGCGCGACCTCGGGGCAATGAGAGGGGTCCAGGCGGATCTCGGGGCGCAGCAGCATCAGCCGCCGCAGCGCGGTGAAGGTCTGGGCATAGGCCGTCGCATCGCCCAGCCCCGACAACACCACGCGCGGCGGCATCCGGTTCAGGCGCAGCGCGCGGCGCGAATAGGCGGCATCGGCGATCAGCAGCCGCGCGGCCTCGGGGATCCACAGGCCCATCTGGCCGACGCCATGCCCCGGCAACGGCACCGCCAGCAGGCGGCCATCGCCCAGCAGGTCATGGCCCGAGGGAAAGCACGGCAGGCCGGTGTCGCGCAAGGGCTGGTTCTCGATCATTGACAGCGGGCGCGACAGGATCATGTCGCGCAGGCGCGGCGGACAGGCCGCCCGCGTTGCCGCCAGATCGGACAGCCCGCGCAGATGCGCCACGGCTGTGGCCGAGGCCGCGACCGGGACATGGGCGGGCAGATCGCACAGCCCGGCGACGTGATCGGCATGCAGATGGGTCAGCATCACCAGATCGGGCTGGCAGGGCAGTTGCCGGTTCAGCCGCTGGCTGTCGGGCAGCCTGACCGGCGTCAACCAGCGATAGATGCGGGCCGGAAACCCGGCGGTGGCCTCGAAAAACGCCGGGCCATAGCCGCAATCGACCAGCAGGCTGAACCCCTCCAGCCGGATCAGCGTGACCAGCGCGGGAAAGCTGACCGGCAGCGGCCCGCCCGTTCCCGCCGCCCAGCCGATGGCGCGGCAGGAACCGACCTGATGGGTGGTCAGGCAAAGCACTCTTGCAGCCCTTCCTCGAACCCGACCAGCGGCTTGTACCCCAGATCGCGCCGGGCGGCGGTGATGTCCAGCGTCAGGCTGCGCCCCAGCGAGGCCACGGCCTGCCGGGTCAGCGCCGGCTCGGCCCCGCCGCGCCAGCGCGCCATCGTCTCGGCGGTCGTGGCCAGCGACATGGCCAGCGAATAGGGGATCCGGGGACTGCGAAAGCGCAGCCCGCTGCGGCGCCCGGCGATCTCGACCAGATCGCGAAAGGCGAAGGCCCGGCCCGAAGTCACGTTCCAGACCCGCCCGCCCGGCCCCGACGCGGCAAGGATCATCGCCCGCGCCGCATCGCGCCGGTGGGTCACGTCGATCAGGGCGTGCCCGCCGCCGATCATCGGCACCATGCCCCGGCGCATCGCCTGAAACAGCCGCGGCAGCAGCGAACGGTCGTAGCGGCCATAGATGGCGCGGGGCCGGATCGCGTTGCAGCGCATCCCGCCATCGGCGGCCAGCACCATCCGCTCGGCCAGCCGCTTGTAATGGGCATAGGGGGTGACGCAGCGCGCGGGCAGCGGCGCATTCTCGGCCACGTCCAGCCGGTCGGTGCCGTCGGCGTAGAGGCTGGGGGTCGAGGCAAAGACAAAGCGCATCGCCCCGGCATCTTCGGCGGCCTGAAGCAGCCGCCTTGTGGCGGTGACATTGGCGGCGATGAACTCGGCCTCGGACCCCCAGGCGGAAGACAGCGCGGCACAGTGAAAGACCACATCGACGCCCTTCAGGATCGGGCGCAGATCCGAGGTGACCAGATCGGCGGCCATGAAATCGGGCAGGTCGGCAGGGGTCCGCGCCGTCGTGCGCAGGTTCCAGCCATGCAGGCTCAGCTCTTCGACAAGGGCGCGGCCAAGGCAGCCCGTCGCTCCGGTGACAAGGGCGCGCATCAGAACCTCACCACGCTGCCGCCAAGCGAAATGCCGGCCGAGGTTCCGATCAGCAGCGCATGATCGCCGCGCTTCAGCCGCCCGCTGCGCACGGCATGATCCAGCGCCGTCGGGATCGAAGCCGCGATCTGATTGCCATGCTGGGCAAAGATATTGACCACCCGCTCTGCCCCCAGCAGCAGGTTCTGGATGGCGTGGTTCAGCGACTGCGCGCTGGCCTGATGGGGAATGACGCAATCCAGCCGGTCCAGCCCGACCTCGGATTTCAGCAGCAGGCGGCGCAGGAAGCGCGGCAGATAGCGCGAGGCGACGCGGAACGCCTTTTGCCCGTCCATCCGAAAGCGATCCTCGCCCGTCTGCATGCCGCGCACCGGGTTGACGCGGGTGCCCCCGGCGGCCAGCACGCAGGCATCGCGGCCTTGCGAATAGGTCTCGAAACCCATGGCCAGCAGGGCGCTGTCGCCTTCGCCCGCCTCCAGCACGACCGCCGCCGCGCCATCGCCAAAGATCGCCGCCGCCTCCGGGTGGCCCCAATCCAGCCCGACCGAAGCGATGTCCGACGAAAACACCAGAACCCGTTTGGCCCGCCCGGTCTGGATATGCATTGCCGCGACATCCATCCCCTTCAGAAAGCCAAGGCAGGTCGCGTTCACATCCCATGCGGGTATGCCGCTGCGTCCCAGCCCCAGCCGGTCCTGCACCAGAACGGCGGTCGAGGGGATCGGCTGCTCCATGACGCCGCAGGCGCCGATGATCAGGTCGATGTCGCGCGGACCGCAGCCCGCCATCTCCATCGCCTGCAACGCCGCCCCGGCCGCCATGGCCGAGGTGGTTTCCTCGTCATCGGCGACGTGGCGGGTCTTGATGCCATAAAGCGAATGGCAGGTGCCCGGACGCCAGCCCAGACGGGCGTCTATTTCTTCCGAAGTCAGGATACGGCGGGGAAGATAGCTGCCCGTGCCGCAGATCTTGAGGGGAATCGGTTGCATCGCTGATACCATTATTGGACAGTGTTCATTAACGTTGACAAAGGTTGACCTTCACGTCAAGACGTTTTATTGAACATTGTTCACAAATGTTGGAAAAGGATTCATGGCCCGTCCTCGTCAGTATGATTACGAAGCCCTCCGCTCTGCCTCGATCGAGGCTGCCAGGCAGCTTCTGGAGGAAGGCGGCCCCACCGCCCTGACAGCGCGCGCGCTGGCTCAGGCGGTCGGGACGACGCCCGGCACGATCTATAATCTGTTCGACGGCATGAACGCGGTCCTGCTGGAGGTGAACCGGATGGGGTTCATCGATCTGGCCCGCGCCGTCGATGCAATTCCGCCCGGTCAGGATTCGCGCGAATGGCTGGTGGCGATGGCCGATACCTATGTCGATTTCGTGGTCGAACGCCCCGAGGTCTGGCGCGGATTGTTCGAAGGCCCGCGCGTCACCGACCAGTTTCCGGTCTGGTATACCGGCATGATCGAGGCGCTGATCGACCGCGTGGCCCTGCCGATCAGGGCGCTTGAGCCACGCACCGATGCGCGCCTGCTGGCCGAGGAATTGCTGGTATCGGTCCACGGCGTCGTGTCGCTGTCGGCCAGTTCGCGGCTGGACCTGCTGACCCGGCAGGAACCGCACCAGCTGGCGCATCGGATGATCGACCGGCTGATCGCCTCGATCAAGTCCGGGGCCGCCTGAGGATGCGGATGGAAGCCGCACCCCTGCGGGCCGCCGATCCGTCCGGCCAGCCGATGCGCGGCGGGCTGATTCTTGGCTCGGCCCGCTGCGGTTCGACCCTGTTGTCGCAAGTGCTGCGGCTGCACCCGGATATCCTGTCGCTGTCCGAGCTGTTCTCGACCGCCGGGCCGCATGCCTTCCGTCCGGTGCGCACGCGAATCAGTGGCGCGGCGTTTTGGCATCGGCTGGCCAGGCCTTCGGCTGCGCTGTCGCAACTGGCCAATCCCGATATCGCGCCGGACGAGTTCCTCTATGGCCGGGTGGCTGATCCCGCGCATGATCCCTATGCCTGCCCGCCGCTGCTGGCGGTGACGCTGCCGCATCTGAGCGAGCGACCCGACGACCTGTTCGCGCGTCTTGCCACTGCCGCGAACGCCCGCCTCGATCTGCCGCTGGCCGATCATTACCGGGCGCTGTTTGCGGATCTTGCGGGCGAGGCCGGTGGGAAAAGGATCTGGGTCGAGCGGTCGGGCGGATCACTGGCCGCGGCGGGCACCTTGCGCGGGCTGTTTCCCGAGGCCCGGCCGGTGCTGTTGTTGCGCAACGGGGCCGATACGGCGCTGTCGATGCGCGACTATCCGGCGGCGCGGCTGGCGATCTGGATGTGGAGCAGGCTGCGCCCCCTTGGCATCGACCTGCTGGGCCCGCGCGGCCATTACGGGCGCGGCGCGCTGTGGCCGGTGATCGCCGCCATCGGCGGGCAGGTCGGGGTCCGCCGCATCCTGTCGCGCCGCCCCGGGTTGCGTGAATGCGGCGCCTTCTGGTCGGCGGTCACCGTTGCCGGTCTGCGTGGGATGGAGGGTGCCCGCCCGCTGGTCCTGCATTACGAAGACCTTTGCACCCGGCCCCGCAGCGAGCTGGCGCGGCTGGGCATCTATCTGACCGGACGCGCGCCCGAGGATTGGCTGAACGCGGCCTCGGGTCTGCCCCGTGTACGGCCCTCGCGCGTCGATCAACTGCCGGGGCCAGAGCGTGATATCCTGACGCGGGCCGTCGAGCGTGGAGAATTCGCGCTGGCCGCGGCAGGGCTGGCGCGGCGCTGAGGGGCCTCAGCCCCGGCGTCCCGCCATCCGCGACAGGGTGTCGTCGCGCCACATCCGTTCATGCACAATGACCATGCCGACATGACCCAGGATCAGCAGGGCCATCACCCATGCCAGTTCCCCATGCAGCAACCCGGCCAGTTTGCCAGTCCAGGCGATCTCGACCTCGCGCGCAGGGAAGATTTCAAAGCCGAACGGCGCAAAGACACGTTCGCCGCCCCATGCCCGCAGCAGCGCCAGACTGGGCACGGTCAGCATCAGAACATACATCGCGCCATGCCCCAGACGTGCGGTGGTGGCAATGAATCCGCTGCCGTGATCGGGGCGGTTCCGCCGGTTGCTGCGTGCCCAGATCAGCCGCACGAGGATCAGCAGAAACAGCACCGTGCCAACCGGCTGATGCAGCCCGACGAAAAAGCTGGCGATGGAATCCCGGCCCAGCAGCAGACGCAGCCCCATGCCGACGAACTGCCACAACAGCAACGCGGCCATCAGCCAATGCAGAACCCGGGTCACGATGCCATAGCGTTCGCTGCTGTCGCGCCAATACGCCTGTGTCGGGGGAGGAACTGTCGTCATCTGAATACTCGCTCTTTCTGGAACACGCCGCGTACCGGGGACGCTGTCTGGCAAAGGGGCGGGACGAAATGTCCTGACAAAACATACCGGCGATGCTGCGGGGCAGCAATGGCGTGACGAAAAGTTGACGATTACAGTCGGGCACAGTATTGCCGGGCCCAGGCAAGCAAGGCAGGTGTGCGGTGTCCGATCCAGTTGATTTCATGCCCCGGCAGGTTTGGCCGGATGAATTCGCCAGTCTTTACCGCGAAAAGGGCTATTGGCAGGGCGAAACTTTCGGTGATTTCCTGCGCGCCCGCGCCGCCCGGCATCCCGACCGGCTGGCCGTGGTCGATGCCCAGAACCGCTGGACCTATGCCGAGGTGCTGGAACGCGCCGAAGCCGCCGCGCGCGGACTGATGGGGCTGGGTTTGCAGCCGGGCGACCGGGTGATCGTGCAGCTTCCCAATATCGCCGGTTTCGTTTCGGCGGTCTTTGGCGTGTTTCTGGCCGGGCTGATCCCGGTCTATGCCCTGCCCGCCCATCGCCAGACCGAGCTGGTCCATTTCGCCAACCGCTCTGGCGCCAGGGCGCTGATGATCGCCGACCGGCACGAGGGGTTCGACTATCGCCCGCTGGCCTCGGCCGTGCAGCAAGAGGTGCCGGGCATCGCGCATGTCGTGGTGATCGGCGATCCCGGCCCGCATCTGGCGCTGGACGCCCTGCCCGCCAGCGATGCCGAACTGCCGCAGGTCGATCCGTCCTCGGTGGCGTTCTTGCAGATCTCGGGCGGCTCGACCGGGCTGTCGAAACTGATCCCGCGCACGCATGACGATTACATCTACAGCTTCCGCGCCAGTGCCGAGATCTGTGGACTGGGGCCCGACAGTGTCTATATGGCCGCGCTGCCCGTCGCGCATAACTTCCCGATGAGCTCTCCGGGGCTGATGGGCGCGCTTTATGCCGGATCGCGCGTGGTCATGTGTCCCAATCCCAGCGCCGAAACCGCCTTCGGGCTGATCGCGGCCGAGGGCGTGACCATCACCGGCGTCGTGCCCCCCGTGGCGCTGTTGTGGATGCAGGCCGCGCCCCGCACGAAGCACGACATCTCCAGCCTTCAGGTCTTGCAGGTGGGCGGCGCGAAATTCATCCCCGAGGCGGCGGCCCGGGTGCGCGGCGCATTGGGCTGCACCTTGCAGCAGGTCTTTGGCATGGCCGAGGGGCTGGTGAACTATACCCGGCTGGACGACCCCGAAGAAATCATCATCGGCACACAGGGCCGCCCGATCAGCCCCGATGACGAGGTGCTGGTGCTGGATGACGAGGGCAATCCGGTCCCCGAGGGCGAGCCGGGCCATCTGCTGACGCGCGGCCCCTATACGATCCGCGCCTATCACAACGAACCTTCGGCCAATGCCCGCAGCTTTACCCCGGACGGCTTCTATCGCACCGGCGATATCGTCCGGCGGCTGCCCGGCGGTTATCTGGTGGTGCAGGGCCGGGCGGGCGATCACATCAACCGGGCGGGCGAGAAGATCTCGGCCGAGGAGATCGAGGACCACCTGCTGGCCCATACAGGCATCTTCGACGCCGCCGTGGTCTCGATCCCCGACGAATTTCTGGGCGAACGCAGCTGCGCCTTCGTGATCCTTCAGCCCGATACCGCCCTGCGCGCGCCCGAGGTCAAGGCCTTCATGCGTGGCCGCGGCGTGGCCGATTTCAAGGTGCCCGATCAGGTGGTGTTCGTGCCTGAATTCGAGACCACCGCCGTCGGCAAGATCAGCCGTAACCAGTTGCGCGCCCGGCTGCGCGCCCGTTTCCTGGAGGAAGGAGCAAGGCCATGACGCTGACGCTGGACAAGATGCGCGCCGATATCGCCGCCATCATCGACCTTGACCCGTCCGAGGTGGGCGATGACGATATCCTGCCCGATCTGGGGCTGGATTCGCTGCGTATGATGCGTCTGGTTCTGGCCTGGGAAGAGGCTGGGCTGAAGGCCGATTTCGGGCTGTTCGCCGAATACTCCACCCTTGGCGAATGGTGGCGCGAGGTCGTCCGGCCCGCTCAGGCCGACTGACATGACGGCCCATGATCCGGTCACGCGCGCCCTGCCGGGCGATATCCGCATGCGCCCTCTGACCGAGGCACAGGAGGGATTGTGGTATGCGCAGGCGCTGGACCCGGCGAACCCGATCCTGAACACCGGGCAGTATCTGGACCTGCGCGGCCCGCTGGATCGCGCGGCGCTGCTGCAGGCGCTGGCGCAGACCATCGCGGAATCCGAGGCGCTGCATCTGCGCTTTCAGACCGGCCCGGACGGCCCCCGGCAATGGCTTTCGGATCAGGGCATCACACCCGCCACCGTCGATCTGCGCGGCCACCCCGGGGCCGAGGCCGAGGCGCTGGCCCGGATGCAGGCCGACAGCAACCGCCCGCTGGATCTGAGCCGCGATCCCGTCGCGGCCTTTACCCTGTTCATCCTCAGCGATGATCGCCACCTGCTGTATGAACGGATCCACCATCTGGCCATCGACGGTTATGGCATGGTGCTGGTGACGAACCGGATCGGGGAACACTATGCCGCGCTGACCGGCGCGGGACCGGTGCCGATCGCCTTTCCGCCCTATCAGCGCGCCCATGACGAGGATGCCGCATGGCGTGCCTCCGACCGCCGACAGGCCGCCGCCGCATGGTGGAAAGCCGCGCTGACCGATCTGCCCGAGGTCACCGGCCCCGTTCCGGGACGCGCCAACAGTGGCCATGATTTCATTCGTAAAACAAGATGGTTGCCTGATGATATTACGAATTTGCTGGAGGTTTATTCCGAAACCCACAAGCTGAGCTGGCCCGATGTGC